>NZ_JAKMSR010000002.1:0-164699 GCF_025772765.1 Campylobacter sp. CNRCH_2015_0814 | reverse complement strand
AAACTTTAAAATATAAACTATAACTTTGCTATAATTATATTTTATATTTTAGAGGTGTAAATGAATAAAATTTTATTACTAGCTGATGGGATTTTTGCTAAAGATTTTTTAAGGAAAATTCATAGCAATAAAACTTTTAAAGAGTCTTTGAGTGTTGTTTATTATAATGATGAAAGTGTGGATTTGGATTTAGAAAATGAACAAATATCTTTTTATAAATTTGATCCTACAAGTTTGGTTAAACTAGAAAATTTATTAAAGGAAGAATTCCATCAAGCTATCATCTATATGCAAGAAGAAGCAGATATGTTAGCTTGCTATAAAAATTTAAGAAAATTACACCCAAGATTAAACATAGTTATCATGGATTTGTGGAATAGTCAAATTGATGATAATTTTTGCGAAGTGATTAATATTTATGATACTTTAAGCACGAGATTAACAGGTTGTTTAGATAATATGCCTTCTATGGCACAATTTATAGGGCTTGGACAAGGTGAGATAATGGAGGTAAAAATTCCTGCAGGATCAAGCTTTGCTTATAGACATATAAGTTCTATTAGCCAAAAACGCTTTAAAATTGTAATGGTTTATAGAAATAATGAATTTATCCTAGCAAGACCTGGGCTTATTTTAATGCCAAATGATAGTATTTTAATCGTAGGTGATCCTAAAGTTTTACAAAGTGTTTTTACTAATGTTAAAACAAGCTTAGGACGCTTTCCATCGCCTTTTGGTGATAATATACTTTGTATTATAGATATGAAAAAAATGAGTGAGTTTGCTATAGAAAAGCTTATTTTTGCAAGTTTACTTTTACATGTAAGGATTAATAGTAAAAAGCTTTATTTTAAAGTGATTAATCCTACTTTAACTCCTATGTATTATAAACTTAAAGCCTTGCATAAAAATAGCTCTGAAGTGATATTTGACTTTGAAAGTACAAATGTAAAAAATATTAAGCCTTTTGTGGAAAATACTAGCATAGGTTTACTTGTAGTGGAAGATTATCTTTTTGAAAAAGAAAAAAGTTTTCTTTTTACTTTAAAAATTCCTGTGTTAAAAGCAGGTAAAGGGGATTTTGCTGACTTAAAATCATCGGTGGTTTTAAGCTCAAATTTTGAAGATGTGGAAGGTATTGCTTCTATTATGCTTGATTTAAATAAGCAAATCCAACTAGGGCTTGCTTTGTATTATTATGATTTAAAACTAAATAAAGCTGAAATTTTTGAATACCATCAATATTTTGAAAGCCTTTCAAAACTCCATGATGAAAAATTACTTTTAATAGAAGAAAAAGAACATAACCCTATCAATAAATTTTCTTATAAACAAAATGTATTGCACTTTGTGCCATTTAATGAAAAAATTTTAGGAAGTAATTTCAATAAAATTTTAAAAACAGATTTAAATACGATATATTATAAGATGAGTAAAAATTATCAATTATTTATACCATCGCTGTGAGAAAACAATGCAAGTTAAGGTAAATTTAGAAAATAATACAAGTTATAATGTCTATATAAATGAGCTAGAAAAGTTAAATTTTGATACTAAAGTAGTGATTTTAACTAATGAATTAGTAGCAAAGCTGCATTTAGATACGCTTTTGGAAAAAATTCAAGCTAAAGAACTTTTTATCATAAAAATTAAAGATGGTGAAGAGTATAAAAATTTACAAACTATAGAATATATCTTAGATCAAATGTGTGCTTATAAGCTAGATAGAAAAAGCTTACTTATAAGCTTTGGTGGTGGGGTTATCTCTGATATGGGTGGTTTTGTAGCAAGTATATATCAAAGAGGGATAGAATTTATCAATATTCCCACAACCTTACTAGCTTGTGTGGATGCAAGTGTGGGTGGTAAAACTGGAGTGAATAATAAATTTGGCAAAAATCTAATAGGCACTTTTTATCAGCCAAAAGCGGTGTATTGTGAAAGTAAGTTTTTAAAAACGTTGCCTTCAAGAGAATTAGCTGCTGGTATGGCTGAATTTATCAAAATGGCTGTGGTTTTTGATAAGGAAATTTTATCTTTTTTAGAAAATTTGAACGAGGGTAAATTTTTAAATGCTAAATTAGATGATATTACCTTGGCTCAAATCATTCAAAAAAGCATAGAACTTAAAGCTAATGTGGTTTCACAAGATGAAAAAGAAAGTGGCTTAAGAATGCTTTTAAACTATGGACATACTTTTGCTCATGTTATAGAAAATCAAACAGGGTATAAAAAATACTTACATGGTGAAGCTGTGGCTATAGGTATGAATATGGCAAATGTTTTAGCGTTAAATTTAGGATTATTAAGTGAGAAAGAATGCCAAAGAGTGCAAAATTTACTTGTGAAATTTAAATTACCTATATCTTATAAAATTTCAAATATACAAGAGTTTTACAATGCCTTTTTCTTGGATAAAAAGACACATTTTCAAAAGATTAATTTTATTTTAGCTTGTGGTTTGGGAAAAGCTTGTATAAAAAATGATATATCTAAAGAAGATATTTTACGCACTTTAGAGGTGTTTGCATGAAAAAGATTTTTTTACTTTTATTTTTACCTTTTTTGATGCTTTTAGCACAAGATGATATAAAACATTTAGAGCAAAAACTCAATGAATTGCATAATAATTTAACATATAATACTTGGGTGATTAAATATAATAATTTTAATATTTACAGAAAAACTCAAAATGAAATTTTAGCTTTAGAAAAAGAAAGCTTAAAGGCTAATGAGCGCAATAAAAGCATTATAGAAAGGCAAATTTTAATCTTAAAAGAAAGATTAGAGCTTTTAAGTGAGTATAAAAGTGCAAATTTTTCCAAGATGGTTTTAGCGCCTGAAGAAGTTGATAAAATAGATAAACTAACTAATCCTTTAGCCATCATTTCAGCATACTCACACATAAAAAAACTAAGACGTGATAAAGAAGAATATGTTAATCTCTTAAATAGTTTTAAGCAAACTTTAGATGAGCTTATAAAAGAAAATGTTTTAGTGGCTGAGATAGCTAAATTAGCCCCTAGTAAAGAACATGATGAGTATTTAAAAATATCCAATCAAATGGTAAGAGATTTTTCACAAACCTTGCGTTTTGGAGAAATTTCTTATTCTGTGTATGAGAAAAAAATCCAAGAAGAAATTGAAAAAACAACAGCTTCTATTAAAATTCAAGGTGTAAGAGCTTTTAATATAGTTTTGGCTATTATTATCGTTGTGGCTATAGCATTTTTACTCAAATTTATAGCTAGAAAATACATAGGCGATAATGATCGCTTTTATACAGCAAATAAAATCATTAATTTTATTAATATCAATGTGATTATTTTGATTTTACTTTTTGGGTATATTGAAAATATTAGTTACTTAGTAACTGTGCTTGGTTTTGCTTCTGCTGGTTTGGCTATTGCTATGAAAGATATGTTTATGTCTATGCTTGGTTGGTGTGTGATAGTTTTTGGTGGAAGTTTTAGAGTGGGCGATAGGGTTAGAGTTTTTCAAAACAATACACACTATATCGGTGATATAATTGACATTTCATTTTTAAGAATAACCTTATATGAAGATATTTCTTTGCTAACTTATACAGATAATCGAAGAAGTGGTAGGATAATTTTTATACCAAATAATTTTATATTTACTAATCTCATATCAAATTATACTCATCATGGTATGAAAACAGTTTGGGATGGACTTGATATTACTTTGACTTTTGATTCAAATCATCAAAAGGCCTTAGAAATAGTGGAAGAAATTGTTATAAAAGCTTCTAAAGGTTATACAAAAATTGCAAAAGAATCTATGAGTAAATTAAGAAATGAATACAGCATTAGAAATCCTAAAGTAGAGCCTAGGTTTTTTACATTTTTGGAAGGTTATGGTATGAGAATTTCTGCTTGGTATATGACAAATTCTTATGCGGCTTTGATTTTAAGAAGTAATATAAGCAAAGAAATCATTAATGAATTTAATAAACATGATGATATAAAAATAGCTTATCCATCGCAAAATTTATATATGGCAAAGCATGAATTTATAGAAAATAAGGAAGATATTTGAAAAAAAAAGTATATTTTAAAACTTTTGGTTGTAGAACTAATATTTATGATACGCAATTATTAAAAACTTATATTAAAGATCATATTGTCACACAAAATGAGCAAGAAGCTGATGTGATAGTGATAAATTCTTGCACTGTTACAAATGGTGCTGATAGCGGGCTTAGAAGCTATATTAATGGTGTAAAGAAAAATGGAGTTAAGGTTATACTTACAGGCTGTGGCGCTGTAAGCAAGGGAAAGGATTTTTTTGATAAAAAAGAAATTTTTGGAGTTTTAGGGGCTTCTAATAAAGATAAAATTAACGAGTTAATCTCGCAAGATAAAGCCTTTTATGAGCTTGGAAATTTACGCTTTATTGATACAAAAATCGTAAGTAATTATGAAAACCACACTAAAGCTTTTGTAAAAATTCAAGAAGGATGTGACTTTGCTTGTAGTTATTGCATAATCCCAAGTGTTAGGGGTAAATCAAGAAGTATGCCAAGTGAGGAAATAATAAAACAAATCAAACTTCTTGCACAAAATGGTTATAGTGAAGTGGTTTTAACGGGTACTAATATAGGAAGTTATGGTTTAAAAGATAAAACTACACTTGGAAAATTATTACAAGAAATAGGTAAGGTTAATGGTATAAAAAGAGTAAGACTTGGGAGTTTGGAGCCTGCTCAAATTGATGAGAGTTTTAAAGAAATTTTAGATGAGTCTTGGCTTGAAAAGCATTTACATATTGCCCTGCAACACACTCATGAGAAAATGCTACGCATAATGCGTAGAAGATCGCATACGCAAAATGATTTAGCACTGTTTAATGAGTTAAGTCAAAAAGGTTTTGCTTTAGGAACAGACTTTATTGTAGCACACCCTGGAGAAAGTGAATTAATATGGCAAGAAGCTTTAGAAAATTTCAAGCAATTTAAACTTACACATATTCATGCTTTTATTTTCTCACCGCGTGATGGAACACATTCTGCTTCTATGAGTGAACGAATTAATGGTGAAATAGCCAAAGAAAGATTAAATATTTTAAAAGATATAGTCGCGCAAAATAATTATGAGTTTAGAAAAAATCAAAAAGATACTTTAGAAATTTTAGTTGAGAGTAAAAAAGATGGTTTTTATGAAGGCTATGATCAATTTTTTAATAAAATCAAAATTACAAGCAAAGAAGATATTGCTAAACAATGGATAAATATTGAAAAATATGAATGCAAAGAAGATTGTAACTATGTAAGGTTAGGGGATGAAAAATAAAAAGATTATCTTAGCTTCATTTTTATTGCTTTGTGTTTTTGTAATAGTTGCGTTTATAAAAAATCAACCTGATTATATTAGTAAGGCTGCTTATGAAGAGCTTTTAGAGCAAAATTTAATCCAAAAAGCCATAGTAGAAAATAATGAAATATTATTAAAAAGCAAAGAAGGAAATTTTTTAATTGCTAAAGATGTGGTGGATTTAAATGCTTTGTGGCAAAAAATTCCTTTAGAATATGCTAAAGATTATAATTTAAGTGAGTTTTTTTTGATATTTATTTTGCTTGCTTTTCTTGTAAGTTTTTTACTCTTTCTTAATAAAAAAAATAAAGATAGACAAAATTTACTTTCTTTAGAAAAAAATATTTTAGAAAAAAATGAACAAAATAGTACTATACAAGATGTAGTAAGTGAAGTTAAATTTAAAGATGTAGCAGGGGTTGATGAGGCCAAGGTGGAGCTTTTAGAAATCGTTGATTTTTTAAAAAATCCTCAAAAATATAAAGATTTTGGCGTGAAAATGCCAAAAGGGGTTTTACTAGTAGGGCCTCCTGGAGTAGGTAAAACCTTGATAGCAAAAGCAGTAGCAGGCGAGGCTGGGGTGCCATTTTTTTATCAAAGTGGGGCTAGTTTTGTAGAAATTTATGTAGGTATGGGTGCAAAAAGAGTAAGAGAGCTTTTTTTAAAAGCTAAATCAAAAGCTCCAAGTATCATTTTTATAGATGAAATTGACGCAGTTGGTAAAAGTAGGGGGGATTTTTCTAATGTAGAAAGAGATAATACCCTAAATCAACTTTTAACTCAAATGGATGGATTTGAAGATAATAGTGGTGTTATAGTGATGGCCGCTACAAATAAAATCGATCTTATGGATAATGCGTTATTAAGATCAGGTCGTTTTGATAGAAGAATTTTTATATCTTTGCCTGATTTTAAAGATAGAATGCATATTTTACAAAATTATATGAAAGAGAAAAAATCTAGTGTAGATTTAGAAAAAATTGCAAAAGCTAGTGTGGGTTTTAGTGGAGCAGCTTTAGAGACTTTAGTTAATGAAGCGGCTATTAATGCTATAAGAAGAAAATCAGATTTAATAGAAGAAAATGATTTTTTTGCAGTGCTTAATAAAGTTTTAATGGGTAAAAAAAAGATTTTCTCTCTAAGTGATAAGGAAAGAAAAATTCAAGCCACATACCAAGCAGCTAAAGCTTTGTGTGCTTTTTATTTTGATGTTAAATTTGAAAAAATTACCTTAATAGAAGATAGATTTAAAGAGTATGAAAATACTATCAAATCAAAATCAGAATTATTAAATAAAATAAAAGTTTTTCTAGCAGGCTCAGTTGCTATGGAGCTTATTTTTAATGAAAGCTATACTAATGCACAAAGTGATCTTTTAAAGGTTAAAGAATTGCTCACTTTCATGGAAACTTTTGCTATGGCAAATGAGAGTTTATTGCAAGAGCAAAAGCAAGAAGTGAAAGAATTTTTAGAATTAATGAAAGAAAAAGTTGTGAGATTAGCTAGCATTCTTTTAGAAAATGAAAAAATAGAAAAACAAGATGTAGAAAAAATCATAATGGAGTAAAAATGGTAAAAATAGGAATTTTAGTACTTTCAGATAGGGCAAGCAGTGGAATTTATGAAGATAAATCTGGAGTAGAGATAGAAAAAATTTTAGATTCTTATATAAAAAATGAAAAAAGTTTTTATTATGAGCTAATTCCTGATGAATATGATTTAATCATAGAAAAATTAGCTTATTTGGCTGATGAAGTAAAATGTGATTTGATTTTTACTACAGGAGGTACGGGGCCTGCTTTGCGTGATGTGACACCAGAAGCAACACAAGCAGTGTGTGATAAAATGCTACCAGGTTTTGGGGAGTTAATGCGTGCAAAAAGCTTAGAATATGTACCAACAGCTATACTTTCAAGACAAAGTGCGGGTATAAAAGGAAAATCATTGATTATCAACTTACCGGGTAATCCAAAAGCTATAAGAGAATGCATTGAGCCTATATTTCCTGCTATTCCTTATTGTGTGGATTTAATAGGTGGAGCTTATATTGAAAACAATGAAGAGGTAATTTCTGTATTTAGGCCAAAGAAAAAGTAAGTCTAACTAGACTTACTTTGAGGTTACGTATCCTTGTGATAAAAGTGCGTTCATACCGCCTTTTAGATTAGTAACTTCTATGCCATTTTGATCTAGTAAAGCAGAAGCTTTAGCACTTCTTGAACCACTTCTACAAACTATAGCGATAGGTTTATTACTTGAAATCTTTTTAATTTCCTCAATGAAATTTTTATTTACACTGCCATCTTCATTATAAAAGCTAATTTTAATGGCATTTTTTATAGTACCAGTTTGCGCCCATTCGCTAGGTTTTCTAACATCAATTACTTGATAATTTTCCAAAATATCCGCATTAATATCGATATTTTTAACTTCTGCTAAAACAAAACTAGCACAAAGTGCCAAAGATAAAAATATTTTCTTCATAATTAACTTTCCTTTTTTGTAGCTTCATAGCCTTGCGATAAAAGTGCTACCATGCCACCATCTAGATTAGTACATTCTATACCTAGAGCATCTTCTATCATTATAGCAGTATGTTTGCTTCTTGAGCCTGTAGCACATACAAAGGCTATGTTTTTATTTTGATAATCTACTTTTTCTTTAAACTCTTGGATGAAATTTTCATTCATAAAGCCATTATCATCGCAAAGTGCGATGAGTATAGCTTCTTTTATAACTCCGCTTTTCCATTCGCTTGGGGTTCTTACATCTATAATACAAAATTCGTGCAAAATATCTTTAGAAATAGCTATATTTTTCATTTTTCTAAAGCCTTAGAAACGATTTTGCTTAAGGCATTGTTAAATTCGCTAGGATTATCTATACCCATACCTTCACTAAGTTTAGCCATATTTAAAAGAATATGTGCTATTTCATTAGCTAAGGTATCATTTTCTTTTAAGGCTTTTAAAATTTCATGATTAGGATTGATTTCAAGTATAGGTTTAACTTGCTGTTCTTGCCCCATTTGTTTAAGAATTTGTTGCATAGCAAAATCAGGTTTATTTTGATCATAAACAATACAACTTGGACTATTTGAAAGTCTTTGGCTAAGTTTTACCTCTTCAACTTCATCTTTTAAAACTTCTTTTATTTTGATGAGTAAGCTTGCAAATTCAACCTTTTGTTCTTCGCTAGTTTCTTCACTAGCTAAATGATTGATAGCGCTAAATTTTAAACCTTCAAATTCATTCATCATAGGCATAACTATGGTGTCAATTTCCTCATCAAGCAATAAAACATTAATATTTTTTTGTTTATAACTTTCAAGAAGAGGAGAATTTCTTAAAAGTTTTTCATTTTTTCCGCTGATATAAAAAATTTCATTTTGTCCTTCAGCTAAGTTTTGTTTATACTCTTCAAGATCAATTAATTCTTCTTTATTTGAGTTTTTAAAGTATAAAAGCTTAGCTATAGCGTCTTTATTTTCGCCAAAACCATATAAACCTTCTTTTAAAACTTTTCCAAAATTCTCATGGAATTTAAGATAGTTTTCTTTATCTTTTTCTTTGAATTTTTTAAGTTCAGCTAAGATTTTTTTAACACTTGCCTCTTGAACGCTTTTTAAAATTTTATTTTCTTGTAAAATTTCACGGCTTACATTAAGCGGTAAATCTTCTACATCGATAATCCCGCGCACAAATCTTAAATAAGTTGGTAATAATTCTTTATCATCATCGCTGATAAAAACTCTTTTTACATAAAGTTTTAAACCACTTTTATAATCTACTCTATATAAATCAAATGGAGCTTGTGCAGGTATAAAGAATAAAGAATTATACTCTATAGAACCTTCAGCTTTTGTGTGGATATAAAGCATAGGTTTGTTTGAGTCATGGAAGTTTTGTTCATAAAATCTTTCATAATCTTCAGCTTTTAAGCTTGCTTTATTTTGTCTCCATAAAGCACTTGCTGTGTTAATTTGAGTGTTTTTTAATTCTTTTTTAGGTTCTTTTTCACCTTCTTCTAATGGCAAATATTCTTCTTTTTCCATAAAAATAGGAAATTGTATGTGATTTGAGTATTTTTCTACTATACTTTCAATGCGGTATGAGTTTAAAAATTCTTCATCTTTTAAATGTAAGGTTATACAAGTACCTTGCTCATCTTTATTTGCATCTTCTATTTCATAACCACTAGCATCAGAAGTCCAAAGATAAGCTTTATCATCTAATGCTTTTTTGCTTAAAACTTCTATTTTAGAAGCCACCATAAAAGCAGAGTAAAAGCCTACACCAAATTGTCCTATAAGTTGTGAGTCTTTTTTAGCATCACCACTTAAGTTTTCTAAAAAGCTTTTTGTACCACTTTTAGCAATGGTTCCAAGATGATTGATCAAATCTTCTTTATTCATACCTATACCATTATCACTTATGGTTAGGGTTTTTGCTTCTTGATTGAAGTTGATTTGAATTTTTGGTTCAAATTTTAAATTTTTATAAGCATCATCACTCACGCTTAAATAACTAAGTTTATCAAGTGCGTCGCTTGCATTAGAAATAAGCTCTCTTAAAAAAATTTCTTTGTTTGAATACAAAGAATGAATCATAAGTTGTAAAAGTTGGTTAACTTCAGTTTGAAATTGCATTTATATCTCCTTTATTTAAAAATTAAAAAACCAATCCATACTGCCAAAAGACAAAGGATAACATTTAAAATAATATTTAGAAAAAAGTGAAAATAATCACCACTTTGCAAAAATAGCAAATTTTCATAAGAAAAAGTTGAAAAAGTCGTAAAAGCACTTAAAAAACCTGTGCTAATTAAACTTTTGGTAAAAATATGCACACCTTTAGAATTTGCATAAGAAAAAAACAAGCCCATTAAAAAAGATCCTATGATATTAACAAGTAAAGTACCATAGGGAAAATCATGTGGAATGATTTTATTAAAAAAACTACTAGTAAGCATTCTAGATATAGCCCCTAAAAAGCCACCAAAACCTACAGCCAAAACCGCACTAATCAAGCTTTTGACCTTTCATTATCTAAGATTGTTTGCATTTTTTCTCTAGTTTGCTCAAGCCAATCATCTTTACTTATATCAACAAGATCAAGAAATACTACTTTTAAAACGCCGCTATTTGCACTAAAGTTTTGTGTGTCTAAAATTTTAGCTGAATCAACAATTACAACAGGTTGGACTTTTAGATTAAGTTTTTCACTTAAAATTTTAGCTCCAACTTTAAATTTTAAAAGTTTTTGTGTTTTAGATCTTGTACCTTCTGGAAAAATAGCCAAAATTCTATCTTCTTTTAGTCTTTCTTTGGCTTCTTTTAGAAGTTTTACTAGACCTTTTGGACTTCTATCTATACAAATAATTTTAGGTTTTTTAATCAAAGTTTTAAAAACGGGGAGTTCACCAAGTTCTTTTTTTGCTATCCAAGATATATTTTTTGGACATAGATCTTCCAAAACAACTATGTCTAACAAGCTTTGATGATTGATTAAAAGTAAATTAGCTTGAGGGTGTATAGAACCTTGAGTTTGGATTTTATAATTTATTACATATTTTTGCAATTTTGACCATGCTTTTCTGATTTTCCAAATTTTTTCTTGTGATTGTAATAATAAAAAGGCAATGCATAAAAATATAATAGATAAAATAAATTCAATCCAAAATACTAAAGCTTTAAATCTTTGACAAATCTTCACTTTTTACCCAACCTATTTTTCCATTATTAAATAAAATTTTTTTATATTCATCTCTTGAATCTAACACTTCTACTTCTTGGTTATATTTTCCAGAATAAAAATGAGTTGAGTTAAGAGTTGGTAAAATTTGCACTTTACTTTCAGCTTTTAATATGGCTTTGTATATGTTATTTTGGGCTAAAAAACTTGCTATTAGAGCCAAAATTGCTAAGCCTAAAGCTACATAGCTTTTCTTAAATACAAACCATAAAGCAAAAATACCACACAAGCTCCACAAAAATACTTGTTTGTAAAAATTAAAGTCATTGGTTTTTGGGTTTAAATCACTTTGTGTGCTAATGCTATCTTCTTTAAGTTCTATTTTTAAAGAAAAATCTTTTAATTCTTTAGAATTTAAATTAAAATAAGAAAAATCAAAGCGTGTTTTGCTTTTATCTAAAATAGCATAATAAAACCCGCTTTGTTTTTCAAAATCGCCTTTAATAGCCTCTACGCCTTGTTTTTGAATATCTTTTATATTAAAACTTGCTAGGTTTGTGTTTTCTCCTGCAAGTTCTATAAATAAAATCATATTATCATTGTCAAAATGGCTTGCTTTTACTTGTTTTACTTCTAAATTACTTGCAACTATGTGTGAGTATTTGTTAGATGGAGCGTCGATTTTTTTAAGTCTAATAGGTTTTATAATTAGTGATGAGCTTTGAAAAATATGATCATTTCTGCTTAAAGAAACGATGATTTTATTTAAATTGGCATTTAAACTTTTTGCTTCAAACCATAATTTTGTGTGATATGAATTAGCTTTTTGCTCCCAAATAGGATTAGGATTAATCCAAAGCATATCATCATTTTTTTCAAAACTCACATTTAAATCAAAACTTACATTAGTTGTGGTGATAACCTCAAGATCTATAGCAAAAGCTTCATCTATGTAAGCTTCATCAGTGTATTCTTTTGCGTTTAATACTAAAGAACCTTGAGGAATAAAATTTTCATCATTGATTTTACTTTCATAATTACTCTCATCACTTGGAGCGATAGTTTGATAAATTTGCTTAGCTTGATCGTCTAATTGATTGTAATTTTTTTCTAGGGTGTTATAATCTTCAAAAACGCTATTTTCTTGAGCATATAAATTAAACGCTAGTAAAAAAACACAAAAAACTTTGAAGGTTTTTAGCAATTTAAAAATCCTTCAAACATTTTAAGTCCTACTTTTGAGCCAAGTATATCATCACACATTCTTTCAGGGTGTGGCATAAGTCCAAAAACTTTTTTATTCTCATCACAAATTCCAGCTATATCGTTTAAGGAGCCATTTGGATTATTGATATATCTTAATAAAATCATATCTTTATCTTCTAGCATTTTAATACCATCTTCGCTATTAAAATAATTTCCTTCTCCGTGAGCAATAGGCAATTCTATAATGTCATTTTTTTGGAAATTTTTCAAAAAAGCATTATTGTTTGATACTACTTGCAATGCTTGCATTTTAGAAATAAAACTTAAGCTATTATTATGTTTCATAGCTCCCTTTAAAAGACCAAGTTCTAATAAAATTTGAAAACCATTGCAAATACCTAGGACATATCCACCTTTTTGTACATGTTCTTTAAGTGTTTTCATAGCAGGAGCAAGTTTTGCAATGGCTGCACATCTTAAATAATCTCCATAAGAAAATCCACCTGGTAAAACAATTAAATCTGCGCTAAAATCTTGTCTTTCATGCCAAATGATTTCAGTTTTTACACCTAGTTTTTCAAAAGCATAAGCTGTATCAAACTCGCAATTAGTTCCGGGAAAACGAATAATAGCTACTTTCATAATATTATCTCATAATCTTCTATCACAGTATTTGCAAGCAATTCTTTACACATTAAATCAACATGTTTTAAAGCTTCTTCTTTATTATCACAAGCTATATCAAAACTAATTTGTTTTGAGGTTTTAACATTTGATATGTTATTAAAATCTAAAGAATGCAAAGCCTTTTCTATGGCTTTGCCTTGAGGATCTAAAACCCCGTTTTTTAGTGTGATATTTACAGTTACTTTCATTATTTTTCCTAACTTAAAATTCTTTTTAATACTTCTTCATAAGCCATTTTTACATTACCTAGATCTTGTCTGAAGCGGTCTTTGTCTAATTTTTCATTAGTTTTGCTATCCCAAAATCTACAACTATCAGGGCTAATTTCATCAGCTAGTATCATATTTCCTTCACCATCAATACCAAATTCTAATTTAAAATCAATCAATCTTAAACCTTTAGATTCAAAGAATTTAACCAAGATAGAATTGATTTGTCTTGCAATGTTTTTTATTAATTCTAAATCTTTTTCACTTTTTACTAAATTTAAAATCAAACAATGCTCATCATTGATAATAGGATCACCTAAATCATCATTTTTATAACAAAACTCAACTACAGCAAAAGGTAAAATCGTACCCTCTTTAATGCCCAATCTTTTTGTTAAAGATCCTGTAGCTACATTTCTAGTAATAACTTCAATAGGTATAATATTGCATTTTTTTACAATTTGTTCTTTATCGCTGATAGTTTCTACTAGGTGTGTTTTAATACCTTCTTTTTCTAAAAGATGAAAAATTTCAGTACTAATTTTACAATTTAACGCACCTTTTCCCGCTTCATTACCTCTTTTTTCTGCATTAAAAGCAGTTAAATCATCTTTAAATTCCGTGATGAGTAAATTCTCATCATCAGTTTTAAACATTTTTTTACCTTTTCCCTCGTATAAAAGATCTAGTTTTGTTGCCATTTTACTCTCCTTTTGTGATGTTTAAAATTTTGATTGCATCTATTGCAGTTTTTAATTGTATATCATTATCAATTTGCTCTTTAGTGATGATATTTTTATCTTCTTTATTATCTTTTTTCTTTTCTTGATGTCCGATTTTATCAAGTTCAGCTTGTAAGTGTTTTTTTAGATCGCTTTCTTTGATTTCAAAGCCATGATTTTCTTCTTTACTTACTTTTCCTGGGAATACTTCTATATCAGGACTAACCCCGACAGCTTGTATGGTTCTACCACTTGGTAAATAATATTTTGCTATAGTAAGTCTTAAGCCTTCTTTGCCTTTTTCATCCATAGGTAATATAAGTTGCACACTACCTTTTCCAAATGTTTTTTCGCCTATGATAATAGCACGTTTGAAATCTTGTAAAGCTCCGCTTACAATCTCACTTGCACTCGCACTACCACCATTTACAAGCACTACCAAAGGTGCGTTGGTGATTTTTTTACTAGGATTTGCTTTAAATTCTACATTCTCATTTTCTATTTTTCCTTTTTGTGAGACAATGACTCCTTTATCTACAAAAAGATTTACTAAGCCTACAGCTTGATTTAAAATACCACCTGGGTTGGTTCTAAGATCTAGTATAATTCCTTTTACATTAGAATGTTTTTTGATAGCTTTACTAGCTTCATCTACGACATTTTTATCAAAATTAGTCACTCTTAAATAAAGCAAGTTTTCATTTTCGATTAATTTTGTATAAACGCTATCTACTTTTATAATATCTCTTTTTAAATTGACATCAAATGGTTTTGCATCGCCTTTTCTATAGATAGTTAGAGTGACCTTTGTCTTAGGTTCTCCGCGCATTTTAGAAACAGCTTCATTTAAAGTCATACCTAAGGTTGATTCGTTATTAATTCTTAAGATAATATCATCAGTTTTAATGCCTGCTTTATCTGCTGGACTTCCTTCTATAGGAGCTACAACGCTAATTGCTCCATCTTTTTGCGTAATAGTAAAGCCAAGTCCACCAAATTCTCCATTAGTTTGCTCTTTAAGTTCTTTATAACCTTTTTCATCTAAGAAAGAAGAATGAGCATCTAAATTTGTTAGTAAGCCTGCTATGGATTTATCAACCAAATCTGTATAATTAACATCATCAACATAGTATTGTTCTATGATGGACATGGTTCTTGTGAGTTTAGATAAAGCTTCTATTTTCTTTTCTGCTTCACTAGGAGCGGGGTTTTTAGCTTGTAAATTAGTAAAAATAAAAGAAGCGGTTACTAAACTACAAATGCTAGCTGCGATAATAAGATTTCTTTTTGTCTTCAAAGGAAAAACTCCAAAATAAATATGAATTCATAAAATAATTATCTAATTTTAGTTATTTTTGCTTAAAAAATCGTAAATAAAGTAAATATTTTTATTATATTAGTGTGTTTATATAAAAAATTATTTATAAATATAACTAAATAAACTTGACAATAATAGACTAAAGTTATATAATACATCTCATATAAAAGTAAAAAAGGAGCAAAAATGGCAAATATACAAGATTTTTTAACAGATTCTATGCTTTCAAATATAGAAAGTGCGATTTCTTTGGCCATTCATTCTAAGAATAGTGAAATAAAACCTTTGCATTTATTATGGGCTTTAAGTGTTGATAGTTCAAGTTTGCTAAATCAAGTTTTTAATAAATTAAATGTTTCTAAAGAGGCATTTGAGCTAGAAGTAAAAAGTAAAATTTCATCTTTTCCTACTAGCTCAAATGTAAATAAAGATAATATTAAATTTTCAAATGAATTTATTAATTCTTTAGAAAAAGCAAAAGGCTTGGCTTTAGAAAACAAAGATAGCTATTTGGCTGTGGATATGTGGCTTGTCTCAGAAAGTACGAGTGGGGTTATTAAAGAACTTTTATCTAAATTTGTAGATTTAAATGAATTTAAAAAAGAATTAGAATTTATTAGAGCTGGAGCTAAAATAGAAACCAAAACAAGCGATGAAACGCTTGATTCTTTGTCTAAATTTGGTATTGATTTGACTATGAAAGCTAAAAACAATGAACTTGATCCTGTCATAGGCAGGGAAGAAGAAATTCAAAGATTAATGCAAATTTTAATCAGAAAAACTAAAAATAATCCTATTTTATTAGGTGAGCCAGGGGTAGGAAAAACTGCTGTAGTAGAAGCTTTAGCACAAAGAATAGTAAAAAAAGATGTTCCTACTTCATTGCAAAATAAAAAAGTCATAGCCTTGGATATGAGTGCTTTAATAGCAGGAGCAAAATACAGAGGTGAATTTGAAGATAGATTAAAAGCTGTTGTAAATGAAGTAATAAAACACAAAAATATAATTTTATTTATAGATGAAATTCACACCATTGTAGGTGCAGGTGCAAATGAAGGAAGTATGGATGCGGCAAATATTTTAAAACCTGCTTTAGCAAGAGGTGAGCTTCATACTATAGGCGCTACAACCTTAAAAGAATATAGAAAATATTTTGAAAAAGATGCGGCTTTGCAAAGAAGATTTCAACCTGTAAATGTAGCTGAACCTAGCGTGAATGAAGCTTTAGCAATGCTAAGAGGTATAAAAGAGAAATTAGAAATTCATCATAATGTAACTATTAATGATAGTGCATTGGTAGCAGCTGCAAAACTATCTAAGCGTTATATAGCTAATAGATTTTTACCTGATAAGGCGATTGATTTAATTGATGAGGCCGCAGCAGAATTAAAAATGCAAATAGAAAGTGAGCCAAATTCTTTAAGAAAGGTTAGAAAACAAATTGAAAGCTTAGAAGTAGAAAATGAAGCTTTAAAAATGGAAGAAAATGAAACTAATGAAAAAAGATTAGAAGAGATTAAAAAAGAATTAGCAAATTTAAAAGAAGAGCAAATCAAACTTAATGCCAAATTTGAAAATGAAAAAGCAGTATTTAATGGTATAAGTGCAAAGAAAAAAGAAATCGATACTTTAAAAAATGAAGCTATTTTAGCTAAAAATAAAGGAGATTTCCAAAAGGCTGCTGAAATAGAATATGGCAAAATTTTAGAGTGCGAAAAAGAGGTATTAAATTTAGAGGAAAAATGGAAACAAATGACCCAAGAAGGAGTTTTGCTTAAAAACCAAGTAGATGAGGATTTAGTAGCTGGTATTTTAAGTAAATGGACAGGTATTAGCGTGCAAAAAATGCTTACTTCTGAAAAGCAAAAATATTTACACATTCAAGAGTATTTACAAGAAAGCGTCGTAGGACAAGATGAGGCTTTAAGTGCCTTGGCTAGAGCTATTAAACGTAATAAAGCAGGGCTAAATCAAGCAACTAAGCCTATAGGAAGCTTTTTATTTTTAGGGCCAACTGGAGTAGGTAAAACAGAAAGTGCTAAAGCTTTGGCTAAATTTTTATTTGATGATGAAAAAGCTATGGTGCGTTTTGATATGAGTGAATTTATGGAAAAACACAGCATATCAAGACTTTTAGGTGCACCTCCAGGATATATAGGGCATGAAGAAGGAGGAGAACTAACTGAAGCTGTTAGAAGAAAGCCTTATAGTGTGATTTTATTTGATGAAGTAGAAAAAGCCCATAAGGATGTATTTAATATACTTTTGGGAATTTTAGATGATGGTAGGGCTACAGATAGTAAAGGCGTAACGGTTGATTTTACTAATACTATTATTATCTTAACTTCTAACATAGGTGCAAATTTTATTATGGAGTTAAAGGGCGAAGAAAGAGAAAAAGCTATCAAAGAAGCCCTTAGAAGCTTTTTTAGACCCGAGTTTTTAAATCGTTTAGATGAAATTATTACTTTTAATCCTTTGGGAGAAAGTGAAGCTGAAAAAATAGTTAAATTACTTTTTAATACCTTGCAAAAAAGTCTTGAAAATAGAGGTATTAAAGCAAGTTTGAGCGATAATGCTGCTAGGTTAATAGCAAAGGTTGGTTTTGATGTAGATTTTGGTGCAAGACCATTAAAAAGAGCTTTATATGACATGGTAGAAGATAAATTAAGTGATATGATATTATCTGATGAATTAAATGAAAATGATGAGATTATTATAGATTCTAAAGATGATGAGATTGTCATCATTAAACAATAAGCAAGTGTAATACTTGCTTATTTTAGAGTAAAATTATCCTATTAACATTAAATTGTAAATACTTCGTATATTTGTTTAAAAAAATATTATTTTTTATCTATTCTTAACAATAAATGTTTTAAAATCTTTAATGATATTTCTATATTTAAGGAACAACAAATGAGTGATTTAGATATTTTTAATCGCCGTTTAGACGCATTAGAAAAACTTCCTCTTTTGAAAAATGAGATTTCTATCTCTAAAGCCTTAGAACAATCAGGTTTTTCAAGAAGAGATTTTATGAAATGGGCTAGTGCAATGACTGCATTTTTGGCACTACCTGCTAGCTTTACTCCAGTAGTTGCAAGAGCTGCTGAGCTTAGTGATAGACTTCCAGTGATTTGGCTTCATATGGCTGAATGTACAGGATGTTCTGAGAGTTTATTAAGAAGTGATACTCCTACTATTGATAGTTTAATTTTTGATCATATTTCTTTAGAATATCATGAAACTATAATGGGTGCAGCAGGTTGGCAGGCTGAGCATAATCTTGAAGCTGCTATGGAAAAATATAAAGGTAGATATATTTTAATGGTAGAAGGTGGTATACCAACAGGTGCTACAGAAAACTTTTTAACTATAGGACCACACGGTAAAACAGGTAAGCAAATAGCAGTTCAAGCTTGTGATAATGCTTTGGCTATTTTTGCTATAGGCACCTGTTCAGCTTTTGGTGGTATTCAAGCTGCTAGACCTAATCCAAGTAATGCTGTGAGTTTAAGTAAAGTTACAAATAAAACAGTTATTAACGTTCCAGGTTGTCCTCCAAGCGAGAAAAACATTATAGGTAATGTGATTCATTATATATTGTATCAAACATTGCCAGCGCTTGATGCTTATAATAGACCAAAATGGGCTTATGGATTAAGAATTCATGATCTTTGTGAAAGAAGAGGACGCTTTGATGCGGGTGAATTTGTGCAACAATTTGGTGATGAAGGGGCAAAAAAGGGATATTGTCTTTATAAGGTAGGTTGTAAAGGACCTTATACTTTTAATAATTGCTCAAGAGAAAGATTTAATCAACATACTTCATGGCCAATCCAAGCTGGACATGGTTGTATAGGTTGTTCTGAACCAGATTTTTGGGATACTATGGGGCCTTTTGAAGAAGTGATGGCAGGAAGATTATTTGATACTGTTTATGGTTTGGGTGCTGATAGTATTTCAGATAAAATTGGTATAGGTGTGCTTTGTGTAACAGGTGTTGCTGTTGCTGCGCACGCTGTAATTGCTTCATTAGAAAAGAATAAGGATTAAGAATGTCAAAAAGAATTATTATAGATCCACTTACTAGAATAGAAGGACACTTAAGAGTTGAAGTGGTGGTTGATGAAAATAATGTCATTAAAGAAGCATATTCAGGATCAACTCTATGGAGAGGTTTGGAAACTATTGTAAAAGGTCGTGATCCAAGAGATGCAGGCTTTTTAACTCAAAGAATTTGCGGTGTTTGTACTTTTTCACACTATAGAGCAGGGATTATTGCGGTAGAAAATGCTTTAGGTATTACCCCGCCATTAAATGCTGTTTTAACCAGAACTTTAATGAATGCAGCTTTATACATGCATGATCATGTGGTGCATTTTTATCAACTTCATGGGCTTGATTTTGTTGATGTTGTAAGTGCTTTAAGTGCTGATGTAAAAAAAGCAAGTGATGAAGCGTTTAAATACACCGATATGCCTTATGCAACAGGTGCAGATAAACTTTTAGAAGTACAGCAAAGGCTAAAAACCTTTGTAGATAAAGGAAATCTTGGACCATTTGCAAATGCTTATTATGGACACGCAACTTATCGCTTTACTCCTGAGCAAAACCTTATTGCGCTTTCACATTATTTAGAATGTTTAAGAATTCAAAGAACAATAGCTCAAGCTATGGCGATTTTTGGTGCTAAAAATCCTCATCCACAAAGCTTAACAGTAGGTGGTGTGACTTGTGTTATGGATCTTTTAAACCCATCAAGAATGGCTGAATATATGACTAAATTCCAAGAAGTAGCTGATTTTATTAATCGTGCTTATTATCCAGATATCATAATGGCTGCAAAAGCTTATTCTAAAGAAGCAAGTGTATTAAATGATGTAGGAGTAAATAATTTCTACACTGAAAAAGAATTCCAAGTTTCTAGCGATGAGTGGCTGTTTGAAGGTGGTATTATTAGAAATGGTGATTTGAGTAAGGTTGAAGAAGTAGATGAAGCTAAAATCACTGAAGAAGCTACAAGATCATGGTATGCAGACAATGAAGCTTTACATCCTTATGATGGCAAAACTAATCCAAACTATACAGGCTTAATTGATGGTGAAAGCATTGATGATAAAGGCAATATGGTTCATAGTAAGGTATTTGATACTAAAGGTAAATACAGCTGGATTAAAGCTCCAAGATATGAAAATTTACCTATGCAAGTTGGACCATTAGCAAATATTTTAGTAAATTATGCTAAGGGTAATAAAATCGTAGTAGAAGCAGTTGATTCATTCTTAAAAACCACAAATTTACCACTTAAAGCACTTATGAGTACTTTAGGAAGAACAGGTGCTAGAGCGATTGAAGCTAAAATCATTGCTGATCATGGTTTAAAAGCATTTAATTCTTTAGTCGAAAATTTAAAAACAGATGAAAGCACTTGTGCTACTTATGTAATCGATAAAAATAAAGAATACAAAGGTAGATTTATGGGAAGTGCGCCTCGTGGTGCGTTGAGTCATTGGTGTAGAATTAAAAATGGTGTAATTGAAAATTGGCAAGCAGTAGTACCTTCTACTTGGAATGCAAGTCCAAAAGATGCAAATGGAGTAGGCGGTAGCTATGAGCAATGTCTTATCGGTATGAAACTAGCTGATGTTAAACAACCTTTAGAAGTAATAAGAGCTATTCACTCTTATGATCCTTGTATAGCATGTGCTGTACATGTAATGGATACTAAAGGCAATAATCTTAGCGAGTATAAAGTTAATGTAAATTTATAAGGAAAGGACTTTAGTATGGATTCTAAACATTCCTTAAAATCAAATAGAAAGGCTGAATACGAATTTAGTATTGGCCTTCGTTTTACACATTGGTTAAGAGCAGTTGCGATCGTGATTTTAGTAGGGACTGGATATTATATTTCTTATGTATTTCAATCTCCATCTATTTCATCTGAACCAACTTTATTTATGCAGGCAAAATACCGTATGGTACACCAAATTTTTGGATTTATCTTAATAGCTTGTGTGATTTTTAAAACATATTTGTTCTTTTTTGATTCAAAAAGTGATGGTGAGAGAAAAAGCATAAAAGATATTTTTAATGTAAAATTATGGATAGAGCAGATTAAATTTTACATTTTCTTAGGAAAGCACCCGCATTTGCAAGGTGTATATAATCCTTTGCAATTTGTAACTTATTTTTTCTTTTATCTTGTTATGTTTGGACTTATCTTAACAGGATTAATCCTTTATATGCATGTATATCATGAAGGCTTGGGTGGATTTTTATATAACATCTTAAGACCTATTGAAGTAATGTTAGGTGGATTAGCCGATGTTAGAACTTACCATAGAATTTTAATGTGGATTGTGTTGATTTTTGTTCCAGTGCATATTTATATGGCTGTGTTTAACTCAGTTAAAGGCAAAGATGGTGCTTTAGATGCTATCTTTAGTGGTTATAAATTTGTAAGAGAAAATCATTGAAACTTCTAATCTTAGGCATTGGTAATATTATGTTTGCAGATGAGGGCTTAGGCGTTCATCTTTGCAAACTTTTAGAAAAAAATTATAAGTTTTATCACGAAAAAGACTCAGTGAGCTTTGTAGATGGTGGAACTTTGGCTTTACAACTTAGTTATATTATAGCTGAATATGATGAAATGGTTGTGATTGATTGTATTGCAGCAGATGATGCTAAGATCGGAGATATTTTTTTCTTTCCTTATGATGCAATGCCCAAAAAAGTTAATTGGAGTGGTAGTGCACATGAGGTTGAAATGCTTCAAACTTTACAATACATGGAGCTTATGGGAGATTTGCCTAAAACTCAAATTTTAGCCTGTGTGCCAAAGCGCATAGAACCATTGAGTTTTAAACTTTCAAAAGAAGTCTTGAGTGCTTTAGAAAAAATGGAGAAAATTTTACTTGATTTTTTAGAGAAAAAAGGCTTTACTTATGAGAGAGTTGCTAATTATAATATACAAGAGCTTGCTCTAAATTCTTATAAAAGCTAAGCAAAAGCTTAGCTTAATTTTTAATCATCAAATTTTTGTCCTAAGAAATTTCCATTTACATCAGTATAAATTTCCATCATATTATTTAGTTTAAATTTATAACCTTGAATTTCTTTTTCAACTTTAATTATACTTGCATTTGGATGCATTTTCTTAATCGTTGTTAAAACATTTGGACTTAAAAAAGAAGTATCAATCGGTCTGTATTTTGCATCAATTTCTTTCCAATCTCCATTGATGAAAAACTCAAGTTCAGTTCCATTGTCTAAATAAACATCAAAACTATCAATATCTTGTTTAACTAAAGCTATGTTTGAGCCTGTAAAGTGTTTTTGTATAAAATTTTTAGAATTTGCTGGTAAAGCATTTACACCTACAACCATATCTCTTGCAAAAACACAACTTGCTAGAGCTAATGCCATTAAAGCTATTTTTAATTTCATTTTTTATCCTTTAAATTGAATTATTTGTGAAATCATATAAATATTGAGTGAATTTTGTGTGAACTTTGTTTTTTTAAAATAAATAGCAAGTATTTAATTGTATAATGATAAAAAAGTTTTAAAAGGATAAATAATGTATAGGTTTGCACCATCGCCTACTGGAGATATGCATATTGGAAATTTAAGAGCAGCTTTGTTTAATTATATTAAAGCAAGACAAGAAAATACAGATTTTATTTTGCGTATTGAAGATACGGATAATGCTAGAAATATTGCTGGAAAAGAAGAGGAAATAAAAGCTATTTTAAAAGAATTTGGTATAACTTGGCAGCATTATTATGTACAAAGTGAGAATTTGAAATTTCATCGTCAAATGGCTTTAAAGCTAGTAAGTGAAAAAAAAGCTTTTGCTTGTTTTTGTACTGAGGATGAGTTAGCGCATAAAAAAGAATTAGCTAAAAGTAAAAATCAAGCATATAGATATGATGGTACTTGTGAAAAATTAGCAGATATTGATGTGTTAAATTGTGAGAAACCTTTTGTAATCCGTCTTAAAAAACCTCAATCTCAAATGAAATTTACTGATTATATTAAAGGCGAGATTAGTTTTAATCCTGAAGATATTGATAGTTTTGTGATTATGAGAGCAGATAAAACCCCAACTTATAATTTTGCTTGTGCGGTTGATGATATGCTAGAAGGTGTTACTTGTATTATAAGGGGGGAAGATCATGTTTCAAATACTCCTAAGCAAGAGCATATTAGAGCAAGTTTGGGTTATGATAAAAGCATGACTTATGCGCATTTACCTATCATTTTAAATGAAGAAGGTGTTAAAATGAGTAAAAGAGAGGCTCATTCTAGTGTAAAATGGATGCTTGATAATGGATATTTAGCAAGTGCTATTGCAAATTATTTAATCCTTTTAGGCAATAAAACTCCAAAAGAGATTTTTACTTTAGAAGAAGCTATAGAATGGTTTGATTTGAAAAAAGTTTCAAAATCTCCTGCTAGATTTGACACTAAGCGCTTAATGCAAATTAACCGTGAGCATATAAAAATGCTTGATAATGATAAATTAAATTCTTTGTTAAATTTAGGCAAAGATGCAGCAGAGCTTGCAAAATTTTATACTCAAGAAGCTAGCACGCTAAATGAGATAAAAGAAAAAATACAAACTATTTTTGCAGTTAAAAATTATAATGAATTTGAAAGTGAATGTAGGTTAATTAAAGAGGTTTTAAAAGATTTAGATTTGCCTCAAGAATACGATGAGTTTAAAAAGATTTTGATGGAAAAAACAAATTTAAAAGGTAAAAATTTCTTTATGCCTTTGCGTTTAGTATTAACAGGGGTTACTCACGGACCTGAAATGAGTGAAATTTATACTTTAATCAAGCCTTTTATTAAAGAAATTATAAAGGAGTAAAATGGGAGTTGGAACAAGTTTGATTGTGTCTTTGGTGCAAATTTTTTCTTTAGTGATTGAAATTTATGTATGGATTATAATTATTGCTGCTTTAATTTCTTGGGTAAGGCCTGATCCATATAATCCTATAGTACAAATTTTATATCGTTTAACTAATCCTGCTTATGCTTTTGTAAGAAGATTTATCCCTACTACTATAGGAAGTATTGATTTAGCACCTTTGATTATTATTTTAGGATTAAAATTTATCCAAATATTTTTATCAAATTTAATTTTAGGAAGTTTATAAGTGTTGAAAAAAAGTGTGGTATTACTCTTAGTTGGAGTAGTTTTTGCAAATAGTGCGATGTATTCTTACAAAGAATTAGAGCAAAAATCAAATTCTTTGGCTAAGGATTATTATTTATATCGTTTATTAGAAAAAAATGAATTTAAAAAAGAAGAAGTTGAAGGTTTAAAAGAGCATATTTATCGTTATGCAGGGCGTATTAAAAATGCTATTGAAACGATTGTTCCACCTTTGGGATATAATAAAGAATATGAAGCTTGTTATAAATTTAATACGCAAAATATCTTAGATGCTAATGCTACTTGTCAGCTTATAAGATTAAACAGTTTAACTTTTATACAAGATCTTAATACTACAACGCGTAATGAAATGAAAAAAAATATCTCACAAGATAATCCAAATTTAGTAAAACTCTTAGAAGCTTTTAATGCTAAAGATCCTCTAAGTTATGCGGTTTTAAATTATGATAGTGCAAATTTTTATAAAATTTATGGCTTTTTAAAAGATAAAAAGGATTTTTTCTTAGAAAAAGATTTTGTAAATGAATTAGCAAAAGAAAAAGAATTTACAAATTTTGTAAAAGAAATTATCATTAAGAAAAAAAGTCCATTGATAAGAAAATCTTTGGTTAATGTAGATGCAAATTTAACTTTTCAAGATAATGCATTTTACTTAGGTGTGAATGCTATTTTAGAAAATGACGATAAAAAAGCACTGGAATTTTTCCAAGTAGCAAAAGATACTTTTAAAAGTAAGCCTTTAGTAGATAATGCAAATTTTTGGATTTATTTAATCACTCAAGATAAAAAGTATCTTGATGAGCTTGCTCAAAGTGATTCTTTAAATATTTATAGTCTTTATGCAAGGGAGTTAAAGGGCTTGCCTTTGCCTAAAATAGAAGAATTAAGTCCAAAAAAACAAAAAAATGATTTTGATATGAAAGATCCTTTTGCTTGGCAAAAACTTGCAAAAGAAATTGCAAAAGGTACTCCTAATGAGTTAGAAAAGCTTGCAAAAGATTTTTATACTAAAGAAAATATCGCTATTTATGCTTATATTAAAGAAAGAGCTGAGGGTTTTAAAAAACATTATTTCATTATGCCTTATTTTGAGTATTTAAAAGATTATTCTACACAAAGAAAGGCTATGATTTTAGCTTTAGCTAGACAAGAAAGCCGTTTTATCCCAACAGCCATTTCAACCTCTTATGCTTTAGGTATTATGCAATTTATTCCATTTTTAGCTAATCATATAGGCAATAAAGAATTGCAAATTCCAAATTTTGACCAAGATATGCTTTTTGATCCAAAAACAGCCTATACTTTTGCAAATCATCATTTAGATTATTTAGAATCTAAACTTAATTCTCCAGTATTTGTGGCTTATGCTTATAATGGAGGTATAGGATTTACTACTAGAATGCTTAAAAGAGAAGATATGTTTAGAGCAGGAAAGTACGAGCCATTTTTATCTATGGAACTTGTTCCTTATGCAGAAAGTAGGGTGTATGCTAAAAAGGTTTTAGCTAATTATATTGTGTATTTGCATCTTCTGAACGATAATACACCGATTTCGAAATTTTTTGAAACTTTAACTCAAAACACTGATTCTCAAAACACAAATCAAGTTTTAAAATAGGTTTTTGTACCAACTCATCAAGGGTGATTTTGTAATAACTTGCATAATCACTTTTGATGATATATTTAAACAACTCATCATTTTGATCTAAGGCTTTTAAGTTAGTTTTTTCTCCATCTATGAGTATTGAAATTTGTTCTTGTTTGATATTGATATTTGGTAAAAAACTAAGCACAAAAACTTCTTTTTGGCTTTTTTCATCTAATACAGGATTTAGATAACTTAACAAAGCTATTACTCTATTATCTTTATAATTAAAATTGATTTTTTGTGCATACATAAGAGTTTGACTTTTTAAATCGATTTCACTTTGTTTTTGGGTTTTATTTGAGCATGCAGTAAAAATAAGTGTTAAAAAAATAATCATATAAATTTTTTTCATTTTTTATTCCTAATTTTTTTATAATTATAAGCTTTTAACTTTTAAAAAGATATAATTTTGTTTATTTTCTTTGATTTAAGGAAGTTATGAAAAGATTAGCAATGGCTTTTAGTGGGCCTTCCAATTCAGGTAAAACAACTTTAATAACTCAAGTTGCTAAATATTTTATGGAACAAAATTATAAAGTATGTATTATAAAACATGATCCAAAAGATAAAGCAAGTTTTGATATAGCAAAAAAAGATAGTTTTAAATTTTTTCAAAGTGGTGCTGATGTAATGGTTTTAAGCCCTACAAGGACAACTTTATTTACGCATTCTCCAAGTACTTTAGATGAAGCTATTTCCAAACTAGGGGAATTTGATTTTTTATTTATAGAGGGCTTAAAAACCTTAGATATGCCAAGAATTAGTGTTTTTTGCAAAGAAGTGGATGAGAGCTATTTTGCTTATTCTAAGGCTATTGCAAGCTATGAGAAAATCGAAAATAAAAATTTAACTTGGCTTTATTTGGATGATTTAGAAAGTATTTGTGATTTTATATTAAAAAATTCAAAAAAAGTATAGGGGTAAAATATGCAAGAATTAATTAACGATATACAAAAAGCAGTGATTGAAATTTCAAAAGAACTTAGATATTTAAAAGATTTTGATTATACTACTTCTCAAAATGCCACTGGAGATAATCAATTAAAACTTGATGTAAAAAGCGATGAGATCATCACTAGAATTTTAAAGCAAAGCAAAGGTATAAAAAGCTTAATTAGTGAAGAAAAACAAGAGCAATTATTAATCAATGAAAATGAAAAATACATTGTTGCTTATGATCCTTTAGATGGCTCATCTTTGGTAGATGTGAATTTTGCTATAGGTTCTATTTTTGCTATTTATGAGCAAAAGGCTAGTGCAAAAAATCTAAAAGCGGCAGTTTATGCTATTTATGGTGTGCGTTTAGAGCTTATAGTATGCATAGATACTCCTAAGCTTTATAGGTTAAATGAAAATGATGAATTTGTTTTTGTTAAGGATTTAAAATTAAACGAAAAAGGTAAATTAAATGCAAGTGGTGGGACACAAAAAAATTGGTCAAATACTCATAGAGCTTTTATAAAAGCTTTATTTGATGAAGGATATCGTTTGAGATATTCAGGTGCTATGGTAAGTGATTTACACCAAATTTTACTCAAAGGTGGAGGATTATTTTCATATCCTGCAACAAGCGATGCGCCAAATGGAAAATTAAGAGCATATTTTGAGGTATTTCCTTTTGCTTTTATTTTTGAAAAAGCAGGAGGGTTTTCTACTAATGGAGAAAATGATTCTTTGCTTGATTTAGAATTTGAAAAAATCCATGCAAGTACGCCATGCTTTTTGGGTTCAAAATATGAAATTGAAAAACTAAAACAAGCTTATAAAGGGCTTTAATGGCTGAAGTTAAAGATGAATTTGAACTAGCTTTAGAAGCTAAAAAAAATGAACTTCAAGCTTGTCAAAACGATAAAAACTTAAAATCTTGTTTACCTTGCTCTATGATTTTTGAGTGCTCTTTAAGAAAAGAGTATATTGATGCAGTTTATAAGAGTATGTCTA
This sequence comes from Campylobacter sp. CNRCH_2015_0814, assembly GCF_025772765.1. Lineage (NCBI taxonomy): Bacteria > Pseudomonadati > Campylobacterota > Epsilonproteobacteria > Campylobacterales > Campylobacteraceae > Campylobacter > Campylobacter sp. CNRCH_2015_0814. Next base: position 136,746 of record NZ_JAKMSR010000002.1, on the reverse strand, counting down.
AAGGTAAAGAAGGTGGATTTGATTTTTAATTAAAGGTTGAAAATGCGTTATATTACTACTCCGATATATTATGTAAATGATGTGGCACACATAGGTCATGCTTACACTACGATTATAGCAGATACTTTGGCTAGATTCTATCGCTTGCAAGGAGAAAAAACATTCTTTTTAACAGGTACAGATGAACATGGCCAAAAGATAGAGCAAGCTGCTAGTGCTAGAAATTTTACCCCTAAAGAATATGCAGATGAAATTAGTTCTAAGTTCAAAAAACTTTGGGATGAGTTTGAAATTTCTTATGATTATTTCATTAGAACTACAGATGAAAATCACAAATTAAGCGTACAAAAAGCATTTAAAAAAATGTTTGATAAAGGTGATATTTATAAAGGAACTTATGAAGGTTTTTATTGTGTTTCTTGTGAGAGTTATTTTACCCAAACTCAGCTTGTAAATGAGTGTCATTGTCCAGATTGTGGTAAAAAAACACAGCTTTTAAAAGAAGAAAGTTATTTTTTCAAGCTTTCTAAATATCAAGATCAAATTCTTAAATGGTATAAAGAAAAAGAGCCGATTTTACCTAAAAATAAGGCTAATGAGTTGATTCATTTTGTAGAAGGTGGCTTAAAAGATCTTTCTATTACAAGAACGAGTTTTGAGTGGGGTATAAAGCTTCCAAAAGAATTAAATGATGAAAAACATGTGGTGTATGTTTGGCTTGATGCTTTGATGAATTATGTGAGTGCTTTGGGTTATGGACTTGATGATAAAAATATGGATCTATGGCCTGCTCATATTCATTTTGTAGGTAAAGATATCTTGCGTTTTCATGCAGTGTATTGGCCTGCGTTTTTGATGAGTTTAGAACTTCCTTTGCCTAAATTTGTAGCAGCGCATGGCTGGTGGACTAAAGATGGTGAAAAAATGAGCAAATCTAAAGGCAATGTAGTAGCACCTAAAGAAGTAGCAGATACTTTTGGTTTAGAAGCTTTTAGATATTTTTTACTCAGAGAAGTTCCTTTTGGCAATGATGGGGATTTTTCACAAAAAGCATTAATCACTAGAATCAATGCAGAATTAAGCAATGAGCTTGGAAATTTATTAAATAGAATTATCGGCATGAGTGCTAAGTATTCTCAAAATATTATTGATTGTAAAGATGTGAATTTGTATTTTAATCAAGAATTAAATGAATGTAAAGAGTATTTAGATAATGCAATCAATGCTTTAGAAAATATCCAGCCAAATCGCTATTTAGAAGAGCTTTTTAAGGCTTTATCTTTAGCAAATTTAAGTATTAGTAGGTATGAGCCTTGGAATTTAATTAAAAATGATCAAATGCAAAAAGCTAATGCCTTAGTAGCTTTATGTGCTAATATTTTAACAAAAGTTACTATTTTACTTTCAGCTGCTATGCCAAAAACAGCTTTAAAAATTGCCAAAGCTTTAAATTTTGAAATTTCAAACGAAAACTATCAAAAACTAATTTTAAATAATCAATTATGCGATTTAAAATCAAGTGCATGTGAAGCTTTATTTCCAAAAGTTGAATTAACACAAGAAAACAAAAAAGAAGAAAAAGTAGAAGAGAAGCCAAGTTTAGCTCAAATTAAAATTGATGATTTTAAAAAAATTGAAATTAAAATAGCACTAGTAAAAGATTGTCAAAATATAGAAGGCAGTGAAAAGCTTTTAAAATTTCAACTTGAACTTGAAAATGGCGAACTAAGACAAGTGCTTTCGGGTATTGCTAAATTTTATAAAGCTAGTGAGTTAATAGGCAAGCAAGTTTGTGTCATTACCAATCTAAAAAAAGCTAAAATTTTTGGCCATGAAAGCCAAGGTATGATTTTAAGTGCAGAAAAAAATGGTAAATTAGTTTTAATTAGTCCACAAAGCTTTATCGAAAATGGAGCTTTAATAGGCTAGATGAATATTTCTAATTTTATTGAGCTTGTTAATGCTCAAGTTTTAAACTATGGAGCAACTTCTAGTGTTTATGATTTTAGTATAGATTTAAACAAAGTCAAACAAGCAAGTGTATTTTTTGCTAAGAATAATGAACAAGCTAGTTTTGCTATAAAACTTGGAGCTTATGTTATAGTAAGCGAGGAGAAATTAAATCTTGAAGATAAAGATGTGTTTTATCTTCAAGTTGATGATCTTGAAGAAGCTATTTTTAGGCTTTTTAGATTTTTATGTGAAGAAAAATCTTATGAATTTATATATTGCAATCATGTAGAATTAAAATTTGCAAAAGCCTTTAATTTTAAAGTCTTAAATTCAAATATTTTATTAGATTTTGATCTTTTAAAAAATTCTAAAGAAAAAACTTTCTTTTGTTCTGATGATGAAAAATTTATTTTAAAATTAAAATCAAATTTTCATACCTTAAAAGCTTGTAAATATGAAATTTTAGGCTCAAAATCTTTATTTCAAACGAGTTTGCTTTGTAAAAATTTGTATTTTAAAGATTTAAAATTTGCATTTTTTTATGCAGATATTTTTGCTAGTTTTATTGAATTTATAGAAAGTCAAAAATTACCCTTTAGTTTTAATGATAAAAAATTAGAACTTTTTAAAGCCTATTTTTTAAACTCAAAAAATGAAATTTGTGCTTTTGGAGGTAGCTCTAGGGTGATTTTACTCGTGGAAAATGATGAGGATTTTGACTTTATAGCACAAAAACTTCAAGACACTAAGGGTTTTAAAACTGCATTAAAAAATTCTTTATTTTGTGATTTTTCTTATACAGATTTAAAAGAATTAAACAATTTTATTGACTTTAGATATTGCTTGATAAAAGAAAACATAGAAGACTTTTTAGAATGTTTTTTTGTCTATGAAAAAAATATTAATTTATTTGATTAAAAAAATATATACTTTAAAAAGCTATATTTCTAATTTTATTTTATTAATTTAAAGGAAAAATATGAAAAAATTTTTATTTTTAAGTTTATTTGCTGCAGCTGCATTGAATGCTGAAATTTTAGTTTATGGCCCAGGCGGTCCAGCTCCTGTTTTAAAAGAACTTGCTAAACAATTTGAAGCAAAAAGCGGAGAAAAAGTTATCGTTAATGCAGGGCCAACACCTAAATGGATCAAACAAGCCAAAATGGATGCTGATATCATTTATTCTGGTAACACATCTATGATGGATGGATTTGTTAAAGCTATGTCAAAACAAATCAAAATACAAGATGTTCAGGTTTTAAATGCTAGAGGTTCAGGTATGATAGTAAGAGCTAATAACCCTAAAAAAATTAAAAAATTTGAAGACCTTTTAAAAGATGGTGTTAATGTTATGGTAGTTGATGGAGCAGGGCAGGTTGGCTTGTATGAAGATATGGCTTTAAAAACAGGAAAAATCGAAAACCTAGAAAAACTTAGAAAAAACATCAAAGTGTATGCTAAGAATTCAAAAGCAGCAGTTGATGAGTGGAAAAATAATCCAAATATCGATGCTTTAATCATTTGGACACATTGGATTAAAGCAGTTGGTGAGAAAGAAAATAAATTTATAAAAGCAGATAAAAACTCAATTATTTATAGAGCTGCTGAAATAGTACCAACACAAAAAGGTTTAAAAAATCCAAAAGTAGCTGAATTTATAGAATTTACACAAAGCAAAGAAGCGCAAAAAGTATGGGAAAAAGAAGGTTGGTTAGCTAAATAAATTAAATTAAAGCATTTTACTTTATTGTAAAATGCTTTTTAAATTATTTTTCGTTAATTTCTGCTTCTATATTTATTTGCACTTCATCACTAAGTGTCAAACTAGAGGTATCTGGAGCAAATTTAAAATCACTTCTTTTAATTTGTCCTTGTAAAGTAAATCCTGCCTTTTCTTTACCACTATCTGTTTTAATAACCCCACCAATTTCAGTATCTAAAACAATATCTTTACTTACACCAGCAATATTTAAAGAGCCATACATCTTACCTTTTTCATTAGAAATTTTTTCATATTTGCTCATAGTAAAAGTGATGTTTGGGTGAGTTTTTGCTTTGAAAAAATCATCTTGTTGTAAATGAGCATCTCTTGCTTTATTTTCAGTATTTATAGAAGCAACTTTTACATTTGCTTGAAGTTTATTAAATTCAAATTTAGTACTATCAAAATCAACCACTGCATCATAGTCTTTAAAATTTCCATTTACATTGCTAATTTGTAAATGCTTGATTTTAAAAGCTACATTTGTATGAGCTTTATCTAGAATAAATTCTTTACTTAAAGCATTGCTTGCTAAAATTGAAGCAGCTAAAAATGAACCAAGTAGTATTTTTTTCATTAATTCTCCTTTTTTAATTTGTAAAATCTATTATACAAACAAAAATAAAATGAAAGTAAATTTTAAATGTACTCTATAAAATCTTTCACATTGGCTTCTTTAAAGCCTTTTAATCTTAATAAACAACTATCACATTTACCACAAGCTTTATCTTCTCTTTCATAGCAAGACCAAGTGTATTCTAAGGCTACCTTTTCTTTTAAGGCTAATTCAACTATTTGTCCTTTGCTTAGATGAACTAATGGGGTTTTAATTGTAACATTACAAGTTTTTGTTGTGCCTTCATTGATAAACTCACTTGCTTTTTGTATGAAATTTGCACTACAATCAGGATAACCACTGCTATCTTCTTGCACTACTCCTATGAAAATACTTTCGCATTTTTCTTTTTCAGCTATGGCTCCTGCAATAGATAAAAAAATGCCATTTCTAAAAGGAACATAAGTATTTGGAACTTCTTTTTCGTGTAGCTTTTCTTTAGGAATTTCTAAATTTAAATCCGTTAAAGAATTACCACCAATATTTGCTATAAATGAAACATCTAAAATATATTTTGTTTTTATATTAAGTTTTTCACAAATTTTATTAAAACATTCTCTTTCTTTAAGCATGGTGCGTTGATTGTAATCAAAATGCAAAGCAATGATTTCATATCCTTCTTTTTTGGCTAAATACGCACATAAAGTACTATCCATACCACCACTTATAATACAAAGAGCTTTTTTCATACTTTTCCTTAATTTTGATATAATTTGAAATTATAAAATCAAAAGGATAATAATGATTTTTTGCGAAGAAGAAATGGATATTTCTTTTCTTGAAAAAATTGCTCAAAAAATGAGTGATCAAAATATAGAACTTGTTTTGGTAGATGAAAAAACCATGCATGAAATTAATCTTAACCAAAGAGGAGTAGATAAAACTACAGATGTTTTGTCTTTTCCTTTAGTGCAAAATTGTGAAAATTTGCTTGGTAGTATTGTGATAAATTTAGATGAAGTAAGTAAAAAAGCAATGGAATATAAACACAGCAATGAAGAAGAGATGGCATTGCTTTTTATACATGCTATGCTTCATTTGCAAGGTTATGATCATGAGGTAGATCAAGGACAAATGAGACAAAAAGAACAAGAATGGATTGAGTATTTTAAACTACCAAAAAGTTTAATTATAAGAACACAAGAAGGGGATTGAATGATTAAAAAAATAATATTAAATTTAGGTTTATGTGCGAGTTTATATGCATATAATGAAAATACATTTACATTAAATATTTTAGAAGGAAAGGAATTTGATATTCACTTATATAGTTCCATTAAAAGTAACACTAGTTATGGTTTTGTCCAAACAAAACAAAAACAATACAGTTTTTGGGGTAGTGCTAAGAATGATGAATATTATATAGATATAGCAGATTTTGGAACTTGCGTTTTAAAAGATATGCATAAAAATAAATTTGATGCTTTATGCAAAATAGATGAAGTAAAAAAAGAATTTAGTTTTTTAGCCAGCAAGACAAATACGATGATTAATCAGCTATCACTTAAAGAACAAAAACAACTAGATGCTAATAAAACTATAGAATTTGACTTTAGTGAAGATATTTTAAAATCAACAAGTAAAAATGAAAAATTAAATAAAATTATTGATGACTTTAATGAGAATTTAGATAAAAATTCATTAAAACAAAAAGCAAAAGAAAGCTTTGAAAAATGGAGTAAAGAAAACATTTCTAATAATGAGTTTTTTTCTCAAGCTTATATGTTTTACCAAGATGAGCATATTATCTCTTTAGGAAAAAATATTTATGAATATAAAGGTGGTGCTCATGGTATGACTAATTTTTTAAGAAAAACTTATAGTATTGATGATATGAAACTTATAAATATAAAAAATGAGTTAAAAATAGAAAGTGAAGATTTTCAGAATATGATTAAGCAAAAGATTTTAAGTTTATATAGTGAAAATGAATTATTTGATATTAAAGAGCTTAAAATGAGTGAAATTTTTGAAGTAAGAAAAGATGGATTAAATTTTATATGGGAACCTTATGAGATAGCTCCATATTCAACAGGAGCAGTTGAAGTTTTTATAAGTTTTGATGAATTAAAACCTTTTTGGAAGAAAAATTCAAAACTTGCTTATTTGAGTAAAATCAAATAAGCATTTAATCATCAAATTTTTGTCTTAAAATTGTTCCATTATCGTCTATGTAAAGCTTCATTTGATTGTTTAGTTTGATTTTATAATAAGAAATTTTTCTTTCTATTTCTATGATTGCTGTATTAGGGTAGATATTTTTGATGGTATTTTGTATTGTTAAAGGTAAAATCGCATAATTTAACGAGCTAAAATTTTCAGCCTCTTTAAATTCTCCATTAAGCGAAAACTCAATCTCACTTCCATCGCTTAAATAAATCTCATAAGAATAACCATCTTGTTCTACTAGGCCTATTTCTGCATTAAAATAATCTTTGATAAATTGTTTGATATTTACCGGTAAAGAATCAGGTGCTATAACTATACCTGCATTAAGGGTATTTAGAGTGATCAAAAAAGCAAAAGCTAGTTTTTTCATTTTTAACCTTATTTTATTTTTTGACGATATTGTATCTTATTAGTGTGAATTTTATGTGTAAGCTAGAATTTAAATAGCTTTTTGTTATAATTATTAAAAATACAAAGTAGGGTAATGATAGCTTCCTTTTTAATCGCTTTAAATATTGTGATATTTGTCTTTGTGAATTATCTTTATTTTGGATCCTTAAATTTAGATGCTATTTTAGGTTTAAATTTATTTTTCTTCCAAGGATTTTACTGGCAAATTCTAAGCTCAATGTTTATGCATGGAAATTGGCCTCATTTGATTTTAAATATGATAGTGCTTTTTCAATTTGGCTCTATGCTGGAAAAATACTTAAAAAGCTTTAAATTTGCTTTGCTTTACTTAATTGGCGGAATTCTTTGCTCTTTGCTTAGTGTTTTTTATGTGTATTTAAGCTTTGATGGTAGTTTTGTAAACGTAGTGGGCGCAAGTGGTGCCATATGTGTTTTAATGGGATATTATGCATATTTGGATAAAACCGCCACTAAAGGACTTATCATAGCTATATTATTAATGAGTTTTGTACCTATTTTTATGGGTGTAAATATAGCTTGGTATGCACATATTTTTGGCTTTATATGCGGATATGTTTTGGGTAAATTTAAGGTTATAAAATGAAATATATCTATTTTATCCGTCATGCTAAGGCTCAAAAAGAAAACTACGAACAAGATTTACAACGAGAGCTTAGTTCTAGTGGAAAAGATGATCTAAAAACTATGATTTATAGGATTAAAGATTTAGAATTTAAAGCCCAAAGTATCGTTTCAAGTCCTGCTAGGCGTTGTATAAAAACAGCGCAAAAACTCTGCAAAAGCTTTTCTTTAAAAGAAAAAGATATCAAGATAGAAAAAAACTTTTATGATGGTAATTTAGAAGATGTATTAAATTTTATAAAAGAATTAAAAGAGAGTAGGGTAGTGCTAATTATGCACAATCCTTTATTGCAAGAACTTTGTGAATATTTAGCTCATATAGATTTAGAAAACTTTCCAACTTCTGCTATTTTATGTATGCAATTTGATATAAAAGAATTTAAAGATATAAAAGAACACAGCGGGGAAGTTGTGTTTTTTGATTATCCTAAAAGTCAAGAAAATAACTAATCTACATTTTTAAACTTCAATTTTATTTAAGCAAAAATACAAACTAAAATTTAGTTGAAATAAAAAATATGCATCTTTAGTCTTTCATAGTTACATAAAATAGCTTATAATATTTTTCAAAAAATTATACTTATTTTTTTATGGATAAGTTATTTTCACCCAAAAATTAAAATGCTTTAAAATACTATAATATAGGTATTTTAAAATATATTTTACTTATGAAAGAACAGATAAATATAAAAGTTTGAAAATTATAGTTTTCAATATAAAATATATATAATTTCAAGATTTTACTATTTATCATATAATTTTACATATATATTAAGTTTAAGTTAAAATATTTTTATAGACTAAAAAAGCTAAAATGATGAGTAAAAAGGAAAATAAATATAAAAGTTTAGCTTGTATGGAATTTTTGGTTTTATTTGGATTTTTGGATTAATCTTGAAAGTTGTCTTGCTAAAAATTTGGCACTATTTTCATCTTTGCTAAGTTTTTTCATATTTTCTCTAAATTCATAAAGTCTTTTTTCTTGTGCAAAGTCATTTGAAGTATTATTTTGTTTTGAGGTATTGCTTTGGTTTGCTTGCTTTTGCGCGGTTTTTTTCTTAAAAAACATATTATCACCCTATTTTGTTTTTATAATTATAGCTTGATATTTTTTAAGTAAGATTTTTTTATAATTTTTATATTAATTTTAAAGGAAAAAAAGTTTGAAAACCATAGGTTTAATAGGTGGAATGAGTTATGAAAGCACACTTAGCTATTATGAAATAATCAATAAATTAACAAATGAAAAATTAGGAAAATTACACAGTGCTAAGATAGTTTTAACTAGCGTTGATTTTGAAGAAATAGAAGAATGTCAACGTAAGAATGATTGGCAAAAAGCAAGTGAAATTTTAACCCAACATGCCCTACTTTTGCAAAAATGCGGAGTTGATTTTATATTAATTTGTACTAATACTATGCATAAATGTTATGAAAATATACAAAAAAACATTCAAATTCCTATCTTACATATAGCTAAAGCTATGCTTTTAGAGCTTCAAGAGCAAAATATAAATAAAGTATTGTTGTTAGGGACAAAATACACTATGCAAGAAGATTTTTATAAACAACTTTTAATTAACTCAAAGATCGAAGTTTTTATTCCCAAAAATGATGATATTTTAAAGCTTAATGATATTATTTTTAATGAGCTTTGCAAAGGTGTTATAAATAAGGACTCAAAAAAATATCTAGATGATTTGATTACTCAATTTCCGGAGGTTCAAGGAGTAATTTTGGGTTGTACTGAACTTGGTTTAATTGTAAAAGAAAGCTCTAAAAAGCTATTTGATAGCGCATATATTCATGCAAAAATGGCTACTTTGAAAGCCTTGGAGAATGAGTGATGAAATATCCTCTAGATTGTGAAGAAAATTTTGAAAGGTCATTTTTATTTTGGCTTTGTAGATATGTGAAATTTAAGCTTAATTCTTTATCAAATAAGGAATTAAAAGACCCTCAAGCTTTGGCTGTAGTAAATTTAGCCTTAAGCAAGGGTGTTAAAAATATACAAGAGCTTGATGCTTATGTAAAAAAAGCAAGAAATGCAGGACTTAGCGGCGTAAATACGTATTTTAATCCTTTGAAAAAACTTTATGAGTATTTGTTATTTTATAAGCTTTATTCACTAAAACAAATCGATGAAGAGCTTTTAGTCGAAATTTTAGCAAGTATTAGTGCTTCTTTATCTGATGCGAGTAAGAAAAATTATCGCATAGCTGTGATTAATTTTTTTGCATTTTTAGATAAACAAAATGAAGAAGATCAAAAAGCGCATATTTTTGATATTAATCTTAAAAATTGGGCGGGTATAAATGGTTCTAAAGGAGTTAAACTGCCTGAATATATGAACGAAGATGAAGTGAGTAAATTTTTAGATGCTATTGATAATACAGATTTTAAAAGCAACACTATACGCAATCGTTTGATTATTAAAATCATCATTTTTACAGGAATTAGGGTTAGCGAGGCTATTAATATAAAATTAAAAGACATTAATGAAGAAAATGATCTTTATATCATACGTATTAGAGCTAAAGGCAATAAATACCGCGTTGTGATGATTAAAAAAGAGCTTATAGAACATCTTTTAAAAGATGTAAAGGTAAATTATCTTTCTTGTGATGGGCTTTTATTTGTCAATCGCAATGGCAAAGCCTTAACCCAAGCTTATGTTTCGCGTATAGTAGAACAAATTTTATTTAAAGCAGGAATTCGCAAGCAAAAAAACGGAGCTCATATGCTAAGACACACTTTTGCTACCCTACTTTATAAAAAACAAAAAGATTTAGTTTTAGTCCAAGAAGCACTAGGTCATGCAAGTTTAAATACTTCAAGAATTTACACACACTTTGACAATGAAAAACTAAAATTGGCTGCAGAAGTAGCAAAAAAACTTCACGATAGAACTTAAATTTTTATAAAAAAATCCGATATATCCTTAAAGAAAGGATATATCATGCAAATAAATGATTATGCTAGTAAAATTAATCCTTATATTTTAAACACTCAAAAAGAAGAAAAAGAAAGTAAAGAGAATAAGAATTTTATAGAATTTAAGTTTACACAAGGTGTGAAAGAGCTTGAAAAAAGTGTTAAAGATAATCAAAATAACAGTGAATCTGAAGATCAATTAAGCAAGCTTTATAGCGAGTTAGCTAAGATACAAGCTAAAATTGCAGAATTAAATGCAAAATTACAATCAAGTCAAGATCCGCAAAAAGCTCAAATGATTAATTCTCAAATTCAAAGTTTAAATGCACAAATGCAAAGTATATATGGCCAAATCATGCAAATACTTTCTCAAGCTATGCAAAGTATACAATGATTTTAATGTTTTTTAGCATTTAAAAACACACTAAGAATGATCAAAGCAAAAGCAAAAAGATCAATCACACTATAAATAGTTCCTAAAAATAAAAAACTCATAAAAGCAGCAGCCACAGGTTCTATACAAGCTATCATACTAGCTTTAAAAGCTCCTATTAATTCAACCCCTTTTAAATATAAACAAAAAGCCCCTATTGTGCCTATAAATACAATCGCGCTTATAGCCAAAAAGGAATTTAAAGAAAAATCATGTTTTGGGATATTTCCTTGTAATAATACAAAAAGCAAAAAAGAAGCAAATAAACTAGCCAAACCCATGATTAAAAATAAGCCATATTTTGCTATGATAAGCCTAGCACTCAAAGAATAAAATGCCACTCCAAGAGCTCCAAAAAAAGCCCAAATAACACCTCTTATATCAAGTTTTAAGTTGTTAATATCTCCATTTGTTATAAGTAAAAATAAGGCAAAAAGTATTAAAAATAAAGCGATTAGTTCTATTTTTTTAGGTAAAATTTTATTTTTAAAACACATAAAAAGCATTATGATTAATGGTGCATTGTATTGTATCATCGTGGCAGTTCCTGCATCGGTATAATAAATAGCCTTAAAATAACCATATTGAGTTATCAATAAACCAAAGATAGAAAAAATCAAAAGAGAGCTAAGTTCTTCTTTTTGCTTTAGTAATTTTAATTTGAAATTTTTTACACCCAAAATTATTAAAATAATGCCGGTAAAAAGCAAACGATAAAAACTCACCCATTCAGCAGAATAATGATTTTTAAACAAATACTCAGCCAAAACCCCACTTATGGCCCAAAATATCCCACCAAGTATGACTAGAAAAACTCCCAAAAAACACCTTTAATCTTATTAATTTATATAATATTTGTAGTAAAATATTATTATATCATTATGTATATATTTTAAGGAAAATTAATGACTTATTTAGAGATTGATGGTGTTGAAAAATTAAATGGAGAAGTGATAATAAGCGGTGCAAAAAATGCAGCACTTCCTTTGATAGCTTCAAGTATTTTAGCTAAAAATGAAGTTCAAATTTCAAATTTACCAAATGTAGCAGATATTTGCACCCTACTTTCTTTGCTTGAAAATTTAGGAGCAAATTATACTTTTAAAGACAATTTTGCAAAAATAAATACAAAACATTTAAATAAAACCATAGCAAAATATGACATCGTGCGTAAAATGCGTGCTTCTATACTTACCTTAGGGCCTTTACTAGCTAGATTTGGAAATTGCGAAGTTTCTTTACCTGGAGGTTGTGCTATAGGCCAACGCCCTATTGATTTACACCTTTTAGCTTTAGAAAAAATGGGAGCTAATATTGAGATTAAACAAGGTTATGTGGTAGCTAGTGGAGAGCTTAAGGGTGCTGATGTGATGTTTGATAAAATCACTGTTACAGGCAGTGAAAATATCATCATGGCAGCAGCTCTAGCTCATGGTAAAACTAGACTTTTAAATGTTGCTAAAGAGCCTGAAGTAGTGCAACTTTGTGAGGTTTTAGCTAGAGCTGGGCTTGATATACAAGGCATAGGATCTTCTGAGCTTGAAATTTATGGCACAAGTGGAGAACTTTTAGAATTTAAACCTTTTGAAATCATTCCTGATCGTATTGAAGCAGGAACTTATCTGTGTGCAGGGGCCATCACTAACTCAAAAATCACTCTAAAAAAAGTCAATGCAAGCCATCTTAGCGCAGTTTTGGCAAAGTTAGAGCAAATGGGTTTTAGCTTTGATATTAATGAAGATAGTATTAGTATAAATCCTGCTAAAGAAATCAAACCAGTTGAAATTTTAACTAGCGAATATCCAGGTTTTCCAACGGATATGCAAGCACAATTTATGGCTTTAGCTTTAAAAGCAAATGGTACAAGTATTATTGATGAGAGATTATTTGAAAATCGTTTTATGCATGTAAGTGAGCTTTTAAGAATGGGAGCTGATATAAGATTAAACGGGCATATTGCTACTATAAATGGCACTAAAGAGCTTTTGGGAGCTGATGTTATGGCTACTGATTTGCGCGCATCTTCTGCTTTGATTTTAGCGGCTTTAGCAGCTAAAGGAACTAGTAAAATTCATAGAATTTATCATCTTGATAGAGGGTATGAAAATTTAGAAGAAAAATTTAAAAAACTAGGTGCAAGTATAAGAAGGCTTGAAGAATGAGAGATATTTTTGCAACTTTAGATTTTTTAAAAGAACAAATCAAAGCAAAAAATGAATTTCAAAGAGTAAATTTGACGCAAGCTTTGGGGTGTATTTTATATGAAGATGTTTTTGTGAAAAAAAACCTACCTGCTTTTGATAATTCCGCCCTAGATGGCTATGCGCTAAATTATACACATAAGAATAAATTGCTAGAAATAAAAGGAAGCATTTTAGCAGGCGATAAAAATGATTATATTATAGAAAAAAATGAATGCTATAAAATCATGACAGGAGCTAAAATTCCTCAAAATGCAAATACTATTTTAATGTTTGAAGAAGCTTTGTTTGAAGATGAAAAGCTCAATGCTAAAAACGCTAAAGAAAACAATGCCATCCGCTTTAAAGGCGAGGAAGCAAAGCTTGGAGAGCTTTTGTTTAAAAAGGGACAAAAAATCACTTCAGGTATGGTAGCTATGCTTGCTGCTCAAGGAATTTATGAGTTAAATGTCGTTAAGAAAATGCGTATTGGAATTTTTTCAAGTGGAGATGAGCTTGTAGAACCTTGGGAAAATGCTGATGAATGCAGCATATACAATGCAAATGCTTTTGGTATTTATGCTATTTTGCAAGATTATGCTGATGTTGAGTATTTAGGACTTATAAAAGATGATTTAAATGCATATAAAAAGCTTTTAGAAAATAAAGAATTTGATATACTTATAAGCAGTGGTGGAGCTAGCGTGGGTGAGGCTGATTTTATCAAACAAGCTTTGCTTGAGTGTGATTTTAGCCCTATTTTTGAAAAAGTAAATGCTAAACTTTGCAAGCATGTAAAACTTTTTAGCAAAAGCGATACGCTTTTTCTAGCCCTACCAGGAAATCCTTTAGCCTCTTTAGTTTCAACGCATATTTTTGCAAAAAATATACTCAATTTACTTTATGGTAAAGAACTTTTGGAATTTGATAAAGCAAGATTGACTAAAGATTTAAATTTCAAAGGTCAAAGAAATGATTTTGCTTTTGGAAAATTAGTCGATGGGTATTTTAAACCAAGTGAAGCTAAATTTGGCTCAGGTATGCTAAAACCTTTATGTGAAAACACGCATATTTTAATCACGCAAATTGATGATACAAAATTAGCAAAAGATCAAGAAGTTAAAGTTTTAAAAATTTAATAGGGTATTACACTACCCTATTTTGAATGATTAACTTCTTGCTTTATCTAAGGTTTTAAAAAGATTATTTAAGATATTTTCTTCATTTTTTTGGTATTTACTTTGGCGTAATTTCTCCCAAGCATATACGCTATAATCTTTAGAAATCGAACCTATATTTAAATCTGTATTACTAAAAGCATTGTTGCTATCTTTTTTATACTCTTTTTCCTCTTTGTCTTTAAGTGCATTAAGTGTAGCTTGAAATTCATCTGAAGATGTGTTTTTTTCTTTGATTTTTGTCATATTATTTAGGGCTAACGGACTATTTTTATCATTTACTTGCATGAGAACTCCTTTTTTAAAATTTAATAACTATAAGCAAAAAACATTCCTTAATTTTAAAAACTTGACAATACAATAAAGTTTTGATAAAATCACACTCTACTTTCAAAATGCGGGAATAGCTCAGGGGTAGAGCACAACCTTGCCAAGGTTGGGGTCGCGAGTTCGAATCTCGTTTCCCGCTCCACTTCTTTTAACTAAAATCAAACTTTTTTAATGTATTATACGATTAATATATTTTTATAAAAGGTTGTTGTATTGTTTTTTAAGCAAATCATTCTAGTTTTATTTTTCTATACTTTTAGTTTTGCTTCAAATTTTGATGAAGTAAAATTAGCTTTGATTAAAGAATTTAAGACAAATTATCCGCAACTAGAAATCATTTCTTTAGATCTTAATACTCAATCAAGTTTGCCTGCTGATTTTAATCAATACATTTTTTTAAAACTAGGTAATCATAATTTTGATAGAGCAGATGGTTTTGTAAAGGCTGAATTTAAAACTCCAGAGCAGTTTAAAAAAAATATATTTTTTAAGTATTTTTTAAAGGCAAAATTAGAAGTTTTACAAACCACGCGCCCTATTGCGCGCAATGAAAATTTAAGTCCTGCTAGTTTTAAAATTTTAAAAATTCCTTTTGATAAAGCTCCTCAAGGTGTATTAAAAAAAGATGAAATCGCAAATTTAATAGCCAAAAGCAATATAAGAGAAAATATGATTTTAAAATATAATATGTTTAAAACCAAAACCCTTATACAAAGAAATGATTCTGTTTATGGTATCATCAAAGATGGGGATTTAAGTATGATGATAGAATTAAAAGCCTTGCAAAGTGGGAATTTAAACCAAAGAATTCGCCTTAAAAACAAAGATGGAAAAGTCGTGCATGGTAAAGTTATTAGTAAAAATTATGTGGAGCTAAAATGAGAAAAATTTTAGTAGGTATTAGCGGGGCTAGTTCTTGTGAACTTGGTTTTTTATTATTAAAACATTTAAAAGAAAAAGGACAAATTTATGCCATTATAAGTAAAAATGCAAAAATAAGCTTTACAAAAGAAAATTCTCTTTTAGAAAATATAGACTTTTTGCAACACATAAAAGATAAATTTGAGCTTGAACATGTAAATTTTTTAGATAATGAAGATATTAGTCAATGCGTTGCAAGCGGATCTTTTGGCATAGAAACAACTTTTATCACGCCTTGCTCGATTAATACTTTGGCAAAAATTGCTTGTGGTATAAATGATACTTTACTTACAAGAGCTGCAGGAGTGGCTTTAAAAGAACGTAAAAAACTCATACTTGGGGTAAGGGAAATGCCCTATTCTACTTTAAATTTAGAACAAATGGCTAAACTTTCTAGCTACGGAGTTATCATCGCTCCTCCTGTAATGGCAAGTTATGCTAAGATTGATAATTTGGAAAAATTATATGAATTTATCATAGGAAAATGGCTTGATCTAGCAAATATTGAGCATAATTTATACCAAAGGTGGCAATGATGGCTAGTTGTATATACCCAGGGACATTTGATCCTATCACTAATGGACATTTAGATGTAATCATTCGAGCTAGCAAGATGTTTGAAGAAGTAGTTGTTGCCATAGCTAAAAGTGAGAGTAAAAAGCCTATGTTTAGCTTAGAGCATAGAGAAAAAATGGTAAAAATTGCTACAAAAGACTTAAAAAATGTTAAAATTACAACTTTTGATAACTTACTAGTAGATCTTGCTAAAAATTTGCAAATAAATATCATTATAAGAGGCTTAAGAGCGGTGAGTGATTTTGAGTATGAATTACAACTTGGTTATGCAAATCACATGCTTTGGGAAGATTTTGAAACTTTATATCTTATGCCAAATTTAAAAAATTCTTTTATTTCAAGCTCCATAGTAAGATCAATTTGTGTGCATAATGGCGATGTGAGTAAGCTTGTGCCAAAAGAAATTATACCTTTATTAAAGGAGAGAGATTGTATATAGCTTTTGAAGGGGTTGATTGTGTGGGTAAAAGCACGCAAATAGAGCTTTTAAAAAAATATTTTCATAATGCATTTTTTACTAAAGAACCAGGTGGAAGTGAGCTTGGGGTGTATTTGAGAAAAATTTTATTAGAAAGTAAAATGCAATTTTCTAAAAAGGCTGAGCTTTTGCTTTTTTTAGCAGATAGAGCAAATTTAATCGACATGCATTTAGCGCATAATAAAAACAAACTTATCATTTCAGATCGTAGTTTTATTTCTAATATGGCTTATGCAAGATGTGATTTTGATCAAAATATTTTATTTGAGTTAAATTCTTTTGCCACAGGTGGACTTTTTCCACAAAAGGTTGTGTTTTTGCATGGTTCTAAAGAGCTTATTGAGCAAAGACTTTCTAAAAAAGATTTAGATAGTATTGAAAAAAGAGGGATTGAGTATTTTTTAAATATACAAAATGCCCTAGAAGAAACTTTAGAGTTTTTAAAAACTAAGATAGATATAAAAATTTTAAAATTAGATGCTTCTTTAAGCATTGAAAATTTACATGAAAAGATTAAGGAATTTATAGATGATTAATGCTTTAAAAGGAATGAAAGATTTACAAGATGGCCAAGCTGTTCTTTATGAAAAAGTAGTAAAAACTTGTGAAGAAGTAGCTAAAAACTATGGTTTTACTTTTATTAATTGTCCGCATTTAGAACTTACTAAGCTTTTTAAAAGAAGTGTTGGGGAAAGCTCTGATATAGTTGGCAAAGAAATGTATGAATTTGTTGATAAAGCAGGCAATGATGTGTGCTTAAGGCCTGAAGGGACAGCTGGGGTGGTAAGATCATACATAGAAGCTAAAATGGATAAGGTTCAAAGTGTTAAAAGATGGTTTTACCATGGTTCTATGTTTCGCTATGAAAGACCACAAAAAGGAAGATTGCGTGAATTTCATCAATTTGGTGTAGAAAGCTTTGGTATAGCAAGTGTGTATGAGGATGCGAGTATTATTTTAATGCTAAATGAAATTTTTAAACGCTTAGAAATTCATACAAGTTTGAAGATTAATTCTTTAGGCTGTAAAGAATGTATGGGTGTATATAAAGAAAAACTCATAGCTTTTTTAAATTCTAAAGAAGGTTTTTGCGAAGATTGCTTAAGAAGAAAAGACTTAAATCCTATTAGAGTGCTTGATTGTAAAAATGATCATTGTCAAAGTTTAATTGAAAATGCACCAAAACTAAGTGAAAATTTATGCTCATGTTGTAAGAAAGATTATGAAAAATTACAAAAACTTTTAAAAGAAAATGATGTTGAGTTTGAATGTGATGAGAAATTAGTGCGTGGGCTTGATTATTATTCTAAAAGTGCATTTGAGTTTATCAGCGATGAAATCGGTGCAAAGGCTGCTGTGGCAGGTGGTGGAAGGTATGATAGATTGATTGAATACTTAGATGGTAAAAGTGGCTATGGCGTGGGTTTTGCTATGGGTATAGAAAGGATTATGGCTATTTTAGAGCAAAAACAAAGTGTAAAGCCAAGAGAAGGAATTTATCTTTGTGCTATGGATGAAGCTTATATAGATACTATTTTTAAATTAGCAAATACTTTAAGAAAAAAACATAAAGTGCATTTAAGTTATGAAGCAAAAAAACTTGTAAAGCATTTAAACCAAGCAGATAATGCTAATGCTAAAATCTTTTTGTGTATAGGTGAAGATGAAATGCAAAAAGAAGAGATTTTTTATAAAAATTTAGATAGTAAAGAAAATAAAAATATAAAATTAGCAAATTTGGAGAATGAGTTATGATTGATTATGGTATTAATATTTGGGGTGCGAATAATTTTATCATCGAAAATGGCAAAGTATGTGTAAATCATGGTAAAAAACCTGCCATTATAGATATAGTAAATACTTTGCGTGATGATGGTTATAAGGGACCATTATTGCTTCGTTTTCCTCATTTAATCCATAAGCAAATTGAGCAAATTTATAATAAATTTGCCAAAGCAAAAAAAGAATTTAACTATAAAGGTTCTTTTAATGCTGTGTATCCTTTAAAAGTCAATCAATACCCAGGTTTTGTAAAAAATTTAGTTAATCTAGGTAAAGAATATAACTATGGTTTAGAAGCAGGAAGTAAGGCTGAGCTTTTACTAGCTATGGCTTATAATAATGAAGGCGCTCCTATAACAGTCAATGGTTTTAAAGATAAAGAACTCATAAATATGGGCTTTATAGCGTGTGAAATGGGTCATAATATTACTTTAACTATGGAAGGGCTTAATGAGCTTGAAGCAATGATTGAAATTGCTAAAAATCGCTTTAAGCCAAAGCCAAATATAGGCTTAAGGGTGCGCTTGCATTCAGCTGGAGTAGGAATTTGGGCAAAAAGTGGTGGTATAAATTCAAAATTTGGTTTAACATCCACTGAGCTTATTGAAGCAGTAAATCTTTTAAAAGCTAATAAGCTTTTAGATCAATTTACTATGATACATTTTCATTTAGGCTCACAAATTACTGAAATTCATCCTTTGAAAAAAGCTTTAAATGAAGCGGGCAATATCTACACTGAGCTTAGAAAAATGGGGGCAAAAAATTTAAAAGCTATTAATCTTGGCGGGGGTTTAGCAGTAGAATACTCTCAGTTTAAAAATGAAACAAGCAGAAATTACACCTTAAGTGAGTATGCAAACGATGTTGTGTTTATTTTAAAAAGCATTGCAGAGCAAAAAAAAGATTTAGAGCCTGATATTTTTATAGAAAGTGGGCGTTTTGTAGCGGCTAATCATGCTGTTTTGGTAGCGCCTGTTTTAGAGCTTTTTTCTCAAGAATACACAGAAAGTAAGCTTTTATTAAAAGATAAAAATCCAAAACTTATCGATGAGCTTTATGATTTGTATAAAAACATTAAAGCTTCTAATGCGCTTGAGTATTTACATGATAGTATTGATCATATGGAGAGTATTTTAACCTTGTTTGATTTGGGTTATGTGGATTTACAAGATCGCTCTAATAGTGAAATTTTAGTGCATTTGATTATGAGAAAAGCTATTTCTTTAGTGGGTGATCAAGCTGATTTATCAAGTTTGCAAAATGAAGTACAAGAAAAATATTTAGTGAATTTTTCAGTATTTCAGTCTTTACCTGATTTTTGGGGTTTAGAGCAAAATTTCCCTATCATGCCACTTGATAGACTTAATAAAAAGCCAACTAGAAGTGCAAGCATATGGGATATAACTTGTGATAGTGATGGAGAAATTTCTTATTCTAAAGATAATCCTTTGTTTTTACATGATATTGATGTAGAAGCTGAAGATTATTTTTTAGGATTTTTCCTAGTGGGAGCTTATCAAGAAGTCCTTGGTATGAAGCATAATCTTTTTACACATCCAACCGAAGCTTGTATAAGTATTAATGAAAAGGGTTTTGAAGTAGAAAGCGTACTAGAGGCTCAATCTATTTTAGATACCTTAGAAGATCTTGATTATGATATTCATGCAATTATGGATAATATTAATGAAAAAATTTATGCTTCAAAACTTGTTAATGAAAATCAAAAAAAGCATATTTTGGGTGAAATTTATTTATTCTTAAATGATAATGGATATTTAAAAAGCATAGGTTCTAAATGAGTATTTTCAAACTAATCAAAGAAGATTTTTCTATGCCAAAGCAAAAAGATCCTGCATATAGATCTTGGGTGGAATTAGTTTTTAACTATCCTGGTGTTTGGGCTGTGGTAAATTATCGCTTTGCACATTTTTTTTACCAAAAAGGTTTTAAAAAAATAGCAAGGATTATTAGTGGAATTTCACAGTTTCTTACTGGAGTTGATTTACACCCTGGGGCACATTTAGGTAGAAGGGTATTTATAGATCATGCAAGTGGGGTTGTGATTGGTGAGACTTCTATTATAGGTGATGATGTTTTGATTTATCAAGGTGTTACTTTGGGTGGAACGAGTTTAGATAAAAATACCAAAAGACACCCTACTATAGAAGATGGCGTGATCATAGGTTCTGGTGCTAAAATTTTAGGCAATATTACTATAGGTAAAAATGCAAAAATAGGCTCAAATGCAGTTGTATTAAAAGATGTTGGGTCAAATTTAACAGCTATTGGCATACCTGCTTATATTAAAGAACATGGTAAGATTGATTATGAAGAAAAAATCGCTAAATTAGAAGTAAGACTTGCTATTTTGGAAGAAAAGCTAAATAAAGAGGATAAATGATAGTAATTACAGGTGGAGGCACAGGAGGACATTTAGCTATAGCTAGATGTTTATTGCAAAGTGCAAGAAAACAAGGTATAGAATGCATTTACATAGGAAGTGAAAATGGCCAAGATAGACTTTGGTTTGAAAATGAAAATGGTTTTTATAAAAAATACTTTCTAAGTTCCCAAGGCGTTGTTAATAAAAAAGGCTTAGCTAAGGTTCAATCGTTTTTGCATATTGTAAAACTTGCAAGAAAAACAAAACAAATTTTAAAAGAACATAATATTAAAGTAGTTTTTAGTGTGGGTGGATATAGCAGTGCTCCAGGCGCTTTTGGTGCTTTAATGGCAAATATCCCACTTTTCATCCATGAGCAAAATTCAAAAATGGGAAGTTTAAATTCACTTTTAAAGCCTTTTTCTAAAGCTTTTTTTACTGCTTTTGATGATCAAGTTAATAAAGCAAATACTTTCTTTTGTCCTTATCCTATTAGTGAAATTTTTTCACAAAAAGCAAGAGTGAGAAAAGAATTAAAAAATATTATTTTTCTTGGTGGATCTCAAGGGGCTAAATTTATAAACGATCTTGCCTTAGAAAATGCTTTATACTTTAAAGAAAAAGATATAAATATCATTCACCAATGTGGTAAGAATGATTATGAAAGATGTAAAAAAGCTTATGAGGATTTAAATGTTAATGTAGAGCTTTTTGACTTTGATAAAAACATTATAGATAAAATTTCTAAAGCAGATTTAGCCATATCAAGATCAGGTGCAAGTAGTCTTTTTGAGCTTAGTGCAAATTTACTTCCTTGTATTTTTATTCCTTATCCATATGCGGCTAAAAATCATCAGTATTTTAATGCATTGTATTTAAAAGAGCGTAATTTATGTGAAATTTTAACCCAAGAAGAAAAACATCAATTTTTAAATTTGGTAGAAAATTTCTCACTAGAAGAAAAATCTTTAGCCTTGCAAGAGTTAAAAAGTGAAAATGGTGCAGATTTTATGATAGAAAAAGCAAAACAAATGGGGTTTATTTAAATAAAATACTCCCCAAACGCACCATATTTGAACCACATTTTATAGCTAGTTCAAAATCCCCACTCATACCCATAGAGCAAATTTTTGCCCCGTGTTTTTGTAAATTTTCATAGATTTTAAAAGTTTGCTCAAAACTTTCTTGAACTTTTTCCTCATCCATAGAACCTATACACATAATACCTATAAGGTTTAAATTTTTACACTCTTCTTGTATTTGCAAATACTCTTCTATGGCCTTATTTTGCTCTATGCCACTTTTAGAACTTTCATTGGCAGTATTTATTTCTAATAAAGTATCTAATTTATAATCAAGTCTTTTATCTACAGCTTTAGCGCTTTTTAAGCCATTACAAGATTGCCAAAGTAATGGGTTTTGTTTGATTAAAAGGTTGATTTTATTACTTTGAAGATTGCCTATAAAATGCCACTTGATTTCTAAATCTTGAAGTTTTTCTTTTTTTAAAGCTAAAGCTTGGACTTGATTTTCTCCAAACTCTACAACACCTTGCTTAAAAAGCTCTCGAATTTGCTCATCTTGAACATACTTGCTAGCTGCTATTAAACGCACATTTTGTTTTATGGTTTTTTCAAAAATACTTTCTAAATTCATCTTTTCCTACATTAATTCATATAATTTTTTACGCTCACTTGAGCTTCCTATACCAAGTTGCATACGATATTTAGTGATAGTTCTGCGCCCTAGTTGCACACTTGGGAATTCTTTTTGAGTGAGTTCAAGAATTTTCAAATCACTCAAAGGTTTTTTAGGATTTTCTTTTTTAATTAAATTACTAAGAAAATCTTTAATAGTTGCATTAGAAGTTTCACCATCATCAACTGCGGTGGTAAAGAAAGATTTTAAAGGTATTAAACCTCTATCACAACTTAAGTATTTATTTGCAATTGCTCTTGAGATGGTAGAAGCATTTCTTTCAAGATCTTGTGCTAAGTCTTTAAGCTGCATAGGTTTAATATCCCCGCCCATGAAAAAATCATATTGATATTCTATAATCATAAGCCCTAGTTTATAAAGGGTAGCTTTACGCATAGCTAATGCGTCGATTAAATTTTTAGCATCTTTTAAATAAGCACTTAAAAACTCATGATCTAAACCATCTGCTTCAAAAGCAATTTCAGGGTAATAATCATCATTAATTTTAATTTTAATTTCACCATTTTCTTGATAAATAAATATATCAGGAATAATTTCCATACTCTCTTCAAAATACTCTAAAAAAGGCGGAATAGAGATTTTTTTAATTATCGCTATAGCCTTTTTATATAAAGGATCTTTAATAAAATCTTTTGCATTTTCTAAATTTAAAATTAGCATTTTGCAAAACTCATAAAGCTCATCATCTAAGTCAAAATGCTCTAATGCAAAAATAAAAGCTTCTTGATTGTCTTTTGCCCCTACTCCAACGGGATCAAGGTATTTAAATCTTTGCCTGATTTTTTCTACTTCTAAAGGATCAAATTCACCTAAAATTTCCTCATCATACTCAAAATAACCTTCATGATTTAAACATTCTATGATTTTTTCAGCAATGGTTTGGGATTTTTTAGTAGGAAAAAATGGTGGTATGATTTGCTCGCTTAAAAGTTCATACACATTTTTTACTTCCAAGCTTTTTGCATCAATCATTTGCGTGGTGGTATTTTTACTAAAATATTCTTGATAATACTTGTTTTGATTGTTTGTAATACTTGAGTTTTCTTTGATCTCTATAAAAGGATTTTCTTTAGCAAATTCATCTAAGCTTTCTTTTAGATCTTCAATGTTAGCTTGCAATATAGGAAGCCAAGATCTTAAGGTTTGTGATAGTTTTGCTTTTTGTGTTATAGAGGTTTTTTGTTTAAGCATTATTCAAGTCTAAACTCACTTCCAAGATAGTATTTTTTAACATCTTCATTATGCGCAATTTCATTAGCATTGCCACTAGCTAGTAACCTTCCACTTCTAATCACATAAGCTCTATCGCAAATTGCTAGAGTTTCTCTTACATTATGATCGGTGATTAAAACACCTATATTCATAGCTTTTAAGTCATTAATCAAGCTTTGAATTTCACTCACTGCGATAGGATCAACCCCAGCAAATGGTTCATCAAGAAGTAAAAATTTAGGATCACACATAAGTGATCTTGCGATTTCACAACGCCTTCTTTCACCCCCACTTAAACTCATACCTTTTCTATGCCTAATAGGCTCTATGCTAAGTAATTCTAGCATTTGCTCTATCTTTTGTTCTAATAAATTTTTATCCTTATATATTACTTGGGCGGCTAAAAGTAAATTTTCTTCTACGCTTAAGTCTTTGAAAACACTACTTTCTTGAGGTAAATACCCAATGCCAAGCTTTGCTCTTTTATTAAGCGGTTCTTTTGTGATATCTTGTGAGTCTAAAAACACCTGCCCACTTGTTGGTAAAATAAGCCCACATATCATATAAAAACTTGTAGTTTTTCCTGCTCCATTAGGCCCTAAAAGCCCTACAACTTCCCCACTTTGTACTTCTAGTGAAACATCGTGTATGATTTTAGTTTTTTTAATGATTTTTTCTAAATTTCTAGCTTCTAGCTTACTCATGTATTATATACTTTCTTTTATTTTCATAAGGAATGATTTGTAAAATTATATTCAAAATTTGATATTTGTCTAAGTATTTTTTTAATTTTTCATCACCCCACTCTACCAAATGTAAACCCTCTTCAAAAAAATTTTCAATCAAACCATTTTTTAAAAGTCCATCAAAACCTTCTTGATAAATATCATAATGATATATTTTACCTTGTTGAAAATCATACTCTTGCATGATAGAAAATGTAGGAGAATTAAGCGTTTTTTCTACTCCAAGAAATTGAGCATAATTTTGCACCAAAGTAGTTTTACCGCTTGCTAAATCCCCTTGAAGTAAAATAACTCCATTTTTAGGTAAAATTTCACAAAGCTTATAAAGCTCATTTTGACTTAAAATCATTTCTTTCATTGAATTTTTACCACATATTTTTCTTGCATAGCTTTTGGTATGCTTTTGGTTGTTGGTATGTCTAAAACTTTATAGATATTAGTATATTCTATAAATTTAATGCTTATTTCATCGCCAATTTTTACTTCTTTACTAGCTTTAACCACTTGATTGTTTATACTTACTACGCCACTTTTGCACATATCCTCTGAAACAGCACGACGCTTAGTAATATTAACTACATTTAAAAACTTATCTATTCTCATAAAAATATTTTATCAAAAAATACAAGAAAATGTTATAAAATGTCTAAATATTTTACATTATATTAAGCTAAATTCGTTAAATTTTAAAATTATTTTTACAAAGAGGAAAGACAATGAAAAAAGATATCAAAAAAGTGGTTTTAGCATATTCTGGTGGACTTGATACAAGTATAATTTTAAAATGGTTACAAGATGAGTATAAATGTGAAGTGGTAACTTTTACAGCAGATATTGGACAAGGTGAAGAGCTTGAGCCTGCTAGAAAAAAAGCACTTTCTTTGGGTGTAAAAGAAGAAAATATTTTTATTCAAGATTTAAAAGATGAATTTGTAAAAGATTATGTATTTCCTATGTTTAGAGCAAATGCTATTTATGAGGGAGAATATTTACTAGGTACAAGTATAGCAAGACCTTTGATAGCAAAAGCTTTAGTAGAAATAGCAAATAAAACAAAAGCAGATGCTATTAGCCATGGGGCAACAGGTAAAGGAAATGATCAAGTGCGTTTTGAATTAGGTGCTTTGGCGCTAAATCCAAATTTAGCCATCATTGCTCCTTGGAGAGAATGGGATTTAAATAGCCGTGAAAAACTCTTAGCTTATGCACAAAAACATGGTATTGATATAGCTAAAAAGCCAGGTAAGTCACCTTATTCTATGGATGCAAATTTATTGCATATTTCTTATGAGGGTTTAGTGCTTGAAGATCCTGCGGCTAAACCTGAAGCAGATATGTGGCGCTGGGTGAAAGATTTAAAAGAAACTCCAAATGAAAGTGAAGTGATAGAGCTTGAGTTTAGTAAAGGTGATTTGTGTGCTATTAATGGAGAAAAAATGACTCCTGCGCAGCTTTTAGCAAAACTTAACGAGCTTGGTGCAAAACATGGTATAGGTCGTCTTGATATTGTCGAAAATCGCTATGTGGGTATGAAAAGTAGAGGTTGCTATGAAACTCCAGGTGGAAGCATACTTTTAAAAGCACACCGAGCTATTGAAAGTATCACTCTTGATAGAGAAGCAGCGCATTTAAAAGATGAATTGATGCCAAAATATGCAAGTTTGATTTATAATGGTTATTGGTTCTCGCCTGAAAGATTAATGCTTCAAGCCTTAATTGATGAGTCACAAAAATACGTTAATGGTAAAGTTAAACTTGAATTATACAAAGGTAATGTAATGGTAATAGGCAGAGAAAGTGCGAATGATAGCTTATTTAGTGAGGCTTATTGTACTTTTGAAGAAGATGCTGTGTATGATCAAAAAGATGCAGCAGGTTTTATAAGATTAAATGCTTTAAGATTTATCATCGCAGGTAAAAATGGAAGAAAATTTTAAAAAAGGAAAACAATGAAAGTATTATTGATTAAAGATGTAAAAAGCTTAGGAAAAGCAGGAGAAGTTAAAGAAGTAAAAGATGGATATGGACAAAATTTTTTAATTGCCAAAGGTTTTGCTAAGGCTGCTACACATGAAGTTTTAAAACAATATGAAGCAGAGCAAAAGAAAAAGGCAGAAAATTTAAGATTTGAGCTTGCAAATTTGGAAAAATTAAAAGAAGAATTATCTAAAATCACTATTTGCATAGCTAAGCCTGTAGGAGCTAATGGAAGCTTGTTTGGTGGGGTTACTAAAGATGAAATCGCTCATGCACTAAAAGAGCAAAAAGGCATAGAGCTTGATAAAAAAAGCTTAGAATGTGATACTATAAAAGAACTTGGCGTGCATGAAATTTCAGCAAAATTAGGCCATGCGATTCATGCTGTATTTAAGCTGGAAGTTAAAGGAGAATAATGTTTCACGCAACTACAATTTTAGCTTATAAAGGTAAAAATAAGTCTGTAATTGGCGGAGATGGACAAGTAAGTTTTGGAAATACTGTTTTAAAAAACAATGCAGTTAAAATTAGAAAATTAAACAATGGAAAAGTATTAGCAGGATTTGCAGGAAGCACTGCTGATGCTTTTAATCTTTTTGATATGTTTGAGAAGTTACTTTCTAGTTCTAAGGGTGATTTATTAAAAGCTGCAATAGATTTTTCAAAAGAATGGCGTAAGGATAAATACCTAAGAAAACTTGAAGCAATGATGCTAGTATTAGATAGAAATCATATATTTTTACTTTCAGGAACTGGAGATGTAGTAGAGCCTGAAGATGGCGCTATAGCAGCTATTGGTAGTGGGGGTAATTATGCACTTTCTGCTGCAAAAGCTTTAGCTAAACACTCAAGTTTAGATGAAGAAGAATTAGTCAAAGAAAGCTTGCAAATAGCTGGTGAAATTTGCATTTATACTAATACAAATATTAAAACTTATGTAATTGAGGATGATAAATGAATTTAACTCCAAAAGAGATTGTGAAATTTTTAGATGATTATGTAATTGGACAAAAAAATGCTAAAAAAATCATAGCAATTGCTTTAAGAAATCGTTATAGAAGAATGCAGCTTAGTCCTGAACTTCAAGATGATATCATGCCAAAAAATATTTTAATGATAGGATCAACTGGAGTTGGTAAAACAGAGATTGCAAGACGCCTTGCTAAGATGATGGGACTTCCTTTTGTAAAAGTTGAAGCAAGTAAATATACTGAAGTTGGTTTTGTTGGGCGTGATGTAGAAAGCATGGTTAGAGATTTAGCTAATGCTGCTTTAAATTTGGTAAAAAATGAAGAAAAAGAAAAAAATAAAGAAAAGATTAATGAATTTATAGAAAATAAGATTTTAGAAAAACTTTTACCGCCTTTACCAAAGGGTGTTAGCGAAGAAAAACAAGAAGAGTATCAAAATTCTTTAGAAAAAATGCGCGTGAAATTAAAAGCTGGTGATTTAGATGATAGTACAATAGAAGTTGAAATTTCACAAAGCGTGTTTGATGCTAATCCAAATTTACCACCTGAAATGGGTGCTATGCAAGATATAGTAAAAGTTATTGGTGTGGGTAATAAAAAAGTTAAAAAAGAAATGAAAGTAAAAGATGCAAGAATAGCTCTAGCTCAAGAAGCAAGTGAGAAAATTCTTGATATGGAAAGTATTAAAGGTGAGGCTTTAAGAAGAGCAGAAAATGAAGGGATTATTTTTATCGATGAGATAGATAAAGTAGCAGTTTCAAGCTCAAATTCAAACCGCCAAGATCCAAGCAAAGAAGGGGTGCAAAGAGATTTGCTTCCTATAGTTGAAGGTAGTACTATACAAACTAAATTTGGACCTTTAAAAACTGATCATATTTTATTTATCGCTGCAGGTGCTTTTCATTTAAGTAAGCCAAGTGATTTAATCCCTGAACTTCAAGGGCGTTTTCCTTTAAGAGTTGAGCTTGATTCGCTAGATGAGGATGCTTTATATGCTATTTTAACAAGACCTAAAAATTCATTACTAACACAATATATTGAGCTTTTAAAAACTGAAAATGTAGAGCTTGTTTTTGAAGATGAGGCTATTAGAGAAATAGCAAAAATAGCAAGCAAGGCTAATGAAGAAATGCAAGATATTGGCGCAAGACGCTTGCACACGGTGGTGGAAAAACTTTTGGAAGATATTAGTTTTGAAGCAGATGAATATGCAGGTAAAGTATATAAAATAGATGATTTTAAAGTGCAAGTTAAGCTTGGAGATATCATAGAAAATAAAGATTTAGCTAGGTATATCTTGTGAAAAGTGGCTTTATAAGCATAGTGGGTAGAACTAATGCAGGAAAAAGTTCTATCCTAAATTCTTTATTAGAAGAAAAAGTTGCTATGGTTTCTCATAAGCAAAACGCTACAAGAAGAAAGATTAATGCGATTATAATGCATGAAAATCATCAGCTTATTTTTATAGATACGCCAGGTTTGCATGCAAGCTCTAAGGCTATGAATCAGCTTATGATTGATTTGGCGATTAAAAGCATTGCTGATTGTGATGTGATTTTATTTGTAGCTAGTATTTATGATGATATTAAAGATTATGAAAATTTTTTAAGTTTAAACCCTAAAGTGCCACATATTGTATTAATCAATAAGGTTGATTTAGTAAAAAAAGAGGTTTTGCTTAAAAAATTAAGTGAGTATTCTCAGTTTAGCTCACATTTTAGTGCTATTATCCCCTATTCTGCAAAGCAAAAATTTTATAAAAAAATTTTTTTAGATGAGATGGTTAAGTATTTGCCTGAACATCCGTATTATTTTGATCCTGAGTTTATTACTACAACAAACGAAAAGGATATTTATAGAGATTTTATCTTAGAAGCTATATATGAAAATTTAAGTGATGAAATTCCTTATAGCACTGAAATAAAAATAGAAAAAATCAAAGAATTAGAGCAAATTTATTATATCAATGCCACTATCATTACAGATAGTAATTCTCACAAAGGAATGATATTAGGTAAAGATGGTGCTACAATTAAGCGTATAGGTAAAGAAGCTAGGGTTAAAATAGAAAAATTGGCACAAAAAAAGGTAATGTTAAAATTATTCGTTCAACTTGAGAAAAATTGGCACAAAAACGAGCAAAACCTTAAGAAAATACTTTATGATGAGTAAGAAAACTATTCTAAAAGATTTTCTTGCTTATGAAAAGCTTTTATATATTAAATTTGCAAATCCTATTAGCGAGGATGAAATTTTAAAAAAGAGCTTTGAAGAGCTTGGTCTTAAAGATGATTTTTCTTATAAGTTAAAGTATTTTCAAGATAAATCTTTTACTCATGTATTCTTGTGCAAGTACGAAGATATTTTAGATATTGATTATATAATACCAGAACCCCTGCTTTTTGAAGTGTATTTTAAGAACGATGTAAATAGTGAAAATCTTGCATTATTGTTTAAGAAAAAATACATAGTTTTAGTGGAGTATTTGGGGTGTGATTTTCAAAATTGTAAAGTTATACCATTAAATGTTTATGATAAAATATATAATGAAAAATTAAAGAATACTTATAAGCACATTATAAGCATAGATGATACTCAAAATCTTAGTAGTTTTGATAAATTTAATAGTAATATTTTTTATCAAAAATTGTTAAAAAATTGCGATCAAGTCAAGATTAATTTTACCAACAAAGAAAAAATAAATCATTTAAAATCTTTTAGTTTTAAGATTTTATTGGCTTTTGTTTGTGGAGTTTTACTAGCTTTAGCTTATCCTTTGTATTTGTATACACAAAAATCATTTTATGAAAATGAGAAAACAAAATATGAAAATTTAATAAAAAAGCAAGATGATATTTTAGAACAGGTAAAAATTAATCAAAAGCAAAATCAAGAGTTTAAAAAACTACAAGAAGAAAATGAGTTAAAGGTTGATTTGTTACAAAAATTTTATGCAAATGCACTTTGTTATAAAGATTTTTATGATTTTTTAAAAGTTTTAAATTCTCATCAAGCTTATATAGAGGCTTTGTATGTTAAAAATAATGATTTTATTATAGAGCTTAAAAATGACTATGAATTTTATGAAGATTTTAAAAAGCATCATTTTGTATTAAAAAATAAAGAAGTTAATAATGGAAAAATCACTCTTGTTTTTGAAAAATCTTTATAAAAATTTAGAAAATATCTTTGCTAAGTTATCTGAGCGTGAATTTATATTGTCTTTGATAGTTGTTTTTGTTTTTGGTTTTTTCATCGTTTATATGGGTGTTTTTGATTATTTTGAAAAACAAATGAAGTTGTCAAAAGATGAACTATATAATTTACAAACAAAATACGAGCAAAAACAAGAAGTGATTTCTGATTTAAAAGAAGATGAAAATATATCTTATAATGATCACTCATTTTTAAGCATAAATAAAGATTATCAAGGTATTTTAAAGGATATAGAAAAGAATCTTAATGGAGTTCAATATTTGCAAATTCAAAGTTACAAAAGTCAAGATGAATATTTTGCTTATTATGAATTAAGATTAAGTTTTGTTGGCGATTTTATTTTTTTAACGCAGTTTTTGCAAAAATTAGATCCTTATATAAAAGTTAAAAATTTAGAACTTGTAAAATATGAAAATAAATTAAAAATTACATTAAATCTTGTTTTTGCTCTGGTATAAAAATAATTTTTTTGGTAGAATTTGTCTAAACATGGCAAGCGATCGCTTCTTTTTGAAGAGGAAAGTCCGAGCTGCAATAAGACAAAGATTCCATCTAATGGATGGCTAGGGCAACCTAAGGGAAAGTGCAACAGAAAGAAAACTACCATATTTTATATGGAAAAGGTGAAACGGTAGAGTAAGAGCCTACCAGTAGCTTTGGTAACAAAGCTAGCTATGTAAACCCAATCTGCAGCAAGAAGGGGTGGTTTTTGTCTTATAATATAACCCTTCGCTTGAACTTGTTTGTAAAAACAAGTCTAGATAAATGATCGTTCTTGACAGAACTCGGCTTATAGCCATGTTTTACTTTATATAAGCAGAAGCTTTTTTGAGTTTTTGTAAATTAACAGCTATTTCATCTTGCTTTTTTTTCATAAAAGCTATCGCTTCATTAGTTAGCGCTAAAGCCTCATTGGGACAATCTTTATAATCCGGTTTTTCCATAAGTTTAACTATTTTTTCTACATCTTCAGTATAAACAGCTAGTTTAAACTCATCAATCCATTTTTTTTCACTCATTTTTGGTGTACTTCTCTCCAAGCTTCTAATAAGCCTTTTACTACATTTATTACTTCATCTACTCTTGCTTCACTGTTTTCTATGTTTGCTAAAGAAAGAAGTTGTAATTCTCTAGTGTATAAGCCACTTAAATAATGTGCTACTTCACCGCCCTTGTCATAATCAAGACAATTTAACAATTCAATAAAAATAGCACTAGCTCTTTTTACATAATACACTCTTTCTTCTATATTTTCATTTTGTATAGCTATTTTTATCCTACTTGAAAAGCGTAAAATTCCACTATATAGCATTTCTATAAGTTTTTCTTGGGATTCTACACCAGTTTGATTTTGTGAATATGCACTATAAACTGCACTATTTAGCATTTAAACCCTTTCTTTATTTTAAGAATTTTGATTATTTGCTGCATTGATCATATTTGCAATAACACTTGCTTGGTTATTTAGTTTTGCAATGATACCATCATATGCTGCCCATCTTGACCACATTGTATCATATCTACTTTCTATGGAAGCTTTGGTGCTTTCTATGGTTTCATTTAGATTTTTTGATTCTTTTGTTAAAGATGCTTTATAACCTCCAAATGAACCTTCAGAACTCATTATTTCACCCATGGTATTTTTTAGCATACCAAAAGTTCCAGTTTCTTCTTTATAAACTGAATATAAGGTTCTAGAACTTAAACCAAATTTTTTCAAAAATTCATTATCACCTTGAATTTCTAAGTTACTACCTGAAGTTCCTTTGATTTTAAATTGAATTTGTTGATTTTGATTGCCTTGGTTAATGATTTCAAAGCTAGCCTCTAAACCTTCTAAGCCAAAACTATTTATATGATCAACCAAATTTTTAGCTTTTTCAATATCATCTTTACCTGTTAATACAAAAGGATCTCCATTTGGAGTTTTGCTTAAATCTATGGTTGTATCATTATAAGTGATAGTAAAACTACCTTCTTTAAATGTTATATCATCTTTGCCAAGATTACTTACTCTATCACCAGCTAAATCAATATCTTCAAAACCATTACTTCCTACGAAAAATTTTTCAGCTAATTCAGGATCTTCGTTAAATTTAGAGTTAAATTTTCCTGAATCAAAAGATAAAACACCATCGTTTAACGTTAAGCCATAATCTGCCAAAGATAAACTTACTTTAGAGGAAACTTCAATCCCTTCTGAACTTTCACTATCACCAACCGTAACAGTTCCATCTACTGTTATAGTTTGAAGTAAAATATTGTTTATCTCAGATTTTATATTATAAATTTCGCTAACACCTACAAAATTCCCTTGTACTCCTGCTTCTGGATCATATTTTGTTGCTGCGTTAAGATTTATCATTAAATCATTATAAGCAGTAACTAAACTTTCTAAAGATTGCGCAAGTGCTTCAGTGTCTTGAGAAACGTTAAAAGTTATTTCTCCTTTTTGTTTTAATTCTAAGGTAACATCTGGAGCTATATCAGTGATAGTATTAGTTGGTCTTGTCATTTTAACACCATCTACACTAAAGATAGCATCCATACCTTTTTGGATATGATTTTCATTGTTTGAAGCTACATTGTAGCCTTGTGGAGTGCTAGTATCTAGAGTAATGCCAAATTTACTACTTAATAATGAAGTAGCTTTTTCATCTCTAGCATAATTTGCTTGGTCAATATTTCCTTCAGCATCAGTTGCATAACCACCATCAAAAAGACTTAATTGTCCACCATTGGTAGCTCTAAAAGTAAACGATTTTCCAGTTTCATCAAGGTTTAATTCAACTTTTCCATTGGTTTGTTTTTTTAAATCTTCTGCTAAACTTTTATAAGTAGTGTTCTCGTCTATGTCTATGGTAAATCTATCATATCTTTCACCATTTTTAATAACAAAAGTAAAAGAGGTTTTTTCACCAGGACCAAGTAGTTTCTCGTTAAGATTTCCACTAAAATTTCCACTTATTTTATCTTTATCAGTATCTCCAGCACCTATTGGTCTAAAACCATACAAACCACCAGCGCTAATGCTATTTTTATCAAGTCCCCAACCCATAGCATTTAATAACTTTTCATCACCTGAAAAAGAAATATTATTTTTAGTTCCTGTTTCAGTACTTTGTACTACTAAGCGGTATGGATTATCTCTATCTCCTGTATTGACTATTTTAGCTTCTACTTTTCCACCTGTTGCAGCATTTATTTTTTCTGCAAGCTGAGATACAGTAGTACTTTCATCAATATCGATTTTATAATCTTTTCCATCTTGGGTAATAGTAAAAGAAGTTTTGCCATCTACACCTTCTATACCCAAACTACCCATTACAGTGGCAGTTTTATCTTTAAATCCATTACTTTGATATACGTCTTTTTGTGCAAGTTGATCAACAATAACTTTCATGTTTGTAAGGTTAGATAAAGATCCTACTACTAAGCTTGCAGCAGCACTATCTCCACTTACACTAGGTGATACTTTTTTCTTGTTAAATTGTGAAGCATCACCTAAGCTATTTACGGCTGTTTGAAACGCAAGTAGCTTAGCTTCAAGTTCTGCTAGGTCTTTTTGTCTTGAAGTATTGGTTTCAAGCTGTGAGTTATAAAGACCTAAATGCGCATTCATTTCTGCTTCTTTTAGCTTGTTTAATGTATCGCTTGTTAAAACTCCTGAACCTATTCCTAAACTTCCTAAACTACCTACTGCCATAATTAACTCTCCTTATCAAAAATAGTGCCAATAACACCTTGAAAATGTTCTATTAGCTTCATAACTTCCTCGCTAGGAATTTTGCGTATTAATCTACCAGTATCTTTTTCGGTTACACTAACATACATTTCATTGATTTTATCATTATATGCAAAACGTACGTTTGTTTCTAGTGTTTCCATTTGATTATTAAGTTTTTCTGTTGCATTTTTCAATTTTTCATTTAAATTCTCATCTTGATTATTTAAATCAGTTTGCTGTTGATTTTCTTGAGATACTTTTCCAGTACTTTTTGTATTAAATTGTGCTGTGTTTGCATCCCTTTGAATATTACCAATGTCCATTTTAAACTCCTTTTTAAAAGACTTTAAAATACTCTATCGACATAATTTTAAAAAACTTAATATTTAGATTAAAAATCTCTATATTATTAATAAGCAAAAAGTGTTCTCAAAAAGCTTAAAATTAAAAAATTTCAAACTTTTTGAATAATTTTTCATCATTTGGAAGTAAATTTCTTGTAATAAGTCTATCTATAACTTCTTTAGAACAATTTGTCATTAAAGGCCATTCTTTATGATAATATTCTAATGATCCTTTATTTGTTGCATCAATCGCAACGCAATCTTTTTTGATAAATATATCTCTTTTTGCATCTATATTATTTACCACACGCCAAATTAGCATATAAGGATTTTCTAAAATAGCATCTGAATCTAAGAAAACTAAAATTCTAAAATGTTTTTTATAAGTTTGTAATTTTTCAAAAACTTGAGTTATTTTTTCTTTTTTATCTATCAAAATCACGCAAACTGGAGCAAAGGTTTGAGTGTAAAATTGCTTTAATTTTAAAATACTTTGATCTTTTTCTTTAAAAAGTGAAAGTAAAGCCTCATCGCTTAGAATTTCAAGTTCAACTTTTTTCTCATCACCACATGCATCAAGCCCTGCTTTGCCACCATAACAATAAGCGCTTGAAGCATGGTCGAGTTGATCGCAAATTCCTTCACTAATAAGTAATTTTTCTTCATCAAAGCGATTGAGTATATAAGGTATGAGTTTGTCATAATCTTTCAAACAAGGCGCATTTTCATCAACAAAAATAGCATGTTTTACAAAACTCATTTGCCCTACTCCCCAAAAAGTATGCATGACTTGTTTTGCATGAGCTGGGTATTTTGCTTCTATTTTAGCCAAGATTAGATTATGAAAAACCCCATTTTCAGGCATGTTATAATCTATCAAATCAGGAGCATTTGTCTGAAGTAAAGGCAAAAAAACTCTTTCTGTTCCAAGTCCCATGTATTTATCTTCTAAGGGTGGTTTTCCTACAACAGTAGCTTGATAAATCGCATTTTTTTTAGCAAAGATTTTTTCTACTTTTAAAATAGGACAAAGCTCAACCGGAGTGTAAAAACCTGTATGGTCTCCAAAAGGTCCCTCAGGTGCGAATTCATTTGGATCTACAAAGCCCTCAATTACAAAGTCACTATCATAAGGTACATAAAGATGGTTACTTTTGCATTTTGCCAAAATGGCAGGTTTTTTCTTGATAAAACCATAAAGTAAAAGTTCAAAAATTCCTTTTGGCAAAGGCGCTTGAGCACACCAAATATATAAAGGATCTCCACCTATGGCTATGCTTACTGGCATTTTTTGATTTGCTTTTTTATACTCATGGAAAAAATGGCTCGCATCTTTGTGAATTTGCCAATGCATAAGCAAGGTTTTTTCATCAACTACTTGCAAACGATACATTCCAAGATTATTTTGCTTTCCATCTATACTTTGAGTATAAACTTGTCCCATAGTGATAAAAGGCGCAGCGTCTTTTTCCCAAGTTTTTAAAATAGGCATATCATATAATGAATTTAAGCTTTTATAGTTGAATTCTCCATCTTTTTTAATGCGTTTTGGTGGGATATTTTTTAAATCAAGTAAGGTTTTGAAAAAATTTAATTTTGCACCAAAGCTTTGTGGTATATGCATTTTAAGTAAAGAGCTAATTTCTTTAGCTATATCTTCATAGTCTTTCCCAAATGCTAATTTTAAAGCTTTTTCATTACAAAAAGTATTTAAAAGAACAGGATAATCGTATTTTTTACCATTTTTTACTGCATTAGTAAAAAGTAAGGCTTTTGAGTCTTCTTTTTTAACTTCTATATAAGCTAAATGTGCCATTTCAAGATCAACATCAATGGGCTCATGAATGGTTTTTAATAAATTATTTTTTTCTAAAAGCTCTACGAATTTTTGCATTTATATCATACTCTCTGCTTCTTTTAAAATTTCTTTTGCACCTTTTGCTATCATTTCTTTAGCTAAAAGCTCGCCTGCTTTTGCGTAATCTTGTTTATCAATCATTCTTTTTTCTTTGAGAATTTTACTTGCATCAGGTAAGCCTACTATGGCGCGAATTTCTATTTTTTCATCAATGATTTTTGCATTAATACCTATAGGTACTTGGCAGCCACCTTCTAGAGTTTTTATAAAATCTCTTTCTATATTGGTTTCTATAAAGGCATTTTCATCATTTAAACATTCAAGGTATTTTAAAATTTGTTTATCATTAATGCTTTCTATACCTAAAGCTCCTTGGGAAGCTGCGGGTATCATCTCATCAAGCTCAAAAGCTCTAATGTATTTTATTTCTTTATCTAAACCTAAGCGTTTAATACCAGCTAAAGCCAAAATAATAGCGTCAAATTCTTTAGCTTTAAGTTTTTCTAAGCGCGAGTTGATATTACCTCTTAGAGAAATGATGTTTAAATCAGGCCTTAACGCTAAAAGTTGCATTCTTCTTCTAAGGCTTGTAGTGCCTACTTTTGCACCTTTTGGAAGAGCATTTAAGCTCTCATAATACTCACTTAAAAAAGCATCATTTACCACTTCTCTTTTTGAAATAGCAGCTAAAACTAAGCCATCAGGAAAGAAGCTCGGCACATCTTTTAAGCTATGCACAGCTAAATGCGAATCGCCTCTTAACATACTTTCTTCAAGTTCTTTTGTAAAAAGTCCTTTTCCGCCTATTTTAGCCAAAGGTGAATCAAGTAAAACATCACCTTTAGTTTTAAAACCCTCTAAAGAAATTTCTAATTCAGGATGTGTTTGGGATAATTTGTTTTTTATATATTCGCTTTGCCATAATGCAAGTTGGCTTTTTCTTGTTGCGATGATTAATTGCATTTTTTATGCTCCTGTATGATTTCTACATCTATGATTTCTTCTTCGTTGTTCGTTTGATGATATTTTCTTTTTTGTTTTGTAAATAATTTTAATATCATCATGAAAAATAAGAGTAAAATTCCTAAAAATGTACTTAAAATTCCTGGTATTAAAAGCAAAATTCCTACTATAGTTAAAGAAAATAATTTAATCATACCAAATAAATTCGTGTTGGTATTTTGCATAGTGATGAGATTTGTCCAAGTCTTTGCTAAAAACATTGCTCCTAAAAACATACTTGCAAAAACTATCATAAAAAAATTTAAAAAACCAAAAAAAGTTATAAATAAAATACTAGCGATTAATTCTAAAATCAAAAATGCACTTAAATTTGTTTTTACCATCATAGAATTTTCTCTAAGTGTGAAATTGCTTCTTGAGTTTTCAAAACTTGTTTTTCTAAGGTATTTCTATGGATTAATTCTACTTCATCATTTTCTAAGCCCTTACCTATAACTAAAGCATAAGGAAAGCCCATTAATTCAAAATCATTAATCTTTACACCAAAACGCTCATTTCTATCATCAAATAAAATCTCTTTATCACTAAAATGAGTGTAAATTTGTTCAGCAAATTCCATAGCTTTTGTGTCTTTTATATTAGAAACGATGATATCTAAAACAAAAGGAGCTAGAGTTTTATTCCAAATACAACCTTTTTCATCATGGCTTGCTTCTATAGCAACAGCTACTAAACGGCTCACTCCCATACCATAACAACCCATAGTGAAAAATTGAGCTTTACCATTTTCATCTAAATAGCTTGCATTCATTGCTTTTGAGTATTTATTTCCAAGTTTAAAAATATGGCCTACTTCAATACCCTTGCTTTGCTTAAGCTTGTGCTGACATCTTGGACAAAGATCATGTTCTTTAACTGCCGCAAGATCTTTAAAGCGTTCTTTATTTAAATTTACAACATTGATTCCGACTAAATGATAATCTTTTTTATTTGCTCCAATAATCATATTTGTTTCATTTTCAAGCTCATGATCAATATAAAAATCAACGCCATTTAATCCTACAAAGCCGATAAATCCTGGTACCAAACCTGCTTTTTCTAATTCTTCTTCACTTACATCGGCCAATTCTAGTGCATTTGCTGCATTTAGTGCTTTAACTTCTTGTAATTCATCATCACCGCGTATAAAAAATACTACAATTTTTTCTTCATTTTCATAAATAGCTTTTTTAGCAATAGCTTTAATAGTATAGTAAGGGTTAATTTTAAAAAATTCCGCTAATTCTTCTATAGTTTTTACATTTGGAGTGTGAAATTGTGTAGCAAAGTCAGCTTCTGGCCTTTCATCTTCACAACTTTTTTTAGCTCTTTTTGCTGCTTCAATATTTGCAGCATAATCACAATGCTCACATAATAATATATCATCCTCGCCATTTTTAGCCAAAACCATAAATTCTTTTGAACCACTGCCACCAATAGCCCCACTATCAGCTTCAACAGCTCTAAATTCAAGTCCTAATCTTGTAAGAATTTTACTATAAGTTTCATGCATAAGATTAAATTCTTTATCTAAATCAGCTTCGCTAGCATGAAAGCTATAGCCATCTTTCATTAAAAATTCCCTACATCTTAAAAGTCCAAATCTAGGTCTAGCTTCATCTCTAAATTTAAGTCCTATTTGATACAAATGCAAAGGAAGTTGTTTGTAAGAATTTATTTTATTTCTTACTAAAGCTACCATAGCTTCTTCATGGGTTGGCCCTAAAACAAAATCATTTTCTTTTCTATCTTTAAAGCGTAAAAGCTCTTTACCAAAAACATTAAATCTCCCACTTTCTTTCCAAAGTTCAGCTGGGGTATTAAAACTTAAATTTACTTCTAAAGCCCCTGCTTTATCCATTTCTTCTTTGATGATATTTTTAATCTTATCTAAAACTCTTTTTCCTAAAGGTAAAAAATTATACAAACCACTTCCAATTTGTTCTACAAAGGCACCTTTAACTAAAAATATATGACTTGGTAAAGTAGCATCTTTTGGATTTTCTTTTGTGCTTATGGCATAAAATTTACTAAATTTCATGATTATTCTCCAAATTAAATTCACATTTATAAAGGTTTAAACCTTCCATATTTTCATTTTTTAAATCAAACACATAACGCATAGCATTAATTACTGAATCATTTTGCATAGTTCCGCTTAGTTTTTTTAAATTTACGCTAGGATGATGTAAAAATGCATTCATTACTTGTCTTATAAGCTTTCTTGCTTCTTCATGGTTTGAGTGCTTTAAATATCCTTTATCTATAGCCTTTTGTAATTGTTCTTTAGCGATTTCATCAGCTTGTAAGCGTAATTGCTTAACTAAAGGCAAGGTTGCTAGTTTGCTTAGATGTTGAAAAAACTCATTTGTCATAGTACCTACTATGGAATAAGCAATTTGGGCTTGGTGTTCTCTTAGAGTTAAATTTTTTCTTACAACTTCTTCTAAATCATCAACAGCATAAACTATATTTTTTTCATTTGCTTTTACATCAATATCCCTAGGCACTGCTATATCAAAAAAATATCTTTTATAATCTTTTTCTTCTAATAAATCATTGGTTATGATAGCATGCGGAGCGTTTGTGGCGCTAAAAAATATCTCATATTGATTTAGTACTTCTTTTAAATTTGCAATACTTTCATAGCTTGCATTTTCACCTAAATCCTCGCAAAGCTTTTGGGCATTTTGTATATCTCTATTTAATATCAATACTTTAGCCTTGGCATTTAATAAATGCTTACAGGCTAGTTCGCTCATTTCCCCTGCACCTACTACAACAGCAGTTTTATTTTCTAAATTTACAAGTTCTTTAGCTTTTGCCACCGCCACTGAAGCAACTGAAATAGGATTTTTAGAAATTTCAGTTTGATTTCTAACATTTGCCGCACATTTAAAAGCATAATGAACTGCTCTAGTTATATGCACACCACATCTTTGCTCTTGCAGGGCAAATTTATAAGCATCTTTTAATTGTCCAGCAATTTGTGTTTCACCAATAACCAAGCTATCAAGCGAACTTGCCACAGAAAATAAATGATGGATGGCTCCGCTATCTTCGTAAAAATCAGCCTTGGTGCTTAAATTTTCTCTATCAACCCCACAAAGCAAACTAAGTGTTTTTAAAATATGCTCATTAATGCTTTCAACATCCCCAACAAAAAGAAAAATTTCAACCCTATTGCAAGTACTAAGCACTAAGCTTTCTAAAATTTTATTATTAGTATGGATTAGCTTTAGTAATTCTCTTTTTTTGTCTTCATTAGAAAAGGAAAGTTTTTCTCTAGTAGCAATATCTGTATTTTTATGTGTAAAACTGATGCAGTAATAATGCATTAAAATTCCCTTTCTATCATGCTTTTAATAATATCTTCTAAATCTTTTATATTGTATTTTTTTATAGCTTTTAGTGCATTATTTGCATAAGTGTTTAGTTCTTGGCCAACTTGATTAAAAATTTCATGCTCTTGCATTTTATTTTTAATCCAAGCAAGCTCATTTACACTTAAATCTTTCTTGTAATAAGACTTAAGTATTTCTTGATCTTGTGGATTTAATTTTTCGTGTAAATACATATAAGCAAGAGTGGTTTTACCTTCTTTAAAATCATTCATAGCAGGTTTACCTAAAATTTGCTCATCACCTTTGATATCTAAAATATCATCTACAATTTGAAAAGCTAAACCTAAATTTTTACCATATTCTGCAAAATCATCTTCATTTAAATTAGCAAGTATTGCCCCACACCTTGCGCTAGCTTCGATTAAAATGGCTGTTTTGTTATATATCATTTGTAAATAAGCATTTTTATCAGTATTGAAAGTTTCGCTTAAATTTACATCCATTAATTCCCCAACAGAAAGCATAACAACAGCATTAGAAATGATTTTTGCTAATTTTAAATCAATCAAAGAAAGTTCATAGAAGGCTTTTGAGTATAAAATATCTCCAAGCATGATAGCATTTTTAGCTCCAAATTGTGCATTGATAGACTTTACACCTCTTCTTAATTTTGCTTCATCAATCACATCATCGTGCAATAAGCTTGCAGCATGAATTAACTCTATAATAGCACAGATTTTATAGCTAATATCACTTTCCCCAGCTATTTTTAAAAGTAGTTTTGAGCGTAATTTTTTACCACCTTGAAGTTTTGAACTCATGGTTAAAATAGGCTCATAATTTAATTCAGATAAAAATTCATGCATATACTGATCGATCTTTTGCACTATGCTTTCCTTAGTTTTCTTATAATTATATTTTATTAAATTTTACTTTAGTTTTGATTAAGAGTGGCTTTTCTAGGGTCTAAAAATTCTACTTCTAATTTCTTATCTCTATCTTCTATATACACAGTAAAAATAGCCTTACCTTTTTTAAAATCACTAAATTCAAGTATCAATCTTGCTCTATCTATATAAGGATTTTTATAATCAGGCACTAAGGTTTGATCAACCCAGTTTAAATTTCTTCTTAAAGACATCACAAATTGTCTAGGGTATCTTTTATACTTTGAATGAACGATGATATTAGTTTGATCAAATAAAGTCCATGAGAAGTCAAAATAATAAATCTCATCAGGATAGTCAATTTCTTTTATTTTTACACTTGCTTTTTCATCTTTACTCAGGGTAAATTTATAAGTATAATCAAAAAATACTTCAGCCTTTAAAAAATTAAACATCAAAAATAAAGATAAAAGTAAACGCAAAATCAACCCTCATGCCCTAAAATTTCAGCACTTAAGCCTATGTAAAAATCATTTTTTCTCTCATCTATTAAGAGTGAATTTTCCATTTGAAATTGCGCTACATCGCTTTCATTTAAATTATTTTTTTCTAAAAGCTCTATCATAGCGATATGATCGGCTAATAATTTTTCTAAAACATTTTCCAATGCACCTAAATTTGCATATTTTATTGTTTCAATAAATTTTTCTTTAGGGCTTTTTGCAAACATTTCATCAAAAATATCCATTTTTTAACCTTTCATGTGAGTTTGAATTTTTTCTATTAAAGTAGTTTTATCGTTAACTTCATCTAAGTCTTTAGTTTCTTTTTGCCAAGAAATATGTATATAATCCATCTTAGCATTTTTAGCACAAAGTCTGTCTTTTAAACTATCGCCTATAAAAATACTTTTTTCATATTTTGCTTCATCTGCGATTAATCTTAGCATCATAGGATCAGGCTTAGCTTCTATACCATAACTAACACCTAGTATTTTATCAAAATATGAAAGAATGTTTTGTTTTTTTAAAATAGGCACCAAGCTTTCTTGAGGTGCATTAGTAGCTATAGCCAGATAACAATCGTTTTTTTTACAAAATTCCAAAACCTCAAGCACACCATCAAAAAGCACCACACTTTGATCATAATGCTTAATAAAATATTTTTCATAACCTTCTTTAAAACTAGTATGTGAGTAAGTATCAACCCCATAAAAAATCTTAGCATAATTTTGCCCAGGAGTATTGATAGTATCTAAAATAAACTCTCTTTTTAAAGGTTCTAAATTTAAATCCGATCTTATTTCATTTACCGCACATACTATGGCATTAGCACTATCTATAAGCGTGCCATCCATATCAAAAATTACATTTATCAATATTCATCCTTAAATTTAATTTTATGTTTGTCTTTTTTATAACTTTGATTATTTTTTAGCTTATACAAAGCATTAGCTTTTGAAGCTAAGGTTTTTTGGTCTAAACTTTCATCTAAACACTCATTTACAAAAAGCTCTAAAGCTTTAGTATAAGTAGAATCCAAAAACACCGCTTGAACTTTTTCAAAGATTTTAGCATTTTTTTGCATTCTTTCTCTAAAAAGTGTTAAATCAAAATCTTCCCTTTTTAAAGCATTCACAGCAGAGTTGGTAAATTTTTCCAAAGCTCTTACATATTTAACTCTTAAAGCTTTTTCATCATTTTTCATTCTGCTGCACTTGTATTGATTCTACATTGTAATGCTTCTTGTACTAAATTTCTAGCTATTGAAGCTTCAGCATCTACAATGTGTAAATGTTTATCAGTGTGTGGGAAAATGATCTTAGCACCTGTACCACTTGTTTTTAAAACCGTTTGTATGGGTTTATTGAAATTAGAAAGCACTTGATAGAGCATATCAAGTTTAGCTTCATTGCTTATAGTTATAATAGCAACTGAACATTCTTCTATATTAGCTACCTTTAGTGTTTCTACTTGCGCTACACTAGCAAAAAAAACATTCTCATTTCTGCTACGCCCAAGTTCAACTAAATTTAAATCACTTTCTAAAACTAGATATGGAATACCTGTTTTTTTGATCTTTTGCACCACTTCTTGACCTAATCTTGTATAACCAAAAATGATAAAATGATCTTTCATTTTTTGATCACATAGATAAAATTTAGCCATATCATTTTGCTCACCTTCGGCTGCGTTGGCTATTTTTCTAAGATTATTTAAAATAAAAGGTGTTGCAACCATAGTGATGATAGAAACTATAATAAAAATTTGTGCTGTTTTTTCATCTATAAGCGAATTTA
The DNA here is from genome assembly GCF_025772765.1 of Campylobacter sp. CNRCH_2015_0814. Classification (NCBI taxonomy): domain Bacteria; kingdom Pseudomonadati; phylum Campylobacterota; class Epsilonproteobacteria; order Campylobacterales; family Campylobacteraceae; genus Campylobacter; species Campylobacter sp. CNRCH_2015_0814. Next base: position 92,696 of record NZ_JAKMSR010000002.1, on the reverse strand, counting down.
CTTGCATTAGTGAAAACACCGCTAGAGCAAATTCTCCAATTTGAGAAATACTCAAAGCAGTTTTTAAAGCTACTCTTTTTCTCGTATAAAGGATTAAAAGACCATAAATTACTACAAATTTTATCAATAACACCAAGCTTACAAAAACAAAAATCAAAAACCAATTTTCAAAAACTATATGAAAATCAATTTGCAAGCCAACACTGATAAAGAAAAACCCTAAAAGTAAATCCCTAAAAGGAACCAAATCTGCTTCTATTTTATGTTTATATTTAGTTTCAGCTATCAAAGCTCCAGCTATGAATGCTCCAAGCGAGTAAGAAAAACCAAAAGAATGCGCTAAAAAGCTTGCTCCTATTACGGTAAAAAGTATAGTAGCGATGAAAATTTCATTTGCATTGGTCTTAATGATAAATTTTAAAACATAAGTAAAAAGGTATTTGCCTATAAAATAAAGCAAAACAAGTAAAATCACAGCACTGACTAAGGTTGTAAATAAAAGCTTTGAAATATCAGCATTTTGAGAGCTAAATATATCAATCATTAACAGCAGTGGTATCACAGCAATATCTTGAAAAAGCAAAATTCCCAAAGCTTTTCGGCCATATTCTTCATTGATATCGCCACTATCATTAAGTATTTTTAAAACTATAGCTGTAGAAGATAAAGCTAGAGCAAAACCTGCTATCATTGCTATATGGTTTGCTATACCTAAAATATAAGTTACAAGCAAAGTACAAACCAAGCCACAAGTTAGCATTTGCAAACTTCCATTTAAAAACACTTCTTTTTTCATTGCTAAAAGGTGTTTAAATGAAAATTCAAGCCCTATGGTAAACATTAAAAAAACTATACCAAACTCAGCCACATGGATAATGATTTCATTGGTGCTAAAACCATAAAATTCACGCACAAATAAACCTGTAGCTATATAGCCTATAATGGTTGGAATTCCAAATTTTTTAAGTATAACATTAAGTACGACAGCAACTGCTACTGCAGTTAAAAATAAAGTTATAAAAGCATCCACTCACCAACCTTTTGTAATGTTTTATTATTTTATTTTTTCTAAAAAAATTAAGTCAAAATTGCTTCTGTGTTTTACTACTGCTCTTGATTTTGAAGGATTATCTCTTCTATCAAGTTCTAATCTTAATTCTTCAATGGTATTTTCAAACTCATCAATTTTTGTTTTTAGTTTTAAAATCACATCAACACCAGCTAAATTAACTCCAAGATCTCTTGTTAAGCGTAAAATCATTTTGATTCTATCTATATCTTTTTGAGAATAAAGTCTCATTTTGCCATCGGTTCTACTTGGTTCAACCAAACCTTCTTTTTCATATTGTCTTAGAGTTTGTGGGTGTATGCTTAAAACCTTTGCAACAACACTTATAAGATACACCGGTTCATCATAACTATGCTCCATTGCATACTCCTTTTAAGGTAATTTTTCTTCTAAAATTTTTACAAATTCAGGATCAAGGCTATTAATATCAGGTATTTTTACATTTAAAATTAAATACATATCTCCATAAAGATCTGTTTTTCTATTTTGCACCCCATAGCCTTTAAGTCTGATTTTTTGATTGTTTTTTGAATTTGGTGGTATGGTGATTTTAACTTCTTTTCTTGGAGTATGTACGCTGATTTTATCTCCAAAAAGTGCTGTTTTTAAACTAATTTCAACTTTTTTGTATAAATCATCATCTTCTCTTTCATATTCATCGCTTTTTTCAAGCTCTACCTTTAAAATCAAATCTCCTTTTTGTCCTTGAAAGCTTTTTCCTTTACCTCGTATGCGTAGCTTTTCGCCATCTTTTATACCATGTGGAATTTTGATTTTAACTTGTTCGTTGTTAATATTTATAGTATGTTCACCACCTAAAATTCCTTTTTCAAAAGGAATTTTAACACTTGCTTGTAAGTCTAAATCCTCTTCAAAACCCCCAAAACCTCCAAAACCACTTCTAAAATTATTACTAGAGCTAAAGCCTCTGCCAAAACCCCCAAAACCTCCGCCAAAAATATTATTTAAAATATCATTAATATCAGCTCCGCCTGCATTTCTTGAAAAATCATGAAAACTTTGCCCACCAAACATAGAATCACCATATCTATCATATTGAGCTCTTTTTTTCTCATCACTTAAAATTTCATAAGCGGCGTTAATTTCTTTAAATTTTTCCTCAGCACCTGCTTCTTTATTGATATCTGGGTGGTATTGTCTTGCTAATTTTCTATAAGCTTTTTTTATTTCATCTGCGCTAGCATTTTGCGAAACACCTAGTGTCTCATATAAACTATTACTCATTTTTATTCCTTATTTTTTATAAGATTATACCATAAACTTTAGTCTTAGTCAATCAACTTTTATAAGTTTTAAAACTAAAGGTTTTATTTACAATTGCGTAAAAATAAAATTTTATACTTGTGTAAATTGATTTTACAAAGGATAATACATGAAAAAAACTATGGTTCTTTCTTTGGCATTAGCAACTAGTCTTTTTAGTGCTAGTATTGATTTTAAACAAGCAGATGATAATGTAAAAAGATCTTTACCAACTGATAATCAAAATACTATACTCTCTTATCATGATTCTATACAAAAAGCTAAAAATTCAGTTGTGAATATCTCAACTTCTAAAACCGTTCAAAGTAATTCCTTTGGGATTGATGATTTTTTCAATGATCCTTATTTTAAACAATTTTTTGGTTTTGATTTTCCACAAGCTCCAAAAAGTAAAAAAAATAAAAAAGAAGTAGTAAGTTCGCTTGGATCTGGTGTAATTATTTCAAGCGATGGTTATATTATAACAAATAATCATGTTATAGAAGATGCTGAAAAAATTACTGTAAATTTACCTGATTCTAGCACTGAATATAAAGCTAAATTAATCGGAGCTGATCCTAAAACAGATTTAGCAGTGATAAAAATAGAAGCAAAAAACTTACCCGCAGTAGTTTTTGCTGATTCAGATAAATTATTAGAAGGTGATGTAGTATTTGCTCTAGGTAATCCCTTTGGTGTTGGAAGTAGTGTTACAAGTGGAATTATCTCAGCTTTAAATAAAAATAATATAGGTTTAAATCAATACGAAAATTTCATTCAAACGGATGCTTCAATTAATCCTGGAAATTCAGGTGGGGCTTTAGTAGATAGTAGAGGGGCTTTAGTCGGGATAAACTCAGCCATACTTTCAAGAAGTGGAGGAAATAATGGTATAGGCTTTGCAATCCCTTCTAATATGGCAAAATCTATTGCACAAAAACTTATCGAGCATGGAAAAATAGAAAGAGGATATTTAGGTGTAGTTATAGGAGCTTTAACTCAAGATATTAAAAAAGCTTATACTAATCAAGAAGGAGCTTTAATAACAGAAGTTCAAAAAGACTCAGCAGCTTATAATGCAGGGCTAAAAAGAGGTGATTTGATTATAAAAGTAGATAAAACTGTGATTAAAAGCCCTATGGATTTAAAAAATTATATAGGAAGTATTGATCCAAAACAAGCTATAGAGGTAACTTATGAAAGAGATAATAAAGTTAAAATAGTTAAATTTATGCTAAAAACAGATGAAAAATCGCTACAATATGAAAAAGGTTATATTGATGGTTTAAAATTAGTAGAGCTTGATTCTAAAAATAAACAGCAATACCGCATACCTGAAAATATTAGTGGTATTTTAATCACTGAAGTTACTCCAAAATCAAAAGCAGAAAAAATAGGCTTTGAGCAAGGTGATATTATTATAGGTATTGATCAATATGAAGTTTCAAATTTTAAAGAATTATCTAAGGCTTTAGAATTAAATAAAGGCAAAGAATATGTTAAAATTTGGATTAATAGAGGCGGTATGGTTAGAGCTTTACTTTTTTAAGAAAGGAAAAAAATGACAAATATTTTAATGATAGAAGATGATTTAGAATTAGCAGAGATTATAGCTGAATATTTAGAGCAATTTGATATGAAAGTAGATATTGCTCATGAACCTTATATAGGTCTTTCAAGACTTGCTTTAAATCCTTATGATTTAATCATTTTAGATTTAAGCTTACCTGGACTTGATGGACTTGAAGTATGCGAGGAAATTCGTAAAAAATATGATACACCCATTATCATTTCAAGTGCAAGACATGATATTAGCGATAAGGTTGCAGCTCTTGATTTGGGTGCAGATGATTATTTACCAAAACCATATAATCCTCAAGAGCTTCAAGCAAGGATTAAAAGTCATTTAAGAAGAATTTCAAATACAAAAACTGCTCAAGCTCAAGTTAAAAAAGATCTTGTATATGATAAATATAAACATACTATCACTATGAAAGATCAAGAAATTAGCTTTACCAATGCTGAATTTGATATTTTGAGTTATTTAATTAAAAAAGAAGGTGGAGTGGTGAGTCGTGAAGAACTTGTGTATAATTGTAGCTCTATTAGTGAAGATTCTAGTAATAAAAGTATAGATGTAATCATTAGCAGAATCAGACAAAAAATCGGAGATGATCCTAAAACTCCAAAATACATTCATTCAATCAGAGGTATAGGGTATAAATTAACTCAATGAATAAATCATCAATTTTTTATACCATAACCTTTGTTTTTTTGCTTGCTAGCGTTAGTGTGATTTTGGCATTTTTATGGCTTATAAAATATGATCAGCAAAATTACACTAATGAGCTTAATGCGAAATATTCTTTTATAGCTAATGCAAGATTATTGTATTTTAACCATGTAATTAGCGAAAAAGAATTTTATGAGCAAACAAAAAATTACAAAATGATAGAACTAACAACCCCATCTTCTATAAGAAAAATCATCTACAAAGCTGAAACCATAGCACGCGCTCAAACTAGCACAGGTGTAGTTGAAATCATTACTTTAGAAGATAATGTATATTTAAAAATCATTTTTGATGGTAAGCTTTATTTGTACAAAGATTTAGAATATCAAGGTTATCGTTATTTTGTGATTAAGCTTATTGCTAGTATAGTGGTAATGGTTTTATTGATTTTATATATTTTTATCATTAGAAAATTAAAACCACTTAGAGCTTTAAAAAGACAAATAGATAAATTTGGCGAAAATAAACTCAATGAAATTCAAAATGTCAGTAAAGGCAATGATGAAATTTCTCAAGTAGCAACAGCCTTTTATGAGTCTATTTTGAGAATTCAAAAACTAAACACTTCAAGGCAATTTTTCTTAAGAAATATTATGCATGAGTTAAAAACACCTATTACTAAAGGTTTAATTACTTTAGAAATGCTTGAAGATAGCAAATATAAAGAAAGATTAGTGGGTGCTTTTAATCGTTTGGAAATTTTGATTAATGAATTTGCAGCCATTGAACAAATTACTTCAGGTGCTGGTTTGATTAATTTAAAAAAATACAATATCTTAGATCTTTTAGATGAAGCTAAAGATATAGCTATGAGTGATGATGAAAAGGTAAAAATTAGTATCAAAGAAAGTTTTAGCGTCAATGTGGATTTTAAACTTTTTACTACTGCGATGAAAAATATGATAGATAATGCAACAAAATACTCTGATGAAAATTGCGTTACTATAGAAATAACTAAAGATTATCTTTGCTTTAAAAACAAAGGAAAAGCCTTAGATAAAGACTTGAAATACTACACTCAAGCCTTTACGCAAGGAAAGAAAAACAAAGATAGTTTTGGACTTGGATTATATATTGTTAAGACTATTTTAGATTCTCATAAACTTACGCTTTATTATGAATATAAAGATGGTATCAATCATTTTTATTTTAATGATATACAAAATATAATTTTAAACTAGGAAGCTCATGCCCTTATCGCGTTTAAATGAAGAACAATACAAAGCTGCTAGTGCTCCTTTTGGACACAATCTTATCATAGCAAGCGCAGGCACAGGTAAAACTTCAACTATAGTTGCAAGAATAGCCTTTTTACTTCAAAATAATATAAAGCCTGAAAAAATTATGCTTTTAACCTTTACAAACAAAGCTAGTAAAGAAATGATAGAAAGACTTGGCAGGTATTTTGATAAAAGTATTACTTCAAAAATCACAGCAGGAACTTTTCATAGCACTGCTTATTCCCTACTTAAAGAGTTAAATCATGATATTATTTTAAAACCTGCTAGTGAGCTTAAAATTCTTTTACGTTCCATTTTTGAAAAACGCACTTTTCATCATTTAAGCGACACTAAACCTTATATGCCAAGTTATTTGTATGATGTGTATTCTTTATTTCAAAATACTAATGCAAATTTAGATGAATTTTATAATTGGTTTTGTCAAAATTATGATGAACAAGCTGTTTATGCTGAAATTTATGAAGATATTTTAAAAGAATACGAAGAAGAAAAAGCACGTTTTAATTATGTGGATTTTAATGATTTATTGATCAAATTAAAACATGTTTTAGCTTCACATCATTTTGAATTTGATGAGATTTTAGTAGATGAGTACCAAGATACTAATACTTTACAAGGTTCATTAATTGATGCTTTTAAAAGTAAAAGTTTATTTTGTGTGGGGGATTATGACCAAAGTATTTATGCTTTTAATGGAGCTGATATTTCTATTATAGGAAGTTTTAAAGATAGATTTATCGATGCAAATATTTTTACTTTAAATAAAAACTATCGTTCTAGTAAAAATATACTTGCACTAGCTAATAAAGTGATTTTAAACAATGAAAGATTATATCCTAAAGAATTGATTGTAACTAGAGAAGGAGATTTTAAAGCACCAAGTTTGCTAACTTTCAATGAATTATTTGATCAATACTCTACCATAGCAAAAATAATCTTACAAAGTGGAGTTAATCTTGATGAAATCGCTGTTATTTTTAGAAACAATTCTAGCGCAGATGGAGTAGAAGTTGCCTTAAGAGAACTTGGTATAGCAAGCAAAAGAAAAGGTGGGGGAAGTTTTTTTGAAAGCTTGGAAGTTAAAAACTTTTGCTCTATGCTTGCAATCGTGCTTAATCCAAAAGATATCATGGCTTTTATACACTTACTTGAATATACCAAAGGAGTTGGTGGGGTTTTAGCAAAAGATATTTTTGATGCTTTATTAAAGCTGGGACATTCTAGTTTGATTAAAGGTTTTTTAAATCCTGATAGTAATGTGAGTTTAAAAAAATACAAAAAACAAAGTTACCAACTAGGACTTTTTGATGATATTGAGGAGCTAGCCTCACCTTCAAGGTTTAACTTAGAAAGTGAATTTAACACCCACCCTATTTTAAGTCTACCTAAAATCAACGAGTTTTGTGCGAAAAATCTTGAAAAAATTTATCTTTTTATTAAAAAAGCAAGTGAATGTAAGGTTTCAACCCAGCTTGTAAATTTGATCTTAGAAAATGATTATTTTAAAGAAATTTGTGATATTTTAGCAACCAAAAGAGCGACTAATAAAAACTCCAATGTTGATTTAAATAAAAAAAATGAAATTTTAGAAAAAATCAATGCGAAAATATTTGTATTAAAAGAACTTGCTAAAAATTATAGTGATAATTATAAATATTATAATTTTCTTACTCTTGGTGCTAGTGAAATGAGTAGCGGTAGTGGTGTTAATCTTTTAAGCATACATGCTAGTAAGGGGCTTGAGTTTGAGCTTGTATTTGTAATTGATCTTGCACAAGGAAGATTTCCTAATCAAAAACTCATGAGCATGGGTGGAAGTTTGGAAGAAGAAAGAAGGCTTTTTTATGTAGCAGTAACTAGAGCTAAGGATACTTTATACTTAAGCTATGCAAAATATGACAAGATTAAAAAAAGCAATTATCAACCTTCATGTTTTCTAATCGAAGCAGGTATGTGCAAAGAAGAACAAAAATAAGACTTTATTAATCTTTTTATATTATGATTAATAAAAATCATTCAAGGAGAAAAAATGAATAGTGTATTATTCAAAGGAAATAAAGTAAATCTAAAAGGAAACAACATCCAAGTTGGCGATATGGCTCCAAATATCACCTTAAAAGCTAAAGATCTTTCAGGTGTTGAAATTGCTCCAAAAGGCAAAACTCAAATTATTATCAGCGTGCCAAGCCTTGATACTCCAGTATGTGCAACTGAAGCTAGAGAATTTAATAAAAAAGCAGCAGCAAGTGGTGTAGAAGTAATCGTAGTTAGCATGGACTTACCATTTGCTATGGGTCGTTTTTGCTCAACTGAAGGTATAGATAATTTAACTGTTGCAAGTGATTTTGTTTCTAAAGAATTTGGTGAAAAATATGGTGTTTTAATGGCTGATGGTCCACTTGAGGGAATTTTAGCTAGAGCAGTGTTTGTAGTTAAAGATGGTGTGGTTGCTTATAAAGAATTAGTAAATGAAGTAACAGAACTTCCAAATATGCAAGCTTTAGAAAGCTTCTTTGGTCAAAGTTGTGGATGTGGTGGTTGTGGTTGCCACTAAAATTTAAAAGCCTTTTATAGGCTTTTAAAATTTAAAAACATGGAAAATTTTCTTTCTCGTTTTGAAATAGAAAAACAAGATCTCAAACTTATACAAGAGCACTTACAAATAATAAACATCGAAAAAGACTTTAAGGTCAATGATAAATGTTTAGGATTTATAAAAATTTTAAAAGGTGAGCTTAGAGCTTTTATTTTAACCCCAAATGCAAAAGAAATAACACTTTTTCACCTTAAAGAAAATGACGAATGTGTTATTTGCTCTGAGTGTAATATGGATGGCATATCTTATGATGTTTTTATACAAAGTACTCAAAATACAAGTATAGCCATCATCCCCTCATCAATTTTTCAAATTTTAAAAGAAAAATATCCAAAAATTAATAATTATGTTTTAAGTTTAATCACCAAGCGTTTTAATACCTTAATCAAAGTTTTAGAACAAGCTTTATTTATGCCTTTATCTTCTAGAATTTGTGATTTTTTGAAAGAAAATGCTAGCAACAATACTTTAAAAATTACCCATGAAGCTTTAGCTAATCACTTAGGAAGCGCCAGAGAAGCCGTTTCAAGAATTTTAAAAGAATTAGAAAAAGAAGGTAAAATCAAACTTGAAAGATCTAAAATAATACTAATTTCTTTGTAACTTTATCACAGAAATACTTTTAAAATTTATTTATAATATCAACAAAAAGGAGAAATTATGAGTAAATTAGAAAGAGTGCTAAGAATAGCTTTAGCCATAGTGGCGTTTTCTTTGGGAGTTTATTTTTCAACTTGGTGGGGATTATTGGGTTTAATTCCTTTATTAACAGGTATTTTTGCTGTTTGTCCCATAAGAGTGCTTAGTGGAAAACAAGCTTGTCCACTTGGGGTTTGCCCTATTTCTAAAAAGAAAAATTAGGAATAATTTGCTAGTTTTTCTAGCTTTGGTGTAATGACAAATCTACAATAAGCTTGGCTGGGATTATTTTTAAAATATTTTTGATGATAATCCTCAGCCTTATAAAATTTTTCTAATTTTAAAACTTGTGTAACTATAGCTTTAGCATAATATTTTTGTGCTTTTTGTAAAAAATCACTAATGATTTTTAACTCCTCATTAGTTTGATAAAAAATAACTGATCTATATTGTATCCCCTCATCAGCACTTTGTTTATCTAAGCTTGTTGGATCATGCATTTTGAGAAAAATTTCTAAGATTTTTTCTAATGAAATTTGTTTTTCATCATAAATTATCTTAGCTACTTCTATATTTCCATCGCCATTTATCACGCTTTCATAATTTGGATTTGGCTTACCACCGCTATAACCTACTTCTGTATAAACTACACCTTTAATTTCATCAAACACAGCTTGAGTACACCAAAAACAACCCGCACCTAAAATGATTTCTTTATTTGTCATTGTTTTCTAAATCCTCGTTTTCTTTTAAAACAAGTTGCATAAGATAAAGTTCTTCTCCATCTATGATTTTTAAATCTTTATCTTCGCATTTTGGGCACCAAAAGATATTATTTTCAAGCACTCCACTAAAATGGCATTTTTGACACTCAACTACTACTTCTTGAATATGCATAATAAATTTAGCATTTTTACATAAGGGACTATTTTCTTTAAAAGTTTCAAAGCTTCTTTGTAAAAGTGGAGGCTCAACCCCACTTAAGCGCCCTATTTTAACATGCACTTCTTCAATAATTTTTCCTTGAGCATATTCTTCGCAAAGCTCTAGTAATGATTCTGTAATACTTAACTCATGCATTAGCAAATTCTTGGCAAAAGTTCGCCTTTTGGAGCCTCTAAAATGCGTTTTGCTCCATAAGCATTTTCTAAAACCACTCTTGCTTTTTCATTAGCTGTGATTTCACCTATAATGGCTGCATTAGCATTAAATTGTTTTAAAATTTCTAATGCTTTTTGCTCATCTTTTTTATCTACACAAATAATAAAAGTTCCTTCATTTGCAAGCTCATAAGGCTCATATCCAAAAAGCTCACAAACCCCTAAAACTTCATCACAAACTGGAATTTTTTCTTCATATATTAAAAGCTCTAAATTGCTTAATTTAGCCCATTCATTTAAAACCGCACTAAGTCCACCACGCGTAGCATCACGCATTGCTTTTATAGAAATATCTGTATTTAAAAGTGCTAAAACTTCATCTTTTAAGCTTTTACAATCACTTTGGATATTTGCCTCTAAATTATTTCTTTCAATCAAAACCGCACAACCATGAGCTCCAATATCCCTTGAAACTAAGATACTACAACCACTTTTTAAGTCTTTGGTATTGATTTTTTGTATATTTTTACCTATGCATGAAGTATTAATATATATTTCATCACCTTTATTTTTAGGAACAACTTTAGTATCCCCGCAAACTAGTTTTACTCCTGCTTTATCACATTCTTCTTTTATAGATTTTAGTATAATTTTTAATTTTTCTAGCTCAAAACCCTCTTCTAAAATCAAAGCTAGTGATAAATATAGCGGTTTTGCTCCCACCATTAATACATCATTTACGCTACCGCAAACTGCTAATTTTCCTATATTTATATCTTTTAAAAAGATAGGATTTAGTACAAAAGAATCGGTGCTAAAAGCCAGATCATCTAAAATAGCAGCATCATTTGCTTCTTTTAAAACATCATTTTCAAAAATAGAAAAAATTTCATTTATCAAAGCATTCATTTCTTCGCCACCACCACCGTGGGCTAGAGTAATTTGTTTCATTTTATGCCTTATCTTGATAGTATTTATAATAAGCCGCACAAGCTCCTTCACTAGAAACCATACAACTACCTATAGGATTTTTTGGAGTGCAAGCTTTTGCAAACACCTTACAATCATAAGGCTTAGCTAAACCTCTTAAAATTTGACCACAAATACAAGCTTTACTCTCATCTTTACTTTGCACTTTACAATCAAACACTTTACTAGCATCTAAGTGCGCAAATTCATCTTTTAAACAAAGCCCACCATTTACAATCACTCCAAGACCTCTAAATTCAAAATCACAAGGTTTAAAGTATTTTTCTACTAAAGCCTTAGCTTTTAAATTTCCTTCTTTACTAACTACTCTGTGATATTCATTATAAACTTCAAAAGTATTTGCATTCATTTGCTCTACTATATTTAACACACTAAGCATTATATCAACCGGTTCAAATCCACTTACTGCTATAGGTGTTTGGTATTTTTTAGCAATAGGTTCATAAATGTTTGATCCTGTGATGACACTTACATGAGAAGGTCCTAAAAAGGCATCAATTTTTACATTTTTATCTTGCATGATAGCTTCTACTGCGGGTGGAACCAAAACATGATTGATATGAAAAAATAAATTTTTTAAATTTAAGGCTATACTTTTTTCTATAATCACCCCACTCATAGGTGTAGTTGTCTCAAAACCTATGGTAAAAAAGATTATGTTTTTCTCAGGGTTTTTTAAAGCTATATCTATCACATCCAAAGGTGTATAAAGCGCTCTAACATCAGCTCCTTTAGCTCTAAGATCAATTAAGCTTTCATAGCTTCCTGGCACTTTAAGCATATCGCCTAATACACAAAAGATAGTATTTGGCATACTTGCAAGCTTTAAAGCCACATCAATACGCTCTCTTGGCATAACACACACAGGACAACCTGGGCCGTGAACAAAATTAATTTCTTTGGGTAATAAATCAGGCAAACCAAATTTCATAATACTATGCGTATGTCCACCACAAATTTCCATGATATTAATAGGCTTAGTAATTTTAGAAGCAATAAGTTCTTTTAGGGTTAAAATTCTTTCTTTATCTCTAAAATCATTAATTAAATCCATTTTTTAGCCCCATATCGCCTTCATTTTCATCAATTTGTCCATTTTGCATTTTCTCTGCTATATCAGTATAAATTTTTAAACTCTCTTGTGCAGCTTGAGTGTCGATTTTTTCCATAGCAAAACCCACATGTATAAGCACATAATCGCCTACTTTTAAAGGTTCGCTTATCAAGTCTAAACTCACTCTTCTTTTAACCCCTAAAGTTTCTACTATGGCTGAATTTAGCTCATTAATTTCTAAAATTTTAGAAGGTATAGAAAGACACATTAGTTAAGCTCCTTTTTCATTTTTAGATAATTTATCCAAAGATCAAACCCTGTTTTTGTTTTGCTATCTAAAATCATAATATCTATTTTAGGATTTAGTCTTTTAGCAGCCATAGAAGCTGCTTTGAAATCAAAGTCAAAATGCTGAGCTAAATCGGCTTTAGTAATGACTAATAAATCAGCCTTTCTAAACATCACTGGATATTTTTCTACCTTATCGCTACCTTCTGTTACTGAAAGTAAAACCACATTTAAATGCTCGCCCAAATCATAACTTGCAGGACATACTAAATTTCCTACATTTTCAACAAATACTATATCAAGTTCGCTAAGTTTAAAATGATGTAAAGCTTCATGCACCATAAAAGCATCTAAATGACAAGTTTGTCCTGTGGTGATTTGATGAGCTAAGCCTCCTGCTTTGATAATGCGATTTGCATCATTATTAGTTTCTAAATCCCCTTCAACCACGGCTATTTTTAAATCATCTTTTAAAGTTTTTATAGTTTCTTCTAAAAGTGTTGTTTTACCGCTTCCTGGAGAACTCATTAGATTAATACAAAGAGTATTATACTCATTAAAATGCTCTCTATTATGAGCTGCTTGATGATCATTTTTTGATAAAATTTTACTAATAACATTAATAGTTTTTTCATCTTTTAAAGCTGGATTTTCATGATGGTGATCATGATGATGTTCATGTCCATTAATAGAACAGCCACAATCTTTACACATAATCTTTCCTTTATATTTTTATTTTATTGTATATAAAAAAGTATTAAAAAAATATGAGTTTTATTAAGTTTTTAAAGATAAATAATGCACAAGCTGCCCAAGCGCAATAGAGCTATCATTGCAAGGAAATTGTAAAGAAGTTTTATAAGTGAATTTTTTTCGATCTAAAATTTCAAGTAAGGTTTTATTTTGAAATACCCCACCACACAAAAGCACTTCTTCTTTAAAATCTTTTGAATATTCTATAATTAAATTTGCAATGCCATTAAGCAAACCTGTGCTAATTTTAACCTTATCTTTATCTTCTAAAGCTTGTAAAAAAGCATTTTTAAAGCAAATTTCTTTTTCTTGGATATCAAATTTGTAACTATAATCAAGATTTTTATCATAATATTTTTCCATCAAAAGTCCAATTTGTGCTTCATAATCAAGCTTTTGTATATCAAAAGCAAAAGCACCAAAAGCATCGATGATCCTACCAAGAGAACTCGTATATAAAGAGCTTTGAGTGTAAATTTTTTTAAGATTATTTAATTTTACTTGAGAAAATTTAGCTAAAAACTCGCTAGCTTTGTTTTCTAAATTAAAATCAAAAATCAAAGCTAAAGCTAAATTTGCAATGTTTTTAATATCTGCATTAATGAGTTTGAAATTTTTAAAATGATTTAACCTTTCATAGTTTTTTAAATTCGCTCTAAAAATCTCACCACCCCAAATTTTTCCATCATCTCCATAACCTGTTCCATCAAAAACAAAGGCTAAAACATCATTTTTGTAAATTTTGTGTTCAAATAAACAAGCACACAAATGTGCATAGTGATGTTGCACGCGAAAATTTTTATAATCTTTAAATTCTTTTACATAGTTAAATTGTGGGTGTTTATCGCTTAAAATATGGTCAAAATTTAGTTTATAAGAGTTTTGAAAGAAAGTTAAAATTTTAAAAAATCTCTCTTGTATGTCTAAACTTTTCATATCGCCTATATAAGGAGAAATAAAAATTTGATTTTTAAAAAAACAAGCAAATTCGTTTTTTAACTCACTTCCTAGAGCTAGAATATTTTCTTTTGTATTAAAAATATCTGCTGTATTGATATAAAGTGGATTAAGGCCTCTTGAAGTCCTTAAAAACATAATTTTTTCGCTAATAACTTGAGCAATACTATCATCGCTTGAGTTGTGTATTGTTCTATCATAATCAAGATAAAAATCAAATACATCACTAAGTTGCTCTAAAAGTTTTGTTTCTTCATAAATAATGCTTTGTGAACTTAAATTAGCACTTGTTGCAATGATAGGTTTTTTAAAATGTTCAAAAAGCATTAAATGTGTTCCCATATAAGCTAACATAATACCTATTTTATTGGTATCTGATGCTAAGCTTTTATGGATATTTTTGCTATTTAAAATAACTATGGGTTTTAAATTTGAAGTTAAAAGTTTTGCTTCAGCTTCATTAATAAAAGCTAATTCTTGAGCCATTTTAAGATCTTTTACCATAATAGCAAAAGGCTTTTTAGGGCGATTTTTGCGTATTCTAAGTTCATTTATAGCATTTTCATTTGTACTATCACAAATTAAATGAAACCCACCCATACCTTTAAAAGCTATGATTTTACCTTCTTCTAAAAGCTTTGCAAGCAAGATAAAAGCTTTTTCATCTTTGGCTAAAATATTTTGATTTTTATCTTTTAAAAAAATAGTAATTTTACATTTTGGACATGAGAGTGGTTGGGCATGAAAGCGACGATTAACAGGATCTTCATACTCGCTTTGACAAAAAGAACACATTTTAAACTCATCCATAGTCGTATTAACTCTATCATATGGAAGTTTTTTTATAATAGAAAATCTTGGCCCACAATTTGTACAAGTGATGAAAGGATATTTAAAACGCGGATTTTTCTCATCATAAAATTCATTATAACAATCCTCACAAAGAGCAAAATCACTTAAAATCGGGCTAAATTTTTCACTATCTTGTGAAGTACTTATACTAAATTCACTATAAGTTTTTTGAAGTTTTTTATAAGAAAAATTAAAATCATCTATCCTAGCTAAAGGCGGTAAATTAGCAAAAAGTTTTTCTTTAAAAATTTCTAATTCATCATTACTACACTCAAGGATTATAACAACACCTAAGCTATTATTATAAACTTCACCTTTTAAATTAAGCTCTTTGGCTATATTAAAAACAAAAGGACGAAAGCCAACGCCTTGCACTAGCCCTTTAATATGAATTTCATATCCAAAGTGGGACATCACTTAACTTAAAAAATGGTATGTGTTTAAATACATTTTTACTAAGGCTTTTATGTTCAAACAAGCTCCCACTAAGCACGGCACAATCAACTTGTTCTTTAGCTTTTAAATCATCAAATAAATCTCTTAAAAAATACGCCAAACTCTCAACAACACCTAAGGCTATGATTTGATTTTCTACTCCAGCAAGCTTAAAACTCATCACGCTTCTTAAGGTCTTAGTGTAATCAAATTCTTTTTGCTCATTATGCTTAAAATCTATCCTAACACCTTTTGCCATTTTACTCTCATCTGCTAAAGCTAAAAGCGCTAATGCTGCTTTTTTCTCGTCTTCACCAAGCTCTAAAATCATCCCTACCATGCCAAAAAGATTAAAAAAATTATTAGCCATATTAAGTTCTTTTCGTACAAGAATAAATTCTTTTTCATAATTAGCTAGCAATCTCTTAGCAACATCATCTTGACTTATAGTTTCATAAAACTCATCAAAGCTTTTTGGCAAGCAAAGTTTTAAAAGATTGATTTCTTTATCGAGTAAAATAATATCATCATATTTTTTACTAAGTTCTAAAAGCAAAGGCTTTTTGTCTTTAAAATCAGACAATATACAAGAAATTCTTGCAAAATTTTTATCTTCTTTTTGAAAAATCAAATTTTTAAACTCAGGTAAAATATAATCATAACCCCTGCAAACTACTAGCTCATTTTCGATTAAAGCCACTTCAAAATCATCTTCAAAATGTTCTAACTTTTTAAAATTTAAAAACTTAATTCCCTCTTTTTCAAGCTCAAAACATAAGGCAAACAAGAAAAGATTATCATATATTTTTATTTTAAAATACTCATGATTTAATTGATGATTTTGCCTAAAAATAGCATTAAATTTAAGCTTTATTAGAGGCTTTTCAACCCCTGCTAAGATTTTAAACTGCTCGTTATTGCAGGAAAAAAATGCATTGATATGTTTTGGATCACTTGGCATTAAAAAATCATCTAATGCTTCATTAAAAATTTCAAAAGCATATACTCCTTTTGAGCTTTTAAAATATATTTTTTCTTTGTTTTTTAATTTTTCCAAGGCTTTTTTTAAATTATCGCAGAAATTTTCTTTAGTGATTTTTATAAAATCCTCTTCTATCTTAAACTCTTCTTCTACAAAAACATCCCATTCATTTTCTACAAGCTCGCCATTAGTATAAGCATTTGCATTGAGTCTTGTTAAAAAACTTCTTTTGGTGAAGGTTTTTTCTTTTTTTATAGGTGTAAAATCTTCTTCTATAACTTTTAAGTCAAATTTGTTTAAAAAAACACTATGGCTGATATTTTCTAAATTAGAACAAAAGGCTTGAATTTCATCTTTTTCACCTTTAACTTTAATGATGATTTTTTCATCTTTTTGCTCATAATTATACACATAATCTTTAGCATAATAAGCTAACAAATACTCAAAAATATCGTTTTTAGATTTATAATCAAAAGTAATTTCTAAAAGCAAGTTAAAAACCTTAAAATTAAATTTTTAAAGTATAAATATAACAATTTTAATTCTAAGGAAAGCTTAAACAAGCTATCTAAAATATAGATAGCTTGCTATTTTAGTAGTTAAATTCAGAACCAATAGCGATTTTTTGAATTTCTTTTTTGTTTTCAAGTTTTAAAAGTGGAGCATTTTTATCCATACCTAAAACTTTTGCTTTTTTGCCATCAAGTAATAATGCAACACCTTCAGGCAAAGCATAAACAACTACTTTAGGATTAACAATCAAAAACTCTTCAAGTCTTTCTTCGCGGCTTTCACCATTGTGTCCTACTGGTTTGCCTGAGATAAAATGTGGGTTGATTTGATGAGGGAAGATATTAAAAGTATTGAATGATTTTGGTTCAACTATAGGCATATCATTAGTTGTCATCATAGTTGCTCCTGCTACATTTGAGCCTGCTGACCAGCCAACATAAGGTATACCCTCGCTTACTCTTTTTGCAATGAGTTCTACTAGGTTATTATTGTAAAGTTGATTTACAAGTTCAAAAGTATTTCCACCCCCTACAAAAATCGCATCAGCACTTTTAACAATATCAACAGCATTACCTCTATGCACACTAATTATTTGAAGTCCTAAACTCTCTAAAGCTTTAGCAACTTGTGCTTCATATTGCTCATAAGTTTTTCTAACACCTGCATAAGGTATAAATGCTACTTTTTTGCCTTTTAAATTATTTTTTTCAACAAATTCTTTAAGCCAAGGTAAAGCATGGTTTAAATACCCAGTGTCTTTATAGCCTGAACTTGAGAGCAATAAAGCTTTTTGCTTATCTTTTGGAAAATTAACTAAATCGTTTGACTTTGCATTTAATGCAACCCCGCTAAAAAGCATAGCAGCTAAACCAAGAGCACCTACTTTTAACAAATTTCTTCTTTTCATTGTTTTTCCTTTAAAAGATATTTAAAAACAATTTATTTTAATAAATGATTTTTTAAATTAAAATAAATTTTTGTTAAAAAATAAGACTTTTTAGAAAAATTTCCCTTGCTTTATAATCAGGCATTAATTTATGTAAAAAATCATAAAATTCTTTTTGATGATGTGGGTAGATTAAATGTGTAAGTTCATGCAAAATCACATATTCTATAGCTTTTATAGGTTTTTGCATGAGTTTTAAATTTAAGTTTATATATGCTTTTTGATGATTGCAAGAACCCCATCTTGAAATCATTTCTTTAATACAAATTCTTTGTACCTTTCTCTTGTGGATAAATTGCCATTTTTTTATAAAATACTCAAAAATCACCCTAGCACTACGCCTTAAAAAAAGATCTAAGGCTTTTTGATTTTTTGCAAAGATTTTATCTTTTTTTATGAGAACTTTTTTATGATTTTCATTAAAAACTAGCTTGTATTTTTTACCTAAAAAACACAACTCATCACTTGCTAAAACTACTCTTTTTAAAGAAAGTTCTTTTTCTTTGGCTCTAATCCAACTTTCATTTTTTTCTAAAAATCTTAAAACATCTCTTTGCTCATAATATAGCGGTATGCTAAGTTTGAAATTTAAATCCCTATCTACCCTAAGTCTTAAGTATTTAAGTTTTTTCTTTTCAAAAGCAAAACGAAATTCTTTAAATTCTAAAATTCCTTTTATACTAGTGCTTTGCCTTGCCATTTTTTACTTTTCCATCTATATGAATTTACAATACCGCGCAAAAACTCATCTGCACAAAAACCTATCCAAACTCCTAAAATTCCAAGTCCAGCATAAAAACAAAGCACGTAGCCAACCGGTAAAGAAACCCCAAGCATAAATACCACTCCACTTAAAAACGGAAACCTCGCATCACCACTTGCTCTTAGTGAATTTACCATGACTATATTAAAAGTTCTTGAGATTTCTAAGAATATTGAAAGAGTAAAAAGTGGTATCATAAGCTCTTTTAAACTTTCTTCAAGCTTTACTACACCCATGGTAAAATCTTGCAAAACATAATTAAGTAAAGCTACAAAAGCACTTGCAACCACGCTAAAATACAAAGCTATCCAAGTATGTTTATAAGCTACATTTAAGTATTTTGCGCCAACTAATTTACCTATGATAATCTCATTTGCCACACTTATAGCTTGCCCTACTAACATAATAAGTAAAGAAATTTGAAAATAAATCGTTTGAACACTTAAGTTTTCTTTACCTAAACTTGCTACAAAAGCAAAAGCTATGGTGTATTGTATAAACCATATTAAATTTTCACCAGCAGCAAACCCACCGATATTTAAAATCTTTTTAAGTACAGCTTTTTCAAGGCTTATCATCTCTTTAATTTTAAGATGAATTTTGAGCTTAAAACTAAGTATTGCTATAAGCATACTAAAGGCTACCAAACGCCCAAGTATATTACTAAGCCCTACTCCAAAAAGCTCTAATTTGGTAAAGTGTAACACATAAAAATTTCCTATAAATATCACAATATTCATCAATAAGGTTGTAAACATAACCCAATAAGCCATATTATACACCCTAATAATAGCGGCCAAAACTATACCCATAGCATCAAAAAACAAACAAATTCCAAGCATATGCAAGTAAATTTCACTGTCTTTTAAAAGTTCATTTGGAATTTGTAAAAGGTAAAGTAAAAACTCTCCATGCCATAAAATCAAACTTCCACACACAAGTCCGATTAAGCCATTTAAAAATAAACTTTGATGGATTACTTTTCTAGCTAAAGTATAATTTTTAGCTCCTAAAGCTTGAGCAATCACCACACTACAACCCACACTTAAAAAACTAAAAATAATAATAAATAAATCTGCTACTTGATTACCCGCACCCATAGCCCCAACTAAAAAATTAGAATACTGCGAAACCATAACGGTATTAATAATCAATGAAAAATATCTTAAAAACATTTCAAGTAGTATAGGCATACTAAGATGCTTGAGTGAAAGTTGTTTGCTTGCCATGAATACTCTTTTTGATAATAATCTTTTGAAAGTAAAAAGTAATTTTACTTAAAAATTACTTTTTTAAAGATAAATATATTTTTAATTTTGCTGATTTCAAGAATAAACAAATGTATTTTAGAAATTTTGATTAATTATATCATCAAAATTTCTAAATAAATAAAAATTATCCAAAAGCTCCATTTAAATAAGCTTTTGTTTTTTCTTCTTTAGGATTTTCAAAAAATTCCTTACTCTCTCCAAATTCTACAAGTTCTCCTAAATGAAAAAACGCAGTATAATCAGCCACGCGCTTAGCTTGTTGCATGTTATGTGTTACCATGATCATAGAAAGATTATGACTTAATTCTTTAATAAGCTCTTCTATAATGCTTGAAGATATAGGATCAAGTGCAGAAGTTGGTTCATCTAAAAGTAATAATTTTGGCTTTATAGCCAAAGCTCTTGCAATACAAAGGCGTTGTTGCTGACCACCTGAAAGTGCTAGAGCATTTTGTTTTAGTTTATCCTTTACCTCCTCAAAAAGCCCTACTTTTTTAAGACAATCTTCCACCAAAGCATCTTCTTCATCTTTGTTTTTGATCATCCCATGGAATTTTGGAGCATAAGAAATATTATCATAAATGCTTTTTACAAAAACATTAGGTTGTTGAAATACCATTCCAACTTTTTTTCTAAGCACAACTAAATCTTGATTTTTAACATCTTTTCCATCAATCTCAATAAGACCATCGATTTTTGCTATTTTGTCATTCATCCTATTAAAACAACGCAAAAATGTGGATTTTCCACAGCCTGAAGCACCTATTAAAGCTGTGATTTTATTTTTTTGAATTTCGATATTAATATCAAACAAAGCCTGTTTTTTACCATAAAATAAATTTAAATTTGTCGTTTTTGCTATCATTTTAATTTTCCTTGAAAATATCTTCTTAAAAGTATTGCTGCTAAATTTAAAATCACCAAAAGAGATAAAAGTACTATAATCCCTGCTGCTGTTCTTTCTAAAAATGCACGCTCTGGCATAGCTGACCATGAAAAAATTTGAGCAGGTAAAACACTTGTTGGTGCAAAAACACTATTTGCCACATCAGGTATAAAAGCTATCATACCTATAATCATCAAAGGTGCGGTTTCGCCAATAGCCCCTGCTAGAGTTAAAATAGAACCTGTTAAAATCATAGGCATTGCCAAAGGTAGCATAATGCCTTTTATCATTTGAATTTTAGTCATGCCTAAAGCATATGCTGCATTTTTCATATTAATATCCACACTTTTTAAGGCAGCTTTAGTTGAAACAATAATAATAGGTAAGCTCATAATAGCCAAAGTTAATCCTCCAACTAAAGCACTAGAACGAGGCATCCCAAAAAGATTAATAAACACTCCAAGTCCTAAAAGTCCAAATAAAATACTAGGAATACTTGCAAGGTTATTAATACACACTTCTATAAAATGCGTAAATACATTTTGCGGAGCAAATTCTTCTAAATAAATAGCTGCTCCAACTCCTATTGGGATACTCACAGCCATACATATTAACATTACAAGCAAAGTTCCAACCACAGAAGCAAAGATTCCTGAATTTTCAGGTGATTTAGAATCTCCATTAAGGAAAAAATTTGTGTTAAAACTTAGTTTGATTTCTTGCTTTTGAACTAATTCATCAACTAATTTTTTTTGCTCATCGCTTAGTTTATTGTAATTTTTTTTCATATATTGATCAACTTCAGAATTTGCTAAAAGCCAAGATTTTTCTTTGATTTGACCCGTTCTTATTTTCCTTTGTTCAGCACGCGATAAAAGCTCATATGAAGGGCTATTTCTATCAGCCTGGGCATAAATGTAAGTTTGCTTAAAAGCTCCTATCCCAAGATACCCTACACTTGATAAAAAAATACAAAGAAAAATAAGGTTTATATAAAGCCCCATTTTACAGAATCTTTTGAAATTTTTTGAAGCTTTTTTTCTTTGTTTAAAAAGTTTTTTCATAAATTTTTCCTTTTATGGAAGCGATTTATCAAATAAACGCTAAAAATATTAATGATTAATGTAATAATAAAAAGCACAAGCCCTAAAGAAAATGCACTTAAAGCTAAAGAACTATCAAAAGCTTGATCACCGCTTAATGCTTCTACTATTTTTACAGTCACTGTTGTCATATCTTCTAAAAAATTCATTGTTAAATTTGGACGCAGTGAAGCAGCCATAACAACAATCATTGTTTCACCTAAAGCTCTTGAAAGTCCTAAAAGACAAGCTGCAACTATACCTGGCATTGCTTCTGGTAAAATTACTGCAAAAACGACTTCTTTTTTAGTCATACCTAAAGCATAAGCTCCGTTTATCCTTTTTGAACTTACAGCTTCAATGCAATCTTGCGAGAGTGAAGCCACTATAGGGACTATCATGATACCCATGATAAAACCTGCACCTAGGGCACTTTGAAAACTAGCTTTGACACCAAAAAGAGAGAAAAACCATACTATAAAAGGAGCTACAACTATGGCTGCGAAAAATCCAAAAACTACAGTAGGAATTCCTGCTATGATTTCTAAAATAGGTTTTAAATAGTTTTTAGATTTTTTACCTGCAAATACTCCAAGATAAATAGCACACATTATGCCTAAAGGTAGGGCTGTTAACATTGCTATTAGTGAAATATAAAAAGTTCCCCAAAATAAACTCAAAGCACCAAAAACACCATGCTTGCTACTTCCATCAGCACCTACAAATGCAGCATCTGCTGCCCACTGACTTGAGAATAAAAAAGTAAATACACTTTCTTTTTGAAAAAATTTTAAAGCCTCGATTAAAATCGTTAGCATAATAGCAAAGCTTACTACTACGCTAACAAAAGCACAAAGAAAAAGCGTTAATTTTATTATTTTTTCTTTTATCAATTTTTCATCCTAAATCAAAAAACTTTCCCTGCTTTAACAAGCTCATCAGTTAATAAACCTTTTTCTTCTATATGTTTTTGGGTTTGTTTTAAAGTTTTTTCATCCAAAGGAACTAATCCTATTTTTTCTAATTCTGCCCCACTCTTAGCTAAATCATCGCTCATATAAATTTTTGCAAATTCAAATACTTCTGGATTTTTCTTAGTATTCATATATATAAACAAAGAACGAGCTAGTTTATATTTTCCTTCAGATATATTTTTCTCATCAGCTTTTACACCATCAATATCAACTGCATTAACCTTATCATCATTGCTAGCTAAAAATCCGTATCCAAAAAGCCCAAAAGCTTCTTTATCAACAGAAAGTTTTGAAACAATTAAATTATCATTTTCACCGCTTGGTATAAATGCTCCATCTTGGCGTATAGTTTTATATGCACCTTTGTATTCAGGAATTTTTTTAGAAATATCTACCATTACAAGCTCTTCTATACTATCTCTTGTTCCTGAACTTGATGGAGGACCATAGATTGTAATTTTTCTATTTGGTAGATTTTTATTGATTTGTTGCCAATTTGTATAAGGATTTGGGACTAATTTTCCATCTTGTGGAATTTCTTTGGCCAAAGCCAAAAATAACTCATGCAAACTTATATTTAATGGAGCATTGATTTTATTTTGAGCTAAAACTATGCCATCATAGCCTATCATAACCCCGACTATATCACTCACACCTGATTTTTTACAAGTTTCAAATTCACTTGGCTTGATAGCTCTTGAAGCATTAGAAATATCAGTAATTCCTTCACAAAAAACTTTAAAACCACCGCCTGTGCCAAGACTTTCAACTATAGGTGTTTTTGTATTTTTTATAACAGCATATTCTTCAGCAACAAAAGAAGTAAAAGGATAGACAGTAGATGAACCTGCTATTTTTAATTCTGCTGCGTTTAGACTAACAAAAGTAGCTACACTTAAAGCCAAAAGTTTTTTCATTTTTTCTCCTTAGTTAAAAAGTAATGAAAATTTAAAAAAACTTGGAAACATTTTGGATACATGTATTTTTTGATATAATTTTATATGCTAAATGTTATTTTGATAGAAGATGATAAAGATTTAAATGAGTTAATTAGTTTAAGACTTAGTCAAGAAAATATAAAAATTTATAGTTATTTTGATTTTTTTGACTTAGAAGATTTTCTAGATACAAATGAAATAGACTTAATCATCATGGATAGAAATTTACCAAGTGGTGATAGTGTTGAGATGATAAAACAATTAAGAAAAAAAGGTTATATAGAGCCTGTGATTTTTCTTAGTGCAAAGACTTTACAAAAAGATATTTTAGAAGGTTTTGAGCAAGGCTGCGATGATTATATATGTAAACCTTTTGATTTTAATGAACTTTTATTTAGAATCAAAGCCGTAACTAAAAGAAATAAAACTCCAAAAGAACAAATTTCTTATCAAGATTTTACCTTATATATAGAAGACAGAAAACTAACCTATAAAACAAATACATTTGAAAATTTATCAACCCTAGATGTGGAATTACTCAAGTGTTTTTTTAATCACAAAAATCAACTTCTAAGTCGTCAATTTTTAAGTGAGCAAGTATGGAAAAATGACACGACAAGCGATAAGACAATCAATACAGCTATTTTAAGATTAAAACAAAAAATTCCACAAATTAAGGAAAATATCATTTCAGTGCGCTCGGTGGGCTATAAATTGTGTTAAAAATAAAAACATTTTTCCTTTTTACACTTGGATTTTTTTGTATTGCTTTTTTTATATTGTTTTATTTTTTCAATGAAAGCTATATCAATACTACGGTAAAAAATACTTATGAGCAAAAACTAAAAACACTCAATGATGTTTTACAATTTCAGTTATTAGATACACTAAATTCCAATAACATCAAGCAATTTGCTCAAAATACTAGAGCAGATTTTATCATTAAACAAAATGATGATATTTTTTCATCATTAAAAGATTATTCTTATTTTCTAAATCACTTTGAATCTAATTTTACTCATGATTTTTATAAGAAAAAAGAAATTTATTTTAAAGCTTATACTTATAAAAACTATCAATACATCATCATTGTATATCCTAAAATACACTCTTTGGTGCAAAATTTTTGGATTAAAAATATTATTATTTTTTCTTTCTTTTTACTTATACTTGTTGTGTTTTATTTTGTTGTATTTAATTTTTTCAAAAATTATTTTCAAGAATTATTATTGTTTGTTAAAAGTATCAAATCAAATACTAATTTCATTTTAAAATATAATTTCGTTTATGAATTAAAAAATTTAAATTTACGCTTATTGAAAATTAAAAAATTACTCATCAAGCAAGAATTAAAAAACAAAAAACAAGCAAAGAAAATTCAAACCAAAAACACCCAACTAAGCAATGTAATCAGCGCTATATCACATGAGCTTAAAAACCCTATAAGCGTTATAGATTTGAGCTTGCAATCTTTAAAAGAAGCTAATGATGAAAATATGAAATTATTTTTACTTGAAAAAATTCACAAACAAAGCGTAAAAATCAACCAACTAACACACAAACTCAATTTTGTTTTTAATCTTAATTTTGATTCTTTAAATTTAGAAAAATTCGACCTATATGCTTTAAGTAAAAATTTATTAGAAAGTTTTAGAGATGATAGGTTGAAAATTCAAGGCCGAACAAGCTTTATCAAAGCGGATAAATTTCTCATAGAACAAGTTATCATTAATCTAATAGATAATGCCCTAAAATACAGCAAAAAAGAGGTGCTAATCATCATAAAAAATCAAAATTTTACTATCATAGATCAAGGTATAGGCATAGAAGAAAAACATCTTAAATTTATAACAAAAAAATTCTACAAAGCAAACTCAACACAAAACAACTCCTTTGGACTAGGATTGTTTTTAGTTAAAAAAATACTCACTTTACACAAAAGTTCTTTAAAAATTCAATCTAACCCACAAAAAGGTAGCATATTTTCTTTTAGTATTAGCCAATCACTCTCTTAAAAAACCATATTCATAAATTTTTGGCTCGATTTTTTTAGCTAAAACATCTAAAGCTAAATTCAAATCACTAAGTAAAATTTTATAATGCTCATCTTTTGCTTTGCTAGGCATATTCATCTTTCCTTTTTCATCTCTACCTTGAAAAAATTCTTTTATATCATACAAAGAAGCATTTACTAAATATCCCGCCTTTTCTTTATGTGTGTGATAATACTTAAAAAGTTCTTTGCCTGCTTTTAAAAGCTCTTTTGCTTCATTAGAAAATTCCACCTTATCTAATGTATCATCAAATAAAACATCTTCATTTTTTATCTTGCCATTTATAAATTTATACATAAAATCACTCTTAAATGCTTCTTGAGTAATGCCTAATTCTTTCTCGCTAAAAGGTATGAAGTGATTTACACCTTCTTTTGTGCTTATATAATTTTGCCCATGAAAAAGCATAAAAGCAAGACAATCACTTTGAAATTCTTTGTCGTTTTGATATGCTTTGTTTGGGTATAAAAACTGATCTCTATTATTTAGCCAAGTAGCTTTTATAGCATGGCGTACTGAAAAATAAACTGCGGTATCAATAAGGTTTTTTTGATTTATATTTTGAAAAATTAAATGCGCTGTCCCTTTCTGATTTAAAATTGCAACATGGTTATTTTGTTGAAAATCAGGTGCATCGGACATCAATACACCTATTCCATTATCTTTAATATTAAATTTTCTAAGCCATTTATTTATACTTTCTTTTTTATCGTTATAAAAATTTTTCTTACCTAAAAAATTTCCATTTTCATTAAACACATCAAGCCTTACCTTTTTAAGCTCATCTTTTTGACTCATATCCCATATTAAAAATCCTATAGGAAATTTTCCATTTACATTATCAAAAGTATAAGAAGGTGTTATGAAGCCTTTTAAAAATTTAGCCTTAAAAGTTTCTCTAAAATCATCAAAATTAGAACTATTTACATATTTTAAAGTAGAAAAAGTAGCTAGCATAGCTCCATCG
Organism: Campylobacter sp. CNRCH_2015_0814; assembly: GCF_025772765.1. Classification (NCBI taxonomy): domain Bacteria; kingdom Pseudomonadati; phylum Campylobacterota; class Epsilonproteobacteria; order Campylobacterales; family Campylobacteraceae; genus Campylobacter; species Campylobacter sp. CNRCH_2015_0814. Next base: position 65,790 of record NZ_JAKMSR010000002.1, on the reverse strand, counting down.
ATCTCACAATATATTCTTATATAAAATTGTGTAAAAAGTTCGTTATTAGCTTTACCTAAGATATTTTTGTATTTTTCACAAATTCTATTTTCTCTTGCTACTTTTGCCTTGTGAATACCTGTTTTTGTAGCAGTTTTTGAATTTCCTGCTTCTGCATAAGGCGGGTTTATAAAAATGATAAGTTTTTTGCGTTTGTTTTCATCTTTTAAAATTTCTTGTAAATTTGAAGGTAGTTTTGATTTATAAATAACATTGCCTTTATCATCTACTTTATCAAAAAATTCATCATTTAAAAAGTCAAATTGAAAAACATGATTTTCAAATAAATTTGCACCATTTTTTATACGCTCATGTATCACATCAACATCTGCTTTATCTATGGTAGAGCAAAAAACATTTTTTGCATTTGTGAAATTTGCTAGTAAATTTCCTGTCCCACCAGCACAGTCCCATATATAGTATTTCTCTTCATAGTCTTTACCTAAAGCCTTTGATAAATACTCACAAGCCTTATCTACCCAAATTCTTGGAGTAAAAAACGCCCCCTTTCTTTCTCTAATGTCTTGATCTACAAGCAAATCCCTACGCTCTATCATATAATCCCAAAATTCCTCCAAAGGCGGACGCTCATAAATAGCCCAAAAATCTTTATGTGCTTTTTGATTATCTTTAAAGCCCGTTTTTTCTGTAGCGATAGAGCCTAGATCTGTCTTTTTGGCATTAAATTCATAATGATCTTTATTTAAAATAGCAAAAAGCTTTTCTACTATGGTTTGATTTTCGTTTGAGAGTAAATCAGCTAGGTAAAAGTCCGCATCGATAATGCCGTTTTTCTTTGCTAAATCCCAATCTATACTTATGCTTTCTTTTACGCTTTTGCTCCATTTGTGATATATGCTTACAAAGTTGTTTTTGTCGATTTTAAATTTGCTTATGTTTTCGTTTGTTAAATTTTCTTTTATGAAATTTTTTAATTCTTCATCATTTTTCTCATAGTAAAAAATCAAAGCTTCGTTTAAAATTTCATCTAATTCTTTTAAAAGTTTTAAAAACTGCTCACTTGTGTGTTTGCTAGCTGCTACACCCCAAACCCTATCATTTTGATAAAAAATTTCTTGAATTTTATAATAAGGTAAAAATGCGATTTTTTCAGCATCAAATGCGCCTATTAAAGCAGGTGTTTGCATGGTATGAAAACTTCCATTTTTTATAGTCATAATGAGTTGAACAAATGATTTTTTAATATCACTTATGCCTTGCTTAGCTTCAGCCCAAAATAAATTAATCTCGCCCAAGTCTTTATGCTTTTGCGTGACAATAAAATCAATACTAGAACCAACTACAGAAAATTTTGAAAAATACGCTTCACGCACTTTGTTTTTTAAAGTTTCTTCATCTACTTTTAACCATTCTTGCATTTTTAACCTTTGATAATAAATAAACTTACAATTTTAAGCAAAATAAAATTATTTTTCAATTATTTTTGAATTAATGATTTATAATGACTTAACTTGTCTTTATAAAAATCAACTATTTCTTTTTGCTCATCACTAGGATTTTTAAAAGTTTCTTCAATCATGGTTTTTAGCTCCTTATAATTAGCACAAAGCCATAAATTCTGATTTATATATTTTTGATTATTTTCATCTTTTTCTATAAAAATTTCTAAAATCAAGAAAAATATTTTTGAATTTTGTGCAAAAATTTTAAAAGTGTTTTTTAGGTAATGAAAGTTATTTATTTTAAGGGCGTAAATATGTGCTTTTATTTTCTCTTTTACTTTTTTATTGTCTTCTTGAAGTAACTTTTCTAATAATATTTTTAATTCTTTTTCACAAAAATACTCTTTTTGTTTCATAGAAAAATTGTAACTATATATAAATAGCATTCTTGCATCTAGTGGATATTTTTCATTAAGTAATTCTTTGCTATTTATATTTTCTTTACCTGCAAATTTTGAAAAAAACTCAAAGAAACTTTTGCATTTTTCAAAGTAAAAAAACTGAGCTTCTCCATAAATTTCATCAAAAATACTCCAAAGATAATAAATAAATTCACTACTTTTAAAGTCTTTAGCATAAACACTCATTTTAAAAGCTAATTGTTTAAATTTTTCAAGTTCTTTTAAATCATACTCATTAAAAATATCATCATACCCTTGGTGTGAATTTGCCTTTATAATTTTATCTATAGTTTCTTTTTTGATAACATTTTCTGCAAAATTTAACACAAAATAATCTTGAAAATATTCTAAAGAAGCTATCCTATGTTTATGCTTATATTTTCTTCTATCTTTTAAGTCAGAAAAATCTCTATTATGTAAATCATATATTTTAGGAAAAATAGAAATCAACAATTTTTTGATCACTTTTTTATTTAGTTTATTTAAACTTTCTATTTGCTCATCAATCATTTTAGTATATATTGATTCTTGCTCTTCTCTATCAATCTCATAACTAGCTAAAGCAGTTCCAGCAAAAATTTCAAAATGATTATAAATAAACTCATAAAATTTTGGTTCAAAAACTTTAAACAAAGTAATCACAGCAAAATCATACAAATATAACTCTTGTTTTATAGCACTCATTTCAAATTTTAAAACATTTAAGTATCTATTGATATCTCTTATATTTTCAAAAGCACCTGCAAAATGATTTGTATTTAAGTTCTCTATAAATTCATTCTTATCGATTTTTTCATAAGTAAAGTTAAATTGTTCGATTTTTTGCATAAAAATCGCTGTTAAATTAGCTTTATTTAATTTAGGTAGCACTATAGGAACTTGCACTATTTTTTCTATATATCTTTTGCCTTTATCTTTTTGGATTTTGTCTAAGGCTGTAGTGACTACTTCATTATCATAAGCAAGAATATACATGGTGTTTTTAAAATCTGCTATAGATCTAACAAGTTGAAAAATTTCTCGTATATCTGTATCGGCTAATCTATCAAGATCATCTATAACTATAATGATCTTTGTGTCTATATTTGATAAAGCAGTGTTGATTTTATTTTTAATTTCATCTAAACCTTTTTTCTCCGCACTTAATAATTTATTAAAATCACTGATAGCATTTGAAGTTTTAGACATTGCCACTGAAGTAACCGGATCTGCAATCACATAAGATGACATTTTAAACAATAATGCTAAGTCTTCTAATTTTTGAGGTACTTTAGAAAAAAATTTGTTTTTTGCATGAGAGCATATTTTTTTTAAATTTTTAATTTTAATTTTTGGAAATGGTGCTTTACGAATTTCTTTAGCGAGTTTTGTGAAAAAATCACCAATAAGTTGTTTTCTAGTAGAGATATTCCAAGGATTGAAATTTATTATAATGAAATTTTCATCATCTTTAAAATCTTCTAAAACCATATTTATAAAAGAAGTTTTTCCACTACCCCAATCCCCTATAATACCTATAGAAATACTATCCTCATCTTTATAATATTTTATAGTTCTTGCTAATGCCATGGCGATTTTTTTTCTATCAAACAAGTCTTCATTTTTGCTTGTTATAGCTTTATCAACTTTAAAAGTTTTATTTTTCATTTTTACTCTTTATTTTTTAGCGTAATTATACATAAAATATAAATTTAGTATAAATTAAACTTTAAAATATATCATTATAAAATCATTATTAAAAAAAGGAGAGAAAATGCTTTCAAAAGAAGTAGTAGCTTTATTAAACGAGCAAATCAATAAAGAAATGTATGCAGCAAATTTGTATTTGAGTATGAGTTCATGGTGCTATGAGCATAGTTTTGATGGTGCTGGGGCGTTTTTATTTGAGCATGCAAGAGAAGAAAGTGATCATGCTAGAAAACTCATCACTTATTTAAATGAAACTGATTCTAAAGTAGAGTTAAAAGAAGTTAAAAAGCCTGATAGTGATTTTAAATCATTGCTTGATGTATTTGAAAAAACTTTTGAGCATGAGCAAAGTATCACTGCTTCTATTAATAATCTTGTAGATTTTATGCTTTCAAGTAAAGATTATTCTACTTTTAATTTCTTGCAATGGTACGTAAGCGAACAGCACGAAGAAGAAGCGCTTTTTAGAGGTATAGTAGATAAAATCAAACTCATAAGCGATAATGGCAATGGCTTATACATGGTAGATCAATACATCAAAAGCTTAATCAATAAATAATTTTTTAGCTTCCATGAATTTGGAAGCTAAATATCTTTTAATTTAAAAGAATTCTTGCAAAATAAAAGTAAATTTGCTAAAATACTTTTTATTTAAAAGGATTTTTATGCAAATGAATGAAATTACTGATAAACTTAAATTTATACTCCAAAAAGAAGGCATAAAAAATGCCAAAGATTCTGATGTGGCTAAAATGCTAAATATTAATCCAGATACCTTTTATAGTATGAAATTTAGAAATTCCATACCTTATAAGCAAATACTTCATTTTTTAAATGAAAGAAATATCAACATCAATGCATTTTTTTATGAAGATTCCCTTGAGAGCAATACTCCAACACTTGATCTAAACTATAATGTCTTAAAATATTATGATGTTAATGCTTCTATGGGGGGTGGAGCTTTAAATGATAATGTGAGTTTTTCAGAAGTGATTATAGATGAAAAACTCAGTGATTTTTTTGGCTCAAAAGATTGCGATATCATCCCATGTATAGGCGATAGCATGGAGCCTGAAATCAAAGATGATTCTTTGTGCTTAGTAGATAAAAGCAAAAGCTTTAAAGAAGGCGGAGTTTTTGCGGTAAATACTCGAGATGGTTTATTCATCAAACAAATTTTTAAAAGCAATAAAGGCGGAGTTTATTTACACTCTTTTAATCTAAGTTATGCAGATGTGCATTATCAAAATGGCGATTTTTTAATCGTGGGTAAGGTAGTAGGGACTATAAGTAGAATTTAGTATTTAGCAAATAACTTCTTTTTTTCTATATGATAATTTTTATTATTTAAATTAACAAAAAATAAATATAAGTATATTTTTAAGTTAATTTTTATTAAAAAATAGTCACAATTATACTTTAATAGTTAATAGATAATAAATAAGAGTATTTTTATCTTTTAACAAACTACATGAAAGGGAAGTTATGAAACACAAATTAGCTAAGGTTGCTACCTATGCCTGTTTAGCTTTAGGTATAAGTTTGAGTTCGCAAGCTTTTGCTTCTTCAGAGCCTAGAACCCTTGATGGATATGTAACTCAAGAAGATGCATTTTTTGACTATCTTTACAAACATCACCCTATTTTTAAATATGAAAAAGAAGGGCGTTTGGTGGGTAAATTTACCCATAGTGATAGAACTGAAAACTGGGTTTTAAATCAAAATGGAGCTAAATTTGCTGCTGAGCATGATTTAAAACAAGCTTCTATTACTTATCGTTTGCCTTATGAGTCTTTTTTGGATTTTCCAAACAAATTTGTAGGTCCAAAAAAATGCGGTGAATGTCACCCTGCACAATATGCCTCTTGGGAGCGTTCTCGTCATGCAAAAACCGTGCGTTTCCCGCATGAAATGGAAGAAGTTGGCGGAGCTGAAGGTTTAAAAAAACCTATGTATAACTCTCAAGCTACTATTTTACCTGATGGAATTTATCCAAATGATGTTTATGCTCTCATTGGAACACCAAGAACAAAATATGGTTTTATAGATAGATGGCTTGTGCGTGGAACCTACCATGTTGAAGATGGAAATTTGAGTGATTTAAGTGGTAAATTAACCGCCGGAGGTAATCAATTCTCAAGACTTTGGAGTGAGTTTTTAACTCCTGAAATGGCACAAAAAATAGCTGCTTTTGCACCTGGTTTTCCTACTAAAATGGAAGATTTTGGAGGAAATGGCTCTCAAGTATGGGGAACAAACTCTTATGCTGCAACTTATAAAGAAAAAGCAGTTTTCCAACCTGCTACTGCATATTGTGAAACCTGTCATACTTTTAAATTTGATTTTAAGAGTAAGGAAGAATTTTACAAAGCACTAGGTAATCCAAAAGAACTTCAAAAACATACCATCTCAAAAGGTATTACTTGCGAAGAATGCCACGGGGCTGGAGCGCATCTTTATGGAGCAAGAGGTGCGGGTATGCCATCAAATTGTGAAAGATGTCATCAAAGATTTTCATATAATGAAACCGATGCTAAAATCAATCCTAGAAAACCTTTCAATGCGTATTTTAAATCAAGTTGTCCTGCGTGTGGAACAGAAGGTGCTCAAATGTATTCTTCAGCACACTATGATAAGGGTATGAGATGTAATACTTGTCATGATCCACATGAAGTAACTTTTAATGATTGGAAAAGTGGTTATACTAAGACAAAACTTAAAAAAACTTGCAAAGATTGTCATGAAACCCAAGCAAGCTTTTTCAAAAAAGGCGGAATTCACGCAAAAGATAGCTGTACAGCTTGTCACATGCCAAATATGATGAGTTGTGAAAACTTTGGAGCGGTTCAAAACCCTGATAAAGGTGGGTTTGATAATGTTAGAGCTTCACATATTTGGAATATCAAAGTAGATAAAACCGCAAAAACACTTAACCCACCAGAAGGTAAAGAAAGATCACCTAAAGTTGGTGGTTGGACTATAGCTAGAGATGATGAGGGTAGATTTTTCCTTGATTTAATGTGGAGTTGTGGTAGAACTAGTTTTAGTGATATTAATCTAATGGGTCCTGGTGCAAGTGGTTGTCATAGTCCTGTGCAATCAACCTTACCTGAAAAACTTCACTTTAGCAATCAAGAAATGATTTATGATAAAGTAATGCAGTGGCAAAACCCTGTTAAAGAAGGTTATGAGAAAATTAGAAAAGGCATAGCAAATATTGATAAAACTTTTGCTGAAAAAACCAAACTTTCAGTAGAGCAAAAATCAAAAATACTAAGCCTAACAAATCAAGCTCAAGCCATAGCTGATAGACTAGAAAAAGATGGTTCTTGGGGTGTTCATGGACCTGCTTATTCTAAGAAAATCATAGAAGAAGCTTTAATTTATATCCAAGAAGCACAAAATATCCTAAATGGTAAATAAAAACAAAGGAAGAATGAAAAATTCTTCCTTAAAATAAGGAGCTAGTCTTGAAAAATTTAATCACTCGACTTTTTATTGTCCTTTTTACTCTTTTTATGCCATCAGGATTTATTTTTGCTGAGGCTAATGGAGAAATAGGCTCAATAGAAGGTGTAAAAAGCATTAGCTTAGCGCAAGCTCAAGAAATGCTAGATCAAAACAATACTTATTTTTTTGATGTCAATTCAGAGCAAGATAGACAAGCTAATGGCTATATACCTAATTCCATATCAACCTATGTGGAAAATTGGCAAAATTTATTACCTAATGATAAAAATGCAAATTTAGTATTTTATGGTTTAAATCGTTTTAGATTTGAAGCTTCTCAAGCTGCCGCAGTTGCTATAGAACTTGGCTATAAAAACTCTGTTGTAATGCTTGATGGCATTGAATCATGGATAACTTCAGGTAGAAAAGTTGAAAAAATAGACACAGTTAAATGGGAAAAAGCTAAAGAAATTATCGAATTTAAAGATACTATCCACTCAAGATTTAAATTTAGCAATACCCCATCTTGTCGTGATTGTCATGCTCAAAAAGGTAAAGGCATTAGAGCTGATATTGCAGCAAGTAAAAACTTAATCAATCAAAAATGCGCAACTTGCCATGAAAAAGCAAGTAATGCTTTGGCAAAAAGCGCTCATGGAGTAGAAAAATTCTTACCTGCTCAAGATATGCAAAAGAAAAAAGAAAAACCATCTTGTGCGACTTGTCACTCTATTCATATTACCCCAAAACATTCAGGAATTTATTCACAAAAACAATTAGTCGATCAAAAATGCGCGCAATGCCATAAACAAAAAAGCACGACTTTTTATATGACTTTCCATGGTAAAGGTATGTTTTTAAGCACTCCAGGTGAAACTCCAAGTGTTGCTACTTGTTCTGATTGTCATGGTAAACACAATATTTTAAAATCAAGCGAAAGAAGCTCAACTCTCTCGCCAATTAACCGTGTTCAAACTTGCAAATCATGTCACCCAAATGCAAATGAAAATTTCGCAAATTGGATGGCACATGCTGATCATAGCGATGGCGAAAAATATCCTGGATTACATGGTGCTTATATATTTATGACTATTTTAGTGATTTCTGTGTTTGTTTTCTTTGGAGCTCATACTATACTTTGGTGCTTGCGTTTAATTGCTATGCGTATAAAATATCCTAAAGAATGGAAAGAAGCAAGAAAAGCAGCACATGAAGATAAAGTAAGAGTAAGAAGATTTAGCACTTTCCATAGAATTCAGCATTTCTTTATGGCAGCTAGCTTTTTGGGTCTTGCATTCTCAGGCTTACCGCAAAAATTCTATGATTCAGCGTGGGCTAAACCTATGATTGATTTAATGGGTGGAGATATCATTAATGCAGCAACCATACATCATATTTCAGCCATAGTAATGTTTGCAGTATTTTTCTCTCACATTGGAGAAATCATCATTGTAAATTGGAAACGCCGTGATGTAGCAAGGGATCCAATCACTGGTAAAATAAGCTTTATGAAAGTTTTAAAAGCTACTTTTGGGCCTGATTCTTTAATGCCAAATTGGCAAGATTTTAAAGATATGAAAGATCATTTTAAATGGTTCTTTGGTTTTGGGCCAAGACCACAATTTGACCGCTGGACTTATTGGGAAAAATTTGATTATCTAGCAGTATTTTGGGGTATGTTTATCATTGGTATTTCAGGGTTTATTTTATGGTTTCCTGCTTTCTTTGGTAAATTTTTACCAGGTGAAGCAATCAACTTAGCAACCCTACTTCACTCTGATGAAGCTTTACTTGCTACAGGATTTATTTTTGCAATTCACTTCTTTAATACACATTTTAGAGCAGATCGCTTCCCTATGGATATGGTGATTTTCTCAGGAAATGTTAGTGAAGAAGAGATTAAACAAGAAAGAAGCGTATGGTATAAACGCTTAAAAGAAAGTGGAAAATTAAACACTTTATATGAAAATAAAAGTAATTTCAAAGCATATCAATGGCTAGCTAAACTTGCAGGATTTGCAATGCTAATCACTGGTTTGGTGTTTTTATTTTTAATGCTTTATACTTTCTTTAACACTATCTTATAACCTTATTCGCTATAATAGCGAATAAGGACTTTTCCTAACTTTTTCAAGGATTTTAAATGTTTAAAACAATACTCACACTTAGTTTTTTAAGTATTTTTTTTATAGCATGTTCTAATGAAGAAAAACTTGATTCTAATTTAATCTCAAATGGCACACAATTTTCTAAAGAAAATTTGCAAAAAGCAAATGATTTAGATAAAAAATCTTATGAAGAAATAGCTCATTTATTTAAAGATAATACAAATATAAAAAGTGATGATAAAAATATTTTAATCATTTTTAGCGCAAATCACTGCTTATATTGTGATAAATTAAAAGAAGAAATTAAAAATGATAAAAAAATACAAGAACTTATAAAAGACAAATACAGCTCATATTATATAAATATAAGCTATAAAAAAATTCATACATTTTATAAAAACCATAAAAGTGACTTAAGCACAGCTGAACTTTCTAGTATTTATGATATAGTGGCCACCCCTACTATTGTAATTTTAAACAAAAACAGCCAAACTTTGTTAAATTACCCTGGTTTTATTAGCGCAAAAAGATTAAGCGCTACAATGGAGTTTTTAAACCAAAAAGAAAATCAAAATTTAGATGAAGCAGCCATAGCGCAAAAACTTATACATTTTTATAAAGAAAATAATATTTAAAGGTTAAAAATGCAGTATTTTTTTTCTTTTGCGATGAGTTTTTTACTAATGAGCATATACGCCATAGCTTGTGCTGTGGCGACCTTTATAGAAAATGATTTTGGTATTAGCGCAGCTAAAGCTTTGATTTATAATAATGCTTGGTTTGATATGTTGCATTTATTACTAGGTTTAAATTTAATCGGAGTGATATTTTATAACAAGCTTTTTCAAAAGAAAAAATACTCTATCTTGCTTTTGCATTTATCTTTTATAGTGATTTTAATCGGTGCTGGACTTACTAGATATTTTGGCTTAGAAGGAGGAATGCATATAAGAGAAAATGAAAGCTCTAACACCATAGTTACTAGAGAAGAATTTATAAAAATTACTGATTTTGATACTAATGCTAGTTTTGAATTTCCTATTAGCTTTACCCCACTAACTCAAAAGCATTTTGAAAAAACTATTGACTTAAATGGCGAAAAATTAATCATAAGCTCCATCAAATACACTCCGCAAAAAGATTCTATTACACCTGCTAGCTTAAAATTAAACATTAATTATCAAAAAGCAAATACACAAATAATCTTAAATCCAAATTTTACAAATAAACAAGCAGTGCATTTTAACTTGCAGGGAAAAAATTTTACTATCAATTGGGGGCCCAAAGAAATCAAACTTCCTTTTGCGTTACACTTAAAAGATTTTATACTTGAGCGTTATTTAGGCTCTATGAGTCCATCTTCTTATACTTCAAAAATTCAAATTATAGATGAGCAAAATAATATTAACTTAGATTATGATATTTTTATGAATAATGTTCTTGATTATGGTGGATATAGATTTTTTCAAAGCTCTTATGATCAAGATGAGCAAGGCACTATACTTTCAGTCAATAAAGATCCTGGTAAAATTCCTACTTATATAGGTTATACTTTATTGATTTTAGGATTTTTATGGGTTTTATTTGACAAAAACTCAAGATTTCATCGTTTAAGCATTTATTTAAAAAAAGGCCAAAGTTTTGTATTGTTTATTTTGCTTTTTGCAAATTTACAAACCCCGCTTTTTGCACAAGAAAATAAAAATGAAATTTTAAATTTAATCTCAAATTTGCAAAAAAATTCCTATGAACATTCTTTAAATTTTGCAAGATTACTTGTGCAAGATCATAATGGTAGAATCAAACCTTTAGATACTTTGGCAATGGAATTTGTTTATAAAATCACTCAAAAAGAAAAATTTTTAAATCTTCACTATGATCAAATTTTTCTAGCAATGATGATTTATCCTAAAGAATTTAGAAAAATCAAAATGATAGCTACAAAAACAAGCAAGCTAAGAGAATTAATAGGCGCAGATATAAATGAAAAATATATAGCATTTGATGATGTGTTTGATAATGGAGTATATAAACTTAGTAATTATGTTGAGGAAGCTAACCGCAAAAAGCCCTCGCTAAGAACTAGCTTTGATAAAGATTTGCTAGCCTTAGATGAAAAAATAAATCATGCATATTATATTTATAGTGGTCAAGCTTTAACTATTTTTCCTGATATTAATGAGCAAAGTTTAAAGTGGTATTCTCCGGTGCAAATTTTACCTTTTGCGAAAGAAGATGTAGAGCGTTTACAAATGCTTTTAGTTAGCTATTTTTTACAAGTTCGTAATGGTGTTGAAAATAATCAATGGCAAGATGCAAATGAAATTTTACAATCCTTAAAAGACTTTCAAAATCATTATGGAAGCAGTGTTTTACCGTCAAAAGAAAGATTAGATCTTGAAATACTGCTTAATCATTATAATATCTTTGATAATCTAACTTTTGTTTATATTAGCTTTGCATTAGTGTTTTTCTTTTTAAGTTTTTATACTATATTAAAAAATATTTCTTTATCTGTCTTTGTATATAGATTTTTTTACATCATTTTAAGCATGTGTGTAATCATACATGCACTAGCTTTAATCATTCGTTGGTATGTAGGTGGGCACGCTCCTTGGAGTAATGCTTATGAAAGCATGATTTACATAGCTTTTGCTTGTGTGATAAGTGCTGTGATATTTTTTAAAAAATCACTTTTGGCTTTATGTAGTGCGAGCTTTTTAGCAGGTATTTCACTTTTTGTAGCTCATCTTGGCTTTATGGATCCTCAAATTGGAAATCTAATACCTGTTTTAAAATCATATTGGCTTAATATTCATGTATCGATTATAACAGCAAGTTATGGATTTTTAGCACTTTGTTTTATTATAGGGATTTTGAGTTTAATTCTTTTTGCTTTAAGGGGTAAAAATAAAAATATAGATTTAAATATCACTAAACTACACTGCGTTAATGAAATGTCCATGATAATAGGGCTTGCAATGCTTACAATAGGAAATTTTTTAGGCGGAGTTTGGGCTAATGAAAGCTGGGGAAGATATTGGGGTTGGGATCCAAAAGAAACTTGGGCTTTGATTTCTATTGTAGTTTATACCATGGTATTACATTTAAGATTTATTTTCAAAACTTATTTTATTTTTGTTTTTGCAAGTGCTAGTGTTTTAGCCTTTTATAGTATATTAATGACTTATTTTGGAGTAAATTTTTACCTTTCTGGGCTTCATTCTTATGCAAATGGCGACGCCTTCCCTATACCAACTTTTATATATGTTTTGATTGTGCTTAATTTTGTTTTAATTATTAGCGCAGGAAGAAAACGGGATTTAAATACGCCTAGTTTCTAAACTAGGCTTTGCTTTTTTCTATTTCTTGAAGTGCTAGGATAAGATCTTTTAAATTTTCATAAGGAATATGAACTTTCCAATCTATTCCATTTTCCTTTTTTAAAGCCACACCTATACTTAAGACATCATTGCTTCCTATACCATAAGGATTAGAAAGATTACAAAGGCTTATTTCTCCACTTTTACTACCATGTAATTCTATAGTTTTAAATACTTTTTTACTCATGTTTATCCCTAAAAGCTGTGATAATTTTTGCTTGAAATTTTAGCCAATCTTTTTGAAGCATGATAGGAAAACCACCATAAACCCTAGCACCTTCTAAATTTTTAGTGACCCCGCCTCTTGCGGCTATGGTAGCAAAATCTCCTATTTCTAAATGCCCGCTTGTAGCACTTTGTCCACCCATAGTAACATTTTTACCTAAAATACTTGAGCCTGAAATTCCACTTTGAGCTACTATAAGACAATTCTCCCCTATTTCACAATTATGTCCTACTTGAACGAGGTTATCAATCTTTGTACCTTGCTTTATGATAGTACTTTCAAAAACTGCTCTATCAATAGTCGTACAAGCTCCAACTTCTACAAAATCTTCTAAAATAACATTTCCATTATGATAAATCTTATAATGCTCGCCATTTTTTGTATGCGCATAACCAAAACCATCACTACCTATAACACAATTTGCCAGCAAATGGCATTTTTTACCTATTTTAGTGTCATTATAAATCACAACATTTGGATGGATTATAGTATATTCACCTATACTTACATTATCGCCTATATAAGCACCTGCCATTATCACTACATGATCAGCTATTTGGACATTTTCGCCTATATAAACATTTGGCATAATCTTAGCACTTTTGGCAATATTAGATTGTTTTTTTTCACTAGAGATTAAAGGTTTAGCAAAAAGCTTACTTAAAAGTGCAAAAGATAAATGTGGATTATCAACGACTAACTTAATGCAATCTTTTGAAACTAAATTTTCAAATTCTTTTGAGATTAATATAGCCCCAGCTCCACTACTTGCGATTTTTTTAGAGTTTTTTTCTCCATCACAATAACTAAGTTCAGTAAAACTTGCATTATTTAATGAATTTAAAGCTGTAATTTCTATATCTTCTCCGCAATATTCTATACCTAAAAATTTAGCAATTTCACTAATTTTCATTTTACCTCCATTAAAATAGAACCACTTCTAACTACACTAATAGGATTATACTTTTTCATAGTTTTTAAAAAGTTATCAATATTTTTTGCATCATCACTTGCCATTACTATAATAAACTCACCATCACTATAAGTTACACTGCCATTATAAGCTTTTAATATAGCATCTAAGCCTGCAAAATTTTCATTTAAAGCAATCTTTACCAAAGCTGTTTCTTTTTCTATAAAATCACTAGAATCAATTACCTTATAAGTAGGTATGAGTTTATGAAGTTGCTTTATGATTTGCTCAAAAACTTTTTCATCGCCTAAAGTAACGATATTTATCCTTGAGAATTCTTTATCATCAAGTGGAGCAACCGTAAGAGATTCTATATTATAACCGCGTCCTGAAAAAAGCCCAACAACGCGTGATAATACCCCATGCTCATTTAACACAATGACAGAAATTACTCTTCTTTTCATTTTTTATCCTTGTTTTTATAGCTAGGTAAAATCATATTATAAATAGCTCCGCCCGCAGGCACCATAGGTAATACATCTTCATAACGATCTATAGCTACATTTAAAATGTAAGTTTTTTTAGATTCTAAGGCTGCTTTAAAAGCTTTTTGAAATTCTTCTTTATTAAAAACATTATAACCCTCACAATGAAAACCTTTAGCAATAGTAACAAAATCAGGCTGGCTTGTTAAATCTGTATTAGAAAATCTTTCTTTATAAAACATACTTTGCCATTGTCTTACCATACCTAAAAAAGAATTATTTAAAATGATATTAATCACTTTGATTCCATAAGCACTTGCTGTCATTAGCTCTTGTATATTCATTAAAAAAGAACCATCGCCTACAAAATTTATCACCACTTCTTCATCTACAGCTAATTTAGCTCCAAGTGCAGCTGGTAAAGAATAACCCATAGTCCCTTGCCCACCACTTGTTGCAAGTTGTCTTGCATAATTAAAAGGATAAAATTGTGCTACCCACATTTGATGTTGCCCTACATCAGTAATTATCCTTGCATCAGGAGCTAATCTAGCGCATTCTTCTATAACCCATTGAGGTTTTAAAACTTCATCACTATCTTCATAGATTAAAGGATATAACTGCTGATATCTTTGTAAAGTTTTAAACCATTCTTGGTATTTTGTATTATCAAAACTTTCTTTTTTTAATTCTTCTAAGGTATCTAAAATAACACTCTTAATATCCCCAACTATAGGAAAATGCGCTTCGATGATTTTAGAAATAGAGCTTGGATCTATATCAATATGAACGATTTTTGCACCCTTGGCAAACTCACTTGTTTTACCAGTAATCCTATCATCAAACCTAGCACCCACAGCAATGAGCAAATCACACTCACTTAAAGCAATATTTGCACAATAACTCCCATGCATACCTGCCATTTTTAAATTAAGCTTATCATCACTTCTTAAAGTCCCTAGAGCCATCAAAGTTTCAACTGCAGGAATTTGACAAAAATGAATTAATTCTCTTAATTCATCACTAGCATTAGAAGCTACACAACCTCCACCTAGGTAAAATAAAGGTTTTTGAGCATTTTTAATCAAACTTACCAATTTTTTAATTTGCTTAATATTTCCTTTATAGGTTGGCTTGTAAGTTTTCATAGAAATTTCTTTAGGATAATGCCATTTACCTATAGCTGCAGTAACATCTTTAGGTATATCAATATGCACAGGCCCTTTTCTACCTGTGGTTGCAATATAAAAAGCTTCTTTTAAAATTTTAGGTAATTCTTCAATATTTTTTACTAAATAATTATGTTTTACGCAAGGTCTTGAAATACCTATAGCATCGATTTCTTGAAAAGCATCGGTTCCTATTAAAGAATTTGCAACTTGAGCTGAAATTAAAACCAAAGGTATAGAGTCACTATAAGCAGTAGCTAAACCTGTAACTGTATTAGTAAAACCAGGTCCACTTGTAACTACTGCCACACCAACCTCACCACTCATTCTAGCATAAGCATCAGCACTATGTAAGGCTGCTTGCTCGTGTCTAACTAGGATATGTTTAAAATGAGTTTGCTTATAAATTTCATCATAAATATTTAAAGCCGCGCCACCAGGATAACCAAAAACTACTTTAACATTTTCTTCTTTTAATGCTTCACAAATCATTTGCGAGCCATTTAGCTCTTTCATTATTTTACCTTTTTGCTTAAAATGGAAAATATTATAACGATAATTTAATAAATATTATTTTATAAGGAGAGTTTCTTGAAAAATCAAGAAACTACTTGTGCTTTTTTAGCGTATTCTATACCTAAATCAAAAGCTTTTGCATTTGCTTCTTTAGTTTTTGCAGGTACCATATCAAGCATAGTTTGTTTTAATGCATCAATATCAATACATTTGCTCATATAAGCAGCTATAGCTAAAGCGACAACTGATTGAGTAGCTACATTACCTACTTCTTCTTTAGCTATAGTAATAATAGGAATTTCAAAAATTTTCCATCTAGCATAATCTTCTTTGCTTGGGTGAACTAAATTTGGCTCTACAACTATAACTCCACTATCACAAACACCATCTTTGAAACTATGATAACCCTTATCAGCAGTTGAAAGCATAAAACTAACTTCACCTTCTACTGCATAAGGAAAAAAGATTTCACTTTCATCAATGATAATATCAACCTTAGTTGGTCCGCCTCTAACTTGAGAAGTATAAGTAGAAGCTTTAAAAGCATTGCGCCCTTCTTTAATGGCAGCTTTAGCTAAAATTTCACCTGCAGTGATAACCCCTTGTCCACCTTCACCGCAAAATCTTAATTGATATTTCATTTTAATGCTCCTAAATCAACCATTCTTTTTTCTTTCAAGGCTCTTCTAACTTCCTCATAAGCTTCACAATATTCTGTTTTACTTTCATCTTGGTGTAAAATTCCTGTAGGGAATTTATCCGCTCTTTGCTCATAGTCTAATTGTTCAAATTTAGACTTTTCAACACAACGATTTTTAATCCAATCAAGCATGCTTACAGCTTCGCCCATTTTATTTTTTCTACCAAGATTAATATGGCAGTTTGAAAATACATCTACAAAACTATAACCTTTGTGTGATAAAGCTTTAAAAATGATATTTTCAAGTTTATTTGCTTCAATAACATTTGTTCTTGCTACAAAAGAAGCCCCAGCAGCTTTAGTAAGCTCACAAGCGTCAAAATTTGGATCTATATTACCTGCTTGAGCTGTAACAGTGTAAAAGCCTTGTGGGGTAGTTGGTGAAGTTTGTGAATTTGTAAGACCATAAATAAAATTATTAATTAAAATATGAGTTAAATCTATATTTCTTCTACATCCATGGATGGTATGATTTCCACCAATTGCTAAAGTATCACCATCCCCACTTACTACGATTACATGTTTTTTAGGGTTTGCCAGTTTAATCCCTGTTGCATAAGCAATAGCTCTACCATGGGTAGTATGCACTGTATTACAATTTACATAAGAACTCATTCTACCACTACAACCTATACCTGAAACTAAGCAAACATCATCCATATTCCAGCCAAGTTTTTGAATGGCCCTAATAATAGCTTTTAAAACAACTCCATCCCCACAACCCCAGCACCATTGTGTTGGAAGTTTATCCACTCTTAAATATTCATCGTAATTAAAAGCCATTTTACATATTCTCCTTTACTTTAGCAATAATTTCACTTGGGGTTATAGGGCGACCATTTGCACGGTGTAAGCTAATAAAATCATTTCTTTTGCTTACTCTTTGAATTTCTTCTAAATATTGCCCCATATTAAGCTCGCTAACCATAACTTTTTCAAATTTAGATACCACTTGAGCTATTTTTTTCTCAGCTACTGGATAAAGTGTGATAGGTCTAAAAAGCCCTACTTTTAAACCCTCTTCTCTAAGTCTTAAGATAGCTTCTTTAGCAGATCTTGCAACACTACCATAAGCAATGATTAAAAACTGCGCATCATCACACATAAACTCTTCATAAGTGCAAATTTCATCGGTATTATTTTTAATCTTACCAAACAATCTTTTCATATTTTTATCTACTATCGCTCCATCTTCAGTTGGAAAACCTATATCTCCATGATGAAGTCCTGTGATATGATAACGATAACCTTCAAAGAAAGGATTTAGTGTAGCAGCTTCATTTTCCCCTGCCGCATAAGGTTTATAATCTTTTTTATCTCCTGTAAATTTTTTACGGTTAATAATTTCTAATTCTTCTAAATCAGGTAATTTAGCCTTACCATTCATATGTCCTATGGTTTCATCTAAAAGCAAAAATACCGGGGTCATGTATTTTTCAGCTAAATTAAAAGCTCTAATAGTTTCAGTGTAAGCTTCCTCTAATGAAGCAGGAGCTAAAGCTATACTTGCATAATCTCCATGTGTTGGAGCTTTTGCTTGAAACAAATCTCCTTGTGCAACTCTTGTTGGAAGACCAGTGGATGGACCACCTCTCATAACATTTACAATTACTAGTGGAATTTCAGCTATAAAACCCAAACCAATTTGCTCAGCTTTTAAAGAAATTCCAGGTCCACTACTTGCTGTCATAGACTTAACACCACTCATAGAAGCACCCAAAGCCACACTAATACCTGAAATTTCATCTTCCATTTGTATAAAAGTACCATCATTTTTTGGTAGCATATGGCTTAATTCATGTGCTATTTCAGAACTTGGGGTAATTGGATAACCACCAAAAAATTTACAGCCACAATCAATCGCAGCTTTTGCTACTAAAACATTACCTGTTGATATCACTTCTCTCATTGTTTTTCCTATGCGTTTAATTTTTTATATTTATTTTCTTTAACAGCTTGTGCTCTTTCTTTGGCTTCTGGCGTAAGCTTTGCAAATTTAAACTCATCTCTTTTTGCAACAAAAATTGCAAAATCAGGGCAGTGACTTTCACATTCACTACAGCCTATACAAGAATCAGGATGAACCACTTCTATCATCTGTCCTAAAACTGCACTGATTTCATCTCTCATTGCTAAAACTCCAGCTGGACAATAGCTAACACAGATATTACAAGCTTTACATCTTGCTTCATCAACCCAAACCGGTGTATTTTCTGGGGCTACCATTAAAATTCCTTTCTAATTTTTTGTTATTTTTAATGATTTTTTATCAAAAGTTATTTTTAAAACAAACTTTTTATTATAGCGAATTTATAGCATGAGTAAATATTATTTAAGATATAAAGTAAAACAAATAGGTATTTATAACGCAAAGTAACATTAGGAGTAAAAAACTCCTAAAAATTATTTATAATTATATTGAATGAGAGAATTTTCTAATGCAATTTGTTCTTGATCGTCTAATTTTAACTCCAAAATTTCAAGCACCCCATCAAGACTTATCCTTGCCATAGCACCAAAAGCTTTTTCTTTTATGCCGTATTCTCCATCTAAAATCACACATATTGGTAAAAATTCTCCACTTTTTAAAGCCTCTATCATCCTCACACAAGCACTTGCAGGGGCTAAATATGCTGAAGTTTTTAAATATTTTATAATTTTAGCACCACCTGTTTTAACTTCTTGTTCTATTTGAGCAAGATCATATTCATTTAAAACCTTATTTAATGCTTTGTTTTGAACTTTACTTTGAGATTTTACTAAAACCATGCTATCATTGTGAAAACCTATAAGTTTGGTATCTATACAAGAAGTTTTTATATTTAATTTTTTACCAACTTCATATTTAAATCTAGCATTATCCAAAACGCCTGCCATAGCAATGATTTTCTTTGATGAGAATAATTTACTTTCATAAAGAGTATCCAGTAAAAAATCTACAGGATTACTTACTATGATAAACAAAGGATCGTTGTTAAATTTTTTGATATTATTAGCACACTCAAGCATAATTTTAGCATTAATAGCAAAAAGCTCATCCCTGCTTTGACCTTCTTTTCTAGCTACACCTGCACTAAAAATAACCACTTGAGAATCTTTTGAGTGCACATAATCATCCGTGCAAGTTATTTTAGTATCAAAATTAAAAGCAGCTATGCTCTGACTTAATTCCAATTCTCTAGCAAAAAGCAAATCTTTATTAATATCAATTAAAACAATCTCATCAACCAACTCTCTTAAAATCAAAGCATAAGCAGTACTTACACCAACATTTCCTGCGCCTATGATAGTGATTTTCATTTTTTCTCCTTTTTGCGTTTATTTCACTAAATTAGCTGGTAATTCAAAAATATTTTTAATTAAATGATAAGGAAGTTGCAAGCTTTGTGCGATAAGCTGGGTCTTAAATTCAGGTTCATCCACTGTTCCGCTTAATTTAATTTGTGTACTAATTTGTCTATCTTTACCTAATATAATTTGATTGATAATTGGAACTTTGGAAATAACCGAACTGGCTGATTTTAGTGTTCTAAGTTCTAATAAACCATCCACTTGATTGCTTCTTAAATTGATTTTAACTCGACCTAACACATCTGCACTATCACCATTAAAATTAAGTGCGTCTATTTCAAAAAGATCTTTTTTACGATTAAAACTTATACCAGCATTTTCAACACTAAAGCCTTTTTCATTAAAGGTAGGCGCCTTAAATAAAATTAAACTAGGTATGGTATCAATAAAACTTAAAAGCTGTTGATGAAATTTCAAATCTTTTAAATAAGTATCTTTAAATAAGAACTTACCTTTGAAAAAATCAGTACTATTGCCATCTACATAAAGATTAAACTCACCTTTTTCAAAAACATTTTGGCGCATAAAGGTGTTTAGAAAATCATCATCCATTTTTAAAGCTCTAATTTGCATTTGATTGTCTTTAAACAAAAAATCAAATCTAGATTCATTTCTATTTGCCCAAGCTTTTACGGAATCTTTTTTAATTTTAGCGTCAAATTGATCAAAATCTAAGGTTTTATTAAAATCTTTTAAAATCAAATCTATATTTTTACCACTAATATTATAAGTTGAATTTTCAAGAGTATCTAAAGTATTTTCCGTATCTTGTTGAGAAATCAATAAATTAATATTATTTAAAGTAATATTTACATCATCATTGTCTTTTTGTGCAAAAATACTACCACTTGCACTAGTTAAATTAAAATCATTATCTTTTATTTTTATATTAAAACTATCATATTCATAAGGATTATTATCTTTATAGAGCAAAAATGATTCAAAAGTAGTATTATTAATATCTACATTAAAATCTTGGAAATTTAAAGTATTTAAAGATAATTCCCCATCATGCACTTTATTTTTTTGCATTAATTTAGAATAATTTTTATATTTTGCAAGTTTTTCAACATAAACAGACATACCTTGATCAAAATTTAAAGTTGTGGTAAATTCTTTATTATATAAACTAATATTTTTATCAAAATCAAGGCTTAAATCAAGAAATTTATTTTCCATTTTTAAGCTCTCTTGTGGTAGTTCTAAGTTTGTTATAAAGGTTTTAAAATCACCTTTTTTTTGCTTCAAATCAACACTTGCATTAAAATCACCATTAATCATACTACTTTGCACGCTTACATTTTGTATATCCAGCTTATCTTTTTTTAAAGTAAGATTTGCTTGAGTTATCTTAAAATCACTTATATTTATATTTGAATTAATAATATTAAAACTACCATTATAAGTAATTTTCTCAGGATGATCAAAAGGAATTTTCAGTGTTAAATCAGTCTTTGTGACACCATTATTTTGTAAAAATGGTAATTTTATATCATATAGAAGCAAAATTTTATTAACCCTATAATCAGCTCTAGCATTATCACTTTTAATACGTATATAAATTCCTGCTTTTTCATTTAACATATTATCTATATAAATTTGACTTTGAGTTAAATCATAATTATTAAAACGCAAATCATCATAAATAAAATCAAGTCTTTGTTTAGCAAATTCAAGTCTTACAAAAGGACTTACGATAGGATCTATGCCTTTATCTAAAACTACTTTTAAATTATTTACATAACCTTTGGCATTGATATCGTTTAAATAATATCTATGCTTTCCAAAGTCTGCAAAACCGCTTAATTTTTCTATAAAATAAAAATCAGCCTTTACCTTACCACCCACCCAAAGAGCAAGATTAGAAGGCAAATGTACTCCATTTTCTACTAAAATATCAAAAATTTGCGAAATATTATTTGAACTGATATTTTCTAATTCATAAGCAATCTCTTCTCTTTTGAGTGAAAATTTAACATCACTTTTTAAAAAATCACTATCGATTTTACCTTTAAAAGTATAAAATTTTGTCTTAGGATTAATAAGCAAGGAGCCAATTATGCTAAGATTATGATCTTTTAAAAGAAAATTATCAATATTAGCTTGTATATTTTTATCACTAATTTTTAAATTCACTTTTACTAAAAGATTTTTGCTGTTTACAAAAAATAAATTATTTTTATAAATTAACTCCACAGGATAGTTATTGACAAACATTTCATCAATATTGATTTCTTGAAAAAACCAATAAATATATTTTACATCTTTAATAAGCTGCACAGCTTTACTTGCGCTAGTTTCATTTTGAGCACTTTGACTTTGAGAATTTACTACGACTTTTTTAGCATTTAAAATGAGTTTTTTATCTAATTTAATATATAATTTCTCTAAATTAATAGAAGAAAATTCTAATTTTTCTATATAAATTCCATTTTTGAGGTAAATAAACAAAGCAATGAAAAGTATCATAGGTAATGCTAAAAATTTAAGAATTTTTTTAATATGTTGTGACTTGATTTTAATTTTTCTTTTATCCATTTTTTATTATCTACTTTTACCTATAAAAACAAACTCTGTGGTTTTTATACCACAAGGTTCTGTTAGCAAGATTATAACGCAATTAGATAAAAATAACTATAAAATGAGCAGTATCGATAAATATACTTTATATTTTTTGGGCCATCCACAATCTGGCTGGATAAATATAGGCACAAAAGAACTAAATAGAGCTGAATTTTTACATAAGCTTACCGTCGCTAAGGCAGCGCTTGAAACTATTACTTTAATTCCTGGAGAAACGACTGAAATTTTCTTTGAAGAATTAGCACCGAAGTTAAATTTAAATGCTAAAATCTTAATGCAGGAATTTTACAAACAAAGTCCTTTTAAAGAAGGTATGCTTTTTCCTGAAACTTATAAAATTCCAAAAGGTATCACAGAAGAGCTTTTGGTAAAATATCTTTTGGCTTACTCTGTAAGTGAATTTAAAAAGCTTTCTTATAAAATTTTTAGAGAATATAATGAAAAAAAATGGCATGAGTATATCATCATAGCTTCCATTATACAAAAAGAAGCAGCGAGTAATGAAGAAATGCCTATAGTTTCATCTGTAATTAGAAATCGTTTAAGAAAAGGTATGAAGCTTCAAATGGATGGAACATTAAATTATGGAAAATACTCTCATGAAAAAATCACTCCACAAAGAATAAGATCAGATAATAGTTCTTACAATACTTATAAATTTAATGGCATACCAAAAGAAGCTGTATGCAATGTTTCATTTGAAGCTATCAAGGCAGCTATTTTTCCTGCTAAAACAGAATATTTATACTTTGTAAGAGATAAAAAAACTAATAAGCATATTTTTACCTCTACTTTAAAAGATCATAACAAGGCAATAAGAAATTGATTATAAAATTTCTCTTTGGCCTTTTGCATCAGGTTCGCTTAAAACACCTGTTTGTGAAAGTTGTTCTATGATATTTGCTGCGCGGTTATAGCCTATTTTTAAGCGTCTTTGCAAATAAGAAATACTAGTTTTTCTATCTTCTAAGATTACAGCCTTTGCTTCTTCATAAAGTTCATCTAAATCCCCATCATCAAATTCACTTCTTTTATAAACTCCATCTTGACTATCATCTTTTAAAAAACTCTCATCATATTCTACTACTTGTTGAGCTTTTAAAAACTCTACTATATTTTCAATTTCATTTTCGCTTGCAAAAGGTGCATGCAAACGCACTAAACCACTCATACCAGGAGGGGTAAATAAACAATCTCCACGCCCTAGTAAGCTTTCAGCTCCCATAGAATCTAAAATAACCTTAGAGTCTATCTTTTGCCCTACTTTATAAGAAATTCTACTTGGTAAATTTGCTTTTACAACCCCAGTAACAACATCCACTGAAGGGCGTTGTGTAGCTACGATTAAGTGAATTCCACTTGCTCTTGCCATTTGCGCTAAACGACCTATATAAAACTCTACATCCTTACCCGCAGTCATCATTAAATCAGCCAACTCATCAATAATCACTACAATAAATGGTAAGATTTCTCCACCTTGTTCTTTGATTTTTTCATTGTAATTTTCTATATTTTTAGTTTTTGCTTCAGCCATCAAACGATACCTGCGTTCCATTTCAGCTACCATATTTGATAAAGCATTTACCGCCTTTTTAGGATCAGTAATTACCGGTGTAAGCAAATGTGGTATATCATTATAAATACTAAATTCAAGCATTTTAGGATCTATCATCATAAGTCTTAAGGTTTTTGGTGAATTTCTATAAAGCAAAGATAAAAGCATAGAGTTAATTCCCACACTTTTACCACTTCCTGTAGTTCCTGCTATTAAAAGATGAGGAAGCTTTTTAAGATCTGTGATGAAAGGATCACCTACTATATCCTTACCTAAAGCTATAGTTAAAGGTGAGCTAGAATTTTTAAATACCTCACTTTCTAAAATTTCTCTTAAGTAAATCGTATCGATTTTTTCATTTGGGACTTCAATTCCCACTACATCTTTACCTGGGATTGGAGCTTGAATTCTTATAGTTTGAGCTTTTAAAGCCATAGCTAAATCATCTTGTAATGATAAAATTTTACTTACTTTAACATCTGCTGCTGGACGAAATTCAAAAGTAGTTACAACAGGACCTGTGTAAGTTCTAACTACATCGCCACCTATTTTAAAGCGTCTTAATTTTTCCAATAAATCATAAATTTTTCTATCGATTTCTTCTTCATTGATTTCACTTTTGCCTTCTTTTGGCATGGTTAAAAAATCTAAAGGTGGTAAAGAAAAATCTTTTGGTTTTTCAAAATTTCCAAAATCAAGATCTTTCAATAAAGCTTTATTTTCACTCACTTCATTAGTGATAGAATGGTGTGTTTTGTTTTCTACTACTTCCACTATAGGCTCTTGAGTAATTTCAAATGGAACTTTTTCTTCTTTAACTTCAATTTGTACTTCTTCTACCACAAAAGGACTTTCATAGTTTCTTTTACCTCTTAGTTCTTCTATACTAACAGGCTTAGCAAAATCATCTTCACTAAAATCAAGTTCTTTTACTTCATTTTGCGGAATAAAATCTTCATCTTTAAAATCTTTTACCCCTAAAAAGCTAGTTTTATTTTGAATTTTTTTAAACTCAGCTTCTTTTTGTGCTTCTATAGCATTTAATTCTTCAATTTTTTTAAAATCCTCATTAAGTTCTTCTAAAATTTTTTCTTTTTGTAAAGCTTTATACTCTTCTAGCAATTTAGCTTTTTGCAGCATTTGCTCACGCTCTTTAAGCTCTTTGGCAAATAAAGAATTTTCTTCTATCACTTCTTCTTTGTTTTCATTTAAGTCCATATTGCGTCTTTTATAACTTGGCTCATCTAAATTTTTACTTTTTAAAGTTTGAGTATAAATATCTTCACTATTATTTTTATATTTTGACAAATACTCTTCAGGGGTCATTTCATCTTCCTTTATATTTATTTGACTAGCTTTTTGAGCAAAACTTGCAATAGGCTCTGAAAGCTCATGAATATAACTTGAGCTTAATTTTTTATCCTCTTCACTAATTATCACTTCTTCTAATTCTTGATTTTTCAAATCTTCAAGATTGAATTTTTTATTTTCTTGAACCTCTTGTTTTGGCAACTCTTCTTTCTCAATGAGTTCTTCTTTTTTTTCTTTAATTAAAAGCTCTTGCTTAAGTTTTTCTTGCTCTTCTTTGGTTTCATTTTCATACTTATCACCACCAAAAAAGCCAAAAATTTTATTTTTAATTAAAGTTTCGAGTTTTAAATAAAAATCAAAATCAAGATCTATTTTAAACACTTCTTTGATAATTTGCGGAAAAGAAATACTAAAAGCAAAAGTTAAAAGCAAAATCACCAAGATTAAGCTACCTATTTTTCCAAAAAGTCCATCTAAAATCACAAACATAGCAGAAGCTATATAACCTTTATCTTGCAAAAATGCTGAAGCAAAAATAAGCGAAGCAAAAATGCAAGTAAAGATAGCTACACTAAATCTACGCTCAATAAGTTCAAAGTTATAATCATTTTTATATAAAAGATAATTAAACCAAAAAAAGACAAAAGGATAAAATTTAGTCAATGAGCCAAATAAAAAATAGCTAAGTTTTGCTAAAGAGTATCCTATAATACTTACTAAAGCTTGATCAGGTATCAAAGCACTTAAACAAAAATAAAAAATAAAAACATTAGAAATGATAAAAATAGCTTCTTTTTTTATAACACATCCTTTTATAAAGAAAAAAGCTATTATATCAAAAATTATAAGTAGTTTAATAAACTCATTTGAGAAATTTTAGAAGTAGCTGAAAGCATAGCTTGATAAGAAACCATAGTTTGCATAAACATCATATATGTTTGCCCATAATCAGCATCAGTCACTCCACTTTTTATAGAAGCAACATTAACATTTAAAAAAGTCATTCTTTTGTTTGTTTCTTCTATATTGTTAGTATAAGCTCCTATGGTTGTTTGCATTTTTCTAACATGATCTTGTAAATGATCAATCCTTTCTAATGCTCCTTGTAAACCTGTATTTCTAGGATCACTTCCTTCTGAATCAGCCCTCATACTACCATTTAAAACTGCATCTATCATCTCATCTAAATCTTTAATCAAATCAATATTTGGATCATCGATAGTTAAAGAATTATTTGCACTAAATACAAAACCTGAACCATTGCTTACTTCTCCTGCTGGGGGAAAGCCGCTATTTGAATTTGAATCTTTAATGGTAAGACCTATATTTGTATTAGTTGAAAATTTATCAGTAATACTTATACGACCTTTATAGTCCATACTAACTTCAACAAAACCCTTAGAATCAGCTATGTCTTGCTGAATAGTTTGAAAATCATTATTATTAATAGTTCCGTTTGCATTTGGAGTAATAGTTGCTGTAGGAACATTATCGCTTGCAAACATACCTATAATATCATTTAACTGACCATAAGTAATATCTTCAGGTCTTGTTTGCATACCCACTGAGGTTCCAGTTGCTTCATTATATTGAGAATGAGTAATAGGAAAACTTATGGTTTGACCCGGATTATTTGGATCAGGATAACTTACAGTAGAATTTTCTAAATCAATAGTTACATTATATTTTTGACCGCTTCTAGAAGTGATTTCCATTTGAAGTTGTTGGCCATCCATACTGCCATTAGCATTTGCAACGACTTCACTTAATTTTGTACTATCGGTAGCATACTCACTAGTGCCTTTAATCACTTGAGAAACATTTCCAAAAACAGTATTGCCATCTTTTTCAAAAGGCACATCAAAATCAGCTCCATTGGTTTTATTACCATTGATATTGCTTTTTATAAAGTCTGTTTTGTAAATATCAACAGTAAATTGCTTTCCATCTACTGTAATAGTTACTGGACTTTTAGTATTATTTAAATCTCCATTATGTGCTGCTTGCATAATACGATTAGTTACATCCTCCATGCTGATACCTTCAGCTTTAGCAGCATCACTTAAATCTTTAATTTGCTCTGCGTCTTGAAGTTGTGGTGTCATGGCAACTGCGTGAAAATCTAAAGAACTACTTCCTTCTTTTAAACTCTTTATTTCTATTTGGCCACTATCATTCAATGCGACCTTAACAACCTCATTTCCCTCTGTGTTGCCATATAGCTTTCCAATATTTTCTAAAACATCTTCAATTTTAGCATCAGGATCTATATCCAAAGTGGCTTTAAAACTTGTTCCATCGGGTCTAACGCCTTGAATATACATTGATGAGTGTGGAAAAGGAAGTTTATCATCATAATTATCGCCAAAATGCTCGTCCGGTTTAAGTTCTCCATTTTGCACATAATTTTGTCCTATTAAATGCGAAAATTTAGACTCTCCTGTTAAATATTCTTTTTTATCCGGATAACGAGCATCAGTAAAAGAAACATTTGTTGAAATGATTTTATTTATATTTGAATCAGGCTTAAAAAATAAATCCCAACCAGGTATATTATAAGGAATTTGCGTGCCAGCACCACTAACTACAAAAATATTATCTTTATTGCCAGTATAGTTTCCATATTTATCAAAAGGCATATTAGCACTATTTGATCCTGCAAACAAGTACTGCCCATTAATGCTAGTATTGGCAATATTTACAATAGAATCTCTCACAAGTTTAAGTTCTTTTGCTATAGCTTCTCTTGATTCTTGAGAGTTACCATCGCTTGCAGCTTTTGTTAAGAGTGTTTTAAATTTTTCCAAAAGTTCAGTGATATTTTTTAAAGCCGTATCTGTGTTTTTTGCTAATTCCATAGCTGATTGAGTTCCTTCAATTACCTGACCTATATTAGCTAGTTCATATTCTAATCTTGAACCATTAATATAAGTATTGGCATTTTCCCAAGAGTGCTGTATAAGTTGACCTGTTTGTAATTGCAAATTATATTTATTAAGTAAAGACTGACCATCCGTGTAGTTTTGTATAGAAGTGTAGTAAGTATACTGGTTACTAATTCTCATTATCTTGCTCCGCAAATAAATTTTTTAATTATTTACAAGCAAAAAAAGTTCCAATTTTAAAGATATTTTAATTTACTATATAAATATTTTTATATTGCTTTAATTTTTTTTTAGTATAATTTTACATTCTATATTTTTAATCTAAAATCTTAAAAAAAGCCCGAGTGGTGAAACTGGTAGACGCGCCAGACTCAAAATCTGGTAAGGGCAACCTTGTGTCGGTTCGAGTCCGACCTCGGGCACCATTTGTTTTTTTACTCCCAAGTGTTATTTTTCAATAAATTATCTTTAAAATACTATATTTAAGGGATTATATAAACATTCTTTTTTATTCTATTTTGTTATTTTTTGTGTTAAAATATTGCAAAAAAAGTGGGTTACTTTTAAAAAAGTGGGCTACTAAATGGGTTACTTTTTACAATAATACAAAGAATAAAAATGGCAAAAATTAATAAACTTACAGATAGTTTCTTGAAAAGCGTAAAATGCGATAATGGTAAAAAATTTATAAAATTTAGCGATCCTAGTATAAAAGGATTATATGTTTTTGTTTATCCTAGTGGTAGAAAACTATTTAAAACAAGACAAGCTAATGATACTTATATAACACTTGGGGAATATCCCTTGCTTTCCCTAGCAGAACTTAGAGAAATAGCTATAAATTCACACAAACTAAAAGCCAAGGGTCAAAACATAAGCAATGCAAAAAGATTGAAATTTGGCGTATTATATGATGAAGTATTAGAAAATGCAAGAAAGAGTAATTTAGCAGCGAAAACAATCCAAAGAGGACTAAGCTACAAAGAAGGTATTTTTAAATCTTTAGAATATAAAAATATTAATGATATAAAAAGAGTAGATATTGTTAATATTTTAAAGACCATAGAGCATAAAAGCGCTACGCTTCAAAAAGCAAAGATATGGATAAATAAAGTATTTGAATATGCTTTGCAACTTGAGATCATAGAAAACAATCCCGTAGCTTCTATCAAAAATAATATTGTATTTAAAAAACCAAATCAGGTTATACACCAACCTACCCTATTAGATGAATCTGATATTAAAGAATATATAAATACTCTAATACATTCAGATATCAAACAAAGTCATAAAAATTTAATGCTTTTTGTGCTTTTAACAGCCCAAAGACCTGGCAATGTTATAAAAGCTACTTGGGATGAGATAGACTTTAAAAATGAAATTTGGACTATATCAGCTCAAAAAATGAAAATGCGTAAAGAGCATAATATAGCATTAAGCAAACAAGCCATAAGTATATTAAAAAATCAATATGCGATTAAAGTCAATGATTATGTTTTTGCTGGTTCTTCTAAAAAAGGATGTAATAGTGAAAATATCACATGCAATACCAATAAACGCTTAGGATATAAAGGAATTCAAAGCGCGCATGGATTTCGTGCTATGTTTAGAAGCATTGCAAACGAAAAGCAATTAGAACATGGAATAAGTATGGATATAGCAGAGCAATGCTTAGCTCATGAGCAAAAAAATGCAATATTGAAAGCTTACAATAGAAGTAAAAATATAGAATTAAAAAGAAGATTAATGCAGTGGTGGGGAGATTATATAGAAAAACTTGCAGGAAAGCTTAGCTAACCTTGCAATATTTTATCCAATCATCGATTTCTTTCTTTTCATACATTAAAACTTTTCCCACTCTAACACCCTTTGGAAAGTTATAAATGGCTTGATTTTTTCTCATTCTCATTTTTCTTATCCTATCAACGCTAAAACCCAAATACTGTGCAACTTCTTTTGTACTTAATAATTTCATATCAATCCTTTTTAATGTTTGTTTCTAAATTGAGTGATTTTATAATGGCTTTTTGCTCTTCATAACTTAAAGTATGCGCTAATAATACTTTGACATTCTCAAAATCAAAACTATTATAAGAAACTCTTGTATCTATAAGCTTTATACATATTCTTTTAAGCTCTACATCAAGCCAAGCCTCTATCTTCCAATAATGTCTAATTTCTTCTTCTAAAGAGTTACATCCATTAGAAAACGAAAGATCATTTCTTATAGAAAGAAATTCTTTAAGCATTTTTGATAATTGTTGTTTTATTTCTCCTAAGTGTTTTTCTATCAAATTTCTTTGATCTAAAAAATCTTTCATCATTTGTAACATGTAATATCCTTTTGTTTATTCCTCTTTATTTTCTTGATTGAAAAGATTAGGTTCTTTCATTTGCTCAAGCTCTCTTATAGCTGTTTTTAAATCTTCTTTATACTCTTTAATGGCTGAATTTAAAGCACTTCTTTCATACTCTGCATGCTCTATAGCTTTATGTAAAGATACAATTTTCATAGATAGCTCTTTTAGATTATTTTGATTATCTATGTTTTCCATTTTTACTCCTTTTTATAATATTTTCAAGCATATCTATACCCCTTTGAAGTATTTGTTTTTCTTCTGTTGTTCTTGATTTAAGCTCATTAGTGTTTTTTGAGCAAATATCGTAAAATACAAAATCAATGCGTTTATAAAGTTTGATTTTTTTCTTGTATTCACATCTTAAGTCATTTTTGATACTTTCTTTGTTTCTTTCAAACAAATCTATAGCAAAAGGATTATCAAAATAAAAACACAACATTCTTTCATTTGCACTATTGATAATCCTTGCTTCTTTCAAACTATATTTTAAGTCATTTTTTAAACATGCACGAGCTATTTCATTAGCTTCAATTATATGTGTTATGATACTCATGCAACATCCTTTAATGCGTATGGTTTTATATCTTTTGTCCATCTTGGATTGATTAAATATTTTGTTTGTTTAATAAGTAATAATTCTTTTGTAAAGCTATATGTTTTACCTAGTAAAGCTATAAAATCATATATAAAATCCAAAGCATCGTGAATGTGTTTATGCTGTATGTATTTTAAAAATTTATAGTTTAGTTTGAAAGTTAATTCTAATCTTTTCCAGTCTTTAAATTCTTCTTTGATTTTTTCTTTGTGATAACTAGTCTGCTTTTCATACTTATCATAAATCAAAATTCTATCAAGATCAAAAAAATTACTATGCACCCCATTTACATAAAGAGATTTTTTATAAAAAACCATTTCGCCTTTGATTTTTTTATTTAAAGACAACTCATGCAAATGTTCTTCATATTTTCTCATAGAAGCACTTTCATCACAAAAATCACAAGCTATATCAAAACTATAAGCCTTAAACCTCTTAACCATTTTACTTAACACCTTATACACATCAGCTACCACACTTTTGCTAGGCTGAAAAAGACCATTAAACTGTACTTCTACATAAAAGTCTTTTTTCTTTTTATTTTTTCTAGCAACTTCATGGGTGTCTTTTGAATTTTCTATCACTATTATGGTATTTGATAAACTTTTATTTCTAGGTTTGATGTTTATGTACCTAACCTTAAACTCATAAAACTTATCTTTTGTTTTGATATTTTTAAACTTCTCTTTTGTGTATTTTTCTATAGCTTTATTGCGGTTTGTTTTTCTAAGCTTTGTGTGTAAATCATGTTTTTTAAGAAATTTATAAAATGCAAATTTTGGGATTACAAATTTGATACTATCATAGCCTATGTTTTGCATTTTATTCCTTTCTTTTTTGTTATTTTGCTACCTTATCAAAACCTTTTTTCATAACTAAAGATTTTGAATTTGCCTTTGTAAGTTTAAATCCCTTTGAGCTAAGCTCACTTATTAAACTTTCTATTTCTCTTGCTTTTTTAAATGCATCATTTTCTTTTTGTATAGGCTTAAAATTCATTACTATCCTTTCAATGATTCTTTTGCTTTTATCAAGAGTTTTTTTAAGTCATCTAAGTTAGATCTTAATTCATCCTCATCGCACTCTTCCATGTAGTCAATTAAATCTAAGCATTCTTTGTTAATTAAAGCCAAAGCTCTTGCGTGCTCTATGGCTGTATTAATTTTTTCTTTAAAAGACATTTTCTTCCTTTTTATAGTGCATAAATGGAAGTTAAAAACCACCATAAAGGTGGTTACTCAAAATAAAGAAAGCTAATATGGCTTATAAGGGAGTTTAACTCCCATTTAAACACTACTTATGTCAAAACATAGAACCTGCATTCAAAGTTATTTAAACTTTTGGTATTTTGACCATTTAACAAAGCTTTTTAAAAAAGCCCACTTTCCCACCCGTCGCCGTGGAGTGTGATAAATAAAGAACACGCTAGCTTGATCATCAAGCTAGCTATAAGGAAATTCACTTAAAACCTAGTTTCAAGCTTTTAAAAACCTTTTAAGCACACTTAGAAAATGTGCTTAATGAGGTTTTCAAGCTACCTCATCAATTTCTTTTAAAAGTTCAGAAATCTCCTGTATGGTTTTTGTTTTTTCTTCTACTAAAGCTGTAAATTTTTTATGCTTTAGTTTTAAATCTTTCAATCTCTTAGATAATCTCAGATCCTCATTCAAAAAACCAAGTCTTAAAAGTGCTTTTTCTACTTTAGAATTTGTTTTGCTTTTATTGCTAAGCCAAACCTTTAAAGTTTGATTTTTCAAATTGAGTTTTCTTTCCATTTCATCAAAAGTTTTTAACCCTAACTTTTCTTGAATTTTCTCTTTAATGCACATTCAATTACCCTCATAATGAACTATAATGGTTTCAAATAAACCATCACTAATAGCTTCTAGTTTTACAAAATTATGATCAAGTAAAAAATTCAAAGCTTCATTAAATTCGCTTTCTTTTATGTTCATTCTTTTAAAAAGCGTGTCTTTTTTTATAGATTTTTCATTGCTGAGTATATTTGATATGGTGTTTGCATATGCTCTTATCATTTTGTTTCCTTTATCTTTGTGATTACAAACATAACCGATAAGATAGCTATAATCACACCAGCTATAATCCAATCTTGCATTATGTATCCTTTTTTATACTTAAGCAAAAAGTTGGTATTCTTTTTGCTAAAAAATAATTATTTTTATGTTTTAAAATTAATTATTTTGTGAAATTATAAAAAAAATATACTCATTTGTCAAGTTATATTTTACATTTGAAAGGTATCTTTTTATGGAAGTAAAAGAAATATTGAAAAAATGGATGCTAGAACAAAATTTGAAAACCTATAAAGAACTAGCAGATTACCTAGGTGTTGCCGCAAATACCATAGATGTTTGGAAACAAAGAGGTTATATACCTGAAAAAAATATACTTAAATATACTCAAATGAATATAAATAACACAAACGACATAGAAAATACAGTTAAAATCAGATATTTTCCTAATGTTTATGCTAGTGCAGGTTTTGGAAACGATAACAGCGATGAAAACTTTCAAACTATATATCTTGATAAAAATTTTTTAGTAGAAATATTAGGTATTCCTTACAAAACACAATATGATATGATAAAAATATTTGGCGATAGCATGGAACCTTTTATACAAAATGGAAGTTTTGTTATAGTTGATACTAGTAAAAATTCTCTCGATAAGATCAAAAATGCTGATGTGGCTATTTTTAGATACGATGGTGAATTATTTTGCAAACGCATAAGAAAAAATGTCCTTGATGATGAAATTATCATAAGTAGTGATAATATAGGTTTTGAAGACAAAAAAATTAAAAAATCTGCATTAAAAGACTATGTATTTTTAGGTGTTGTAATTTGCTCGTGTAACACTAAAATATTCTTAAATCAAATAGAAAGGGTTTAAAATAAAATATTATATTCCTTCTAAACTATCAAAATTTATAGATGACAATCTAGGTTATCATGTTCTTTATTTGATAGGAATTGTTTTTATTTTGTGTTTTAAACTACATTCTTTCTTGCTTATTTTGGGTTTTATATTAATTACTATTGTAACAATTATAGATTTATATCATATTATTAAAAAAATTAATCTTACCAAACTATATAATATCTTGGTATTTTTTGGGTTGTATTATATAGCTGAATTTTTTTCAAGAAATGTAGTTTATATAGTTGTAGATAATGTACCAGATAGCTATAGCTATGCTATTAATATTTTAAATATTATACATATTATTTCAATATTGATTTTTTTTATATCACTCCCTTTGATAGTTATTTTATTAATATCTACACTAATATATATATTGCAAACTATACTTAGCACTATAGGTATAAAATTTAATTTTATAAATCAAATAATTTTTAGTTTTATACTTAAGCGAACTCATTTTAAAAACGAACTCCATGTTATTTATTTTGCATTTTTTGGTACTTTATCCATGCTGTATTTTTTAATTTTTTTAACGAATGTGTATTTTAATGCACTTAGTTTTACTCCTAATATTATTCATATAAGTTCATATTATCAAAATAATAAAATATGCTCAAAAATATCACCTGATTCATATATACATATACTAGGAGATAATAAAGTATCTATATCCCCTTTTAACACTAAATTTGCATTTAACTTAATTACAAACAAGCCTAATTTCACAACCCAAGAATGCAATTAAAAAAATAATGATTTTAAAATATATAAATAATATCTTTTTAAATATAGCTATAATATAATTACCAAAATTTTATTTGGTAATTATATTAAGGGGTAAAATATGGATTTTGAAAATTCTATAAATTCTATAGCGGAAACAATAGCAGAAAGAAAAAATTTAGTAAATACTGAAGAATCAACCAAAATGACTTTCATCATGCCGTTTTTAAAAGCATTGGGGTATGATGTGTTTGATCCAAGCGTAGTAGTCCCTGAATACATAGCCGATATTGGAACAAAAAAAGGTGAAAAAGTAGATTATGCTATTTTCAAAGATGGAAAACCTTTTATATACATAGAAGCTAAAAATCACACTGAAAATTTAAGCAATCACAATAACCAACTAACTAGATATTTTAACACATCACCTAGTGTTAAATTTGCTATTTTAACAAATGGAATAGAATATAGATTTTTTACAGATCTTGATCAAATAAATATAATGGATCAAATTCCTTTTTTAACAATTAATCTTGAAAAATTAAAAGCTAGAGATATTAAAGATTTAAAAAAATTTATATGTTCAGATTTAAATCTAGATGAGATACTAAACACAGCAAAAGAAAAAAAATATTATCAAAGTATACAAGATATCTTCAAAAGAGAGATAGAAAACCCAAGTGATGATTTTGTTGTTCTTTTTGCAAAACAACTCACAGACAAAAGAATGACCGCCTCAACTATTGAGGAATTTAGAACTTATATAAAAAAATCTTTTAAAGAACTTATAAATGATATAGCATATGATAAAATCACTAGTATAAAAAACAATCTTCAAGAAATTAACAACGATGAAGATGAAGAAAGCAGCGATGATGAAAAAGAAATTATAACAACAGAAGAAGAACTTCAAGGCTTTTACATAGTAAAATCTATTCTTGCTAGCGCGGGTGCTAACTTGCAAGATATATCCTACAAAGATACTTTAAGCTACTTTGCAATCTTGTATCAAAATAGAGTAACAAAATGGATATGTAGGTTAAATTTTACAAAAACAAAAAAATGGGTAAGTTTCCCAGATGACACATACGAACAAATAGAAAAACTAGAAGATTTGTATAAATTGCAAGATAAGATCATCAAGTCATATAATGATAGAAAGTAATTTCTATCATTAAGATAAAATACAATGTATATCATAGGTGCTGTTTTATATTGGATATTTATTATATGCTTAATAATATACATGATTCAAAGTGTATATAAAAAAGAACTGTATTTTACTAACAATAAAATTATCAATTATTTAATATCAAAAGAAAAACAATGTTTGGTTATTTTGGGGTCTTGGGGCTGTGGAAAAACATATTTTTGGAAACAAATAGAAAAAGAAATTACTTTAAATTTTAATAATAAAAAAGTTATCTATATAGATCTTTTTGGCAAAGAAAGCTATAAGCAAGTAATAGAAGAAATAGTAGTAAGTTTACATGGAAATTATAATAATATTACAAAAAAAACTTTTAAAGGATTAGAAGGTTTAATTAAAGGTGCAAGTGGTGGTTTAATAAATATAGATAGTGATGTTATTTTTTCCTTTTTAAAAAAAGAAGATTTTAAAAAAATCATTGTATGTCTTGATAACATAGAAAGAAAATCTGACAATCTTCCTTTGAAAGAAATTTTAGGACTTGTAAATTTACTTAAAGAAGAAAAAGAATGTAATGTTGTTATGATTCTCAATAAAGATGGGTTAAAGAAACAAGATGACAATTCAGATAATAATAAAGAGGATAAACAAGATACTAAAGACTGGTATCAAGAATACAAAGAAAAAGTTATTGATTGTGAATATACTATAAAAGACAATAACGAAATTGCCAAAGATATTATTATAGAAAAATTAAAAGTACAAGATAAAGCCTTAAAAGATGATTTAAAAAATATTATTTTTACATATTATAAAGAGCATTTAAATAACAACTTAAGGCTTTTACTAAAATCATTAGAACATATAAACCATTTCAACGATATATGTTTCATGAAATTTTACAATAAAGAAAATCATGATAATTTTATACATATTTTAAAAAATCACTACTATTCAAATATACTACAAGCTATATCAGATTATTATATACCAACAGAAAACATATTTGAAAATACTGACGATATGTATATCATAACATCAGATTATATGAAAAACTTTTTTACTATAGATAAAGCAGATATAGAAAAAATAAATTATGATTTCACTAATCGTCTTCAAAACCTAATAGATAAGCATTTTCATACTGTTTATAATATGCTTTATACGTACAATAGCAATGACATAGAGTGTGGTAAAACAATAGAAGATCTTGTGAAAATGTTTTTACCTATTAAAGATAAATATTCTTGGGATAATTTTAAAGGAGAATTTTATTGTGAAAGATTTTTACAAATTGCTTATTCATATAAAAGGATAACTAATAAAAAACTAGATATTACAGATGAAATCATAAAATTTTTTATTAAAAGCAATGGCAATTCAATTCCTTTCAAAAGCAATAGTAATTTAACTTCTTTTAAAAGATTACGAACACTGATTGCTATTCAGCCTAAATATGCAGAATTTTACGAAAATACTAGAAAATTTCACAAAATAGATCATAGAAAAGAAATAATATTTGAATATTATAAAGAACCTAGCCTTAAAATCTTTCATAATTCCCAAATAGATAATTTTAATAAATATAAACTTGAATCTATCATTGATTGTTTTAAAAATAACAATCAATTTTACATGGATTTTATTTATTTTTTTAGCATACCGCCTAGTAATTCCAAGGCAAATATAGAATATTTTCAAGATCGCTACGACATATTTGATTATGAAGAATACTTAAAAAAAATCAAATCAAATAATCTATTTCGAGCATTTAATGATTTTATTAATCAAAATGAATATAAATTTAAAAAGAAACAATTAATAAAAACTACTACCAGATATGATAAAAATATCTTATCAGAACTATTACTCACTCATTCAACTCCTTAATTTTATCTATATTGATCTCACATTGCTTATAGTGGTAAAAAAGCTCGCTATAAGCTTTTAATATATCTTTTTCATTTTGCACTATAGGTTTATGCGCTCTATCAAATTCTAAAAGCTCATTTGGTATTTGCACTTTTTGAATTTGTATTTTGGTTAATACTTGTGTTTTGCTCCCACAACCTATCAAGCATAGCATTAAAAAGCTTAGTGGTATTAGTTTCATTGCTTTTGGATATATAGTTTTTAACATCATCAACCCTCGTTTTGATTTGATTTTTTTGAGTATTTGCATGAAATAGTGCTTTTAGCTCTTGTTCGTGTCTTATTTTAAGCTCCTGAGTAATACTCGTGAGTTCATTATTTACACCCAAAGCTAAATTTAAATCACTTTGACTTTTTTCTAATTTTGCGTTTGTGCTATCTAGCTTAAGATATAAAAATACATTAAGCATAAGCATTAGAGCTAAAGCAATATAAAGCTTTGTATTTTTAAATAAAAGATTTATCATTTCTTATTTTAGAAGTTTAAGTAAGATTTGAGTATAATTTCAAAGGGTGGAACACCAAAGGTGGCCGCCTTTGGTGTTAATCAACACTCAGTTAGGTGGTGATTAAATTGAACCATAAAATTCTAGTAATAATTATACTACTTTGTATAATTATAGTCAAGGCTTATTAGCTTTGATTTCCCCTTTAAAAAGGGGAGCTAGAATACCACCTTTGGCCTACTTAAACTTTTATCTCCTTTCTAAAATTTATTTGTAATTTCTAATTTTATATTTGATAAATCTTGCTGATATAACAAATCATATAATTTTTTACAAGCTTGTCTGCTTTGTCCGACACTTTCATCGCTCTTAGTTAAACCTAGTAAAATACAACCTTTTGTATCTTTGTCAGTATTTCCCCAATGTATTAAAATGTGTCTATCAAAAGGCACATCATCGTTGTAGATATTTACAACGCTATCATCATCGTTTAAAACTTTAACTCCTGCTACTACCCTTTTACCTTTATCATTAAAACTAGATAGCGTATGTCTTTTTAGATTATAAACTCCCGCAGGAACTCTTAAGTCTTTTTCTCTTTCAATCCCTTCTTTATCTTCTTCCAAAGAAAAACACTCAAAAAGAATATTTTCTTTTTCATCTAAAACTTTAAACTCTCCTATGACACAAGTATTTCTTAAATACTTTCTAGTTAATTTTAATTTCATTTATTCTCCTTTTGGTGTAATTAAAAACAAATTTGCATATCTCCCATAATCTTTATAAAGATTATTTTCATCATTATTTGTATTTGTTTGATTATTGAACTCAGCTTGAGTTGCATTTTCAAAAATATACCCAGCGTGATTTTCATTTTCTTTGGCAGTGCCAAAAGGTGGTAAAACTTGAACTTCATAAGGAATAATCTCTTTAATTACATCAGCTTTTGCGATAATCTTTTCAACACTTAAACTATGTATATAAACTTGTCCATAATACCCAGTGCCTCTTGCAAAAAATTTATTAGGAACTTCATCGTTAAAAAGCATGATTTCTACCTCATACTCTCCATTTGAATTCCATAAGCTACAAGTTGTCCAAGATTGACCACTTGCAGCAGTATTGTCAAAATTAAAATAACGCATTAAAGATTGATGGATATTATGAGTAGATCTATAAATACCAGTTGTTTTAATTTTTCCTAAAACTTCATCTTTAGTTAATACTTGAGAAAGACAATCTATTCTTTGTGGTTGTGCGGCATTAGAAGTTCCACCTAAACCACTTTTTTGTATAATAAAATTACCTTCATCATAATTTGTGCTTAAACTCTCATCAAGTTTTACAGTATGAGCAAAGCCGTTAGAAAAAGCAAATAACACATCACTCAAACAACCACCATATTGCCCTGATAAAGTTCGGACTTTAAATTTTATTTTTGTATATTCTTCATTAGCTAACTTTTTCTTAGAAAACAAATCAAGCCATACTGAACCTTTTCCTTGATTTCTTATGCATAAATAAATAGTAGAGCTTTCCTCGTTAACATAATTTATTAGTGTTCCAACTTCAGCTTTTATATCAGGATTTGGCAACTCATAAGAAGTGATAAAACCTGCATCTTTTTGTGGTAGATTACTTACAATTTCTTCCACTATAGGCTGTAATTCTTCTTTGGAAACACCTTCGCCTTTTAAAGAAGCTAAAAACTCATCTTCACTTTTTCCTGCATTACCTTCTTTGTTAAGCCAAAGTTCATAAGCACTCTGTCCATCATCTCCGGTATCGCCTTTTTCGCCTTTATAATTGCCATTTTCTAAAATTTCTAATATATTTTTTTTAACTTGCTCATCATCTAATTTCACTCCATTTTTATAAAGCTCTTTTAAAACTTTCAAACTCTCATCAAAATCTTTATTTAGTTCTTTTGTGTTTTTGCTAATTTCTTCTAATATATTGTGCATTTAAATTCCTTTCAAAAAACATTTAACCACATGGAATGTATTACACGCATGATAAAAAATAAAAGTCTTTACTTTAGAGCAACCAAGCTCACTCATAGCTTCTTTTAAAACTTTATCTGCTAACTTATAATCATCTTTTGAATATGCTTTTTGGCATAAATAATCATGCACGATGCTAGCACTAAAATACTCACTTTTATATGGAGGATAAATACTCCAAAAAATGCGTGGCACTGAAGCACCATCACTAATAAAGCCTTTTGGCACGATAAAATTTAAACCACACAAACTAACTTCAAATTCTTTTACAACTTCAAATCTATCTTTACCAAAAGGTTTAACTATAACTCTTTTAAGTGTTTTTCTTATCATCTTGCCTACCCTTTTCTTCTTCTTTTATATAAGTATTTGTTTTTAAAAAACCGCTTGAAAAATTCTTTATTTTCTCAACTGCAATATTGTAAATGTCTACTTCAGCTATTGCCTTTCTTGTTTTTATACATTGAATATTAATCATTACAGAAAGGATTTCTCCTAAAATCAAGAAGCTAAAACTATAATCTACAAAATAATATAAAGCATCTATTTGCTTTGCACCCAAAGCAAACATAAAAGGTATTCCTAACATTAAAAACTTTGACAAAAGATCAGAAAAGGTATAAACTTTAGTACTCTCATTTAAAGCTAAAGTTCTGCAAAAACCTACTATTGCTGAAAATATAAAAATAATAAACAAAGTAAAAGCTTGAGCTTCTTTAATACCAGTATATGCTAAAAACTGAAAGAAAAAAGCTAAGATAAAAGAACCTCCAAATAAAGCTATATTGGCTGAATTTTCTAAATGTGACATATTAATCCTCCCAAACAATAGCTTCTAAATCTTGCTCAGATTCAGCTTGTTCTATTCTTTCTTTTAAAATATTTGCTTTAAAGGTAATTTCTTGGGTATGAAAAGCTACCATTGAAGCAAATTTTAAAAAATCTTGTGGTGTAAAAGTTACTTTTTCATCATTTATATCAATCCAAATGATTTCAGAAATTGAGTTAGTTCCACTTTGCATATCAAGCATTAAATTAGTTACAGCTCCATTGATGTTGAGTTTGTCTTTTTCTCTTGTTTGGAAAGCATGCTCATTATAAATAAGTCCGCCTTCTAAAGCTTCATCTCTTTTAGCTCTTATTTCATCAAGCTTGATTGTTTTTAGTTCTTCTAAGCTTTTTTGGCGTACTTCGTATTTTATATGAAAGATATTACTTAGCTCATCAAATTCTTCTTTTCTAACAAGCTCTTGGCTTTTTTCATCAAAACTTGGCAATTCTTGCTCACTCACTCTAGCAAAACCAAGAGCTTTAAGCTCATCATCATTTAATTTACTTAAAAAATAAGTATCTTCTCCTTCTAATTCTTCCTCATCTACTTTAATAATAACTTTTTTTAAATACACATCTTCATTAAAAAAAGCCTTATCATCTATCTTGTAAAACATCTTTCCTCCTTAGTTATAATAAAATGTCAAGTTTCCACGACATTGCAAATTACAATCGCTAGTATTCCACCCTGCTTGTGCGTTGTGACTACCTGTTTGATATGAAGAAAATCTAATTTTATTTGAGTTTATAGCTCCAAATTTTATTTTTGCTTTCACTGGTATTTTTTTATTAGCTGTGTATGATCTTGATGGACCATAAAAACGATGCGAATTAGCATAATTATTCCAAGTTATATCAATAGAATTTGCTGAAGTTTTATTATTCATGTTGTTTGCAGTCCAAACTTCTCCTACAACTAAAACTTCTTTATTTGCTAAATTAGCAGGCACAACATATTCATTAGGTCTTACTAGATTATTTAAACTAAACATATAATTATAATTAGCCACGCCTCCGCCAAGTTCTGGAGGTAAATTAACTTGAAATATTGAATTTGCAAGCATTAGAGTATTCATATTAAGACCTTACTAATCTGATGTTATTTGCTGCTATGCAAAAATAAGCAAAGGTCTCAGTTCCACTAAAACCACTTTGTGCTATTCTAAATTTAAATGGTGCTTTAAAAGATTTTATGTTTTGACAATTATTTATGGTTATGGTTCCACTTTTACCTGCCCCACCCCAATTAGCTATACCCAACTCTGTATTTGCATTTGCTGTTAAAATAAAATGTTGAGCTTGTCTTAAGTCTATGTTTGTTGAACCTACTGTTCCTA
This sequence comes from Campylobacter sp. CNRCH_2015_0814, assembly GCF_025772765.1. Taxonomy (NCBI): domain Bacteria; kingdom Pseudomonadati; phylum Campylobacterota; class Epsilonproteobacteria; order Campylobacterales; family Campylobacteraceae; genus Campylobacter; species Campylobacter sp. CNRCH_2015_0814. Next base: position 23,240 of record NZ_JAKMSR010000002.1, on the reverse strand, counting down.
AATTTTTAATACCACCACCATAATCTACATACCACTTTCTAGCTAAATGATTATCAGCTGTTGGATTAACTGCACAATTTGGAATAAGCTTAAAAGTAGTATTTCCATTTAAATTAGTAGTTCCATTTGCCGTTAAAGCACCACTTAAAGTTATATTTCCGTTTATTGTCTTGTTTCCTTCTATAGAAACTTTTGTTTTCAAAGCCTCATCTAACATTTTTTTATTTACAAGTCTTTTTTCTTCTAATATAGCCTCCAATTCCTCTTTTTTTTCATCTAAATCTTTTTGAATTTGATTAATCTCTTCTTCAAGTCTTGCTTTTTCTTCTTCTAAAGAAGATACATCGCCAGGTGGAACTTTGTTAAGCTCTTCTTGAATTTGATTTTTTATATTTTCTAATTCATCTTTTTTACTATTTAATTCTTGTTCTTTTTCTAATACTTCATTCTCATGTTTTTCTTGAACATCATCTTTATTTTGCAAATCACCAAGCAAAGAAAGTATATATTTAATATTTTCATCTTTTTGATCAACCCAAATATATGGCTCTATCTTTAAATCATGCTTTAAAATCCAAGCATTATCATCTGTTGTTCTTATATGTATAAAATACTCTCCGGTGCTTTGTTTTTTCCAAATATCACCCAAGTTAGCCTTACTTGGTTCTTCTTCGCTGGTGTGAGTTGGAATATAAACACTTGGATTTTCAGGACTTGTCCAAGTTTTACCGCTACTAGTTTGTACATATACAAAATATTCTCCGGTGCTTTGTTTTTTCCAAATATCACCCAAGTTAGCCTTACTTGGTTCTTCTTCGCTGATAAAAGCAGGTTTTAATTCTTTTGGCAAAGCAGGATTAACCCAAGCTTTATTATCTAAAACTTTCTCACAAACATAAATCTCCCCTTGCATAATGTTTTCATCATCAAGAGGTTTAAACCAAACACTTCCTTCTTTTTTTTGACTTGGTGGTGTTTTTTGAATAAAGTTTATTGTCGGATTTTGTAAAAATTGCAATATTTGTGCTGTTGATTTTTTAAACCATATTTGGTTTAATTTAGGATTAACCGGCTCATTATCACTACTTGCAAAATCAAAAGGATAAACCACTTGCTTATAAAGTTCTTCAAGAATTTCAAGCTTTTCTTTGCTTAAAGCTTCATAAGAAGCTATAGCTTCTTTTACCTTTTCTTCAAATTTATCAATATGTTCTAATATATGTTCATCTATTTTTTCTTTGCTATTGTACAAGTATTCTCTTATAGCTATGATATCTTTACTTGCTTGTTCTAAAATTGTATAAAGCATAAGAGGTGTAGGCTTTTGATTCATTATTCTTCTCCTTTAAAAATTTGATTTATTTCATTTTGCATATTAAGCAGATCTAATAAGTCTTTTAAAATTTTTATAGTATGTTTAGTATCTTCTTTGTTGTTTAAAACTTCAATGATTAATTGCTCATTGTTAGGTATTTCTTTTTGGCTAAGCTTTATCATATTGCTTTCCCATAAAAAACGCTCAATAGAAATATTATGAGCTAAAGATTGACTTAAAGCAGTGTAATCAGCCCCTAAGTAATTATCATTTATTCTTTCTATAATTTCAAAACCCTTTTCATCTATCAAACTTAGCAATTCTTCTGTTTTATTTTGTGTATGTAAAAATAAGGCTTGCTCTAATTCTTTTGCATATTTTAAGAGTTTTAATTTTTCTTCATTTGCCTCTAAATCAATCTCTTCTAGTTTTAAGTTTATAAAAGACACCAATTCATCTGATTTTTGAGAAATAAATTCACTAAGCTCATTAATTTCTTTTGACAAGCTATTTAATTCTTTTCCAAAAGGGTTTAAAGATCTTACAAAGGCATCTGCTTGCTTATCGAAATCTATAGGATTTTCTAAATCTGGTGGTGATGGTAATTGACTGATTTTAGTTGTAATCATCTATTTTTCTCGCTTTTATTTTTAAAAATCTTTTACTCATACCCTCATCTTGTATGCTTAAAATTTCATATCTATCACCTTCAAACTCGATCAGATAAGACATGTCAAGCTCTAAAAATCTAACTTCGAACTCGCAAAAAGAAGTTTTGTTTGTTATGTTGCCTTGTTCTTTATTTTCAACGATTAAATTTTTACAACTTGCAAATATTTCTTTTATAAAAACTACCTCATCATAATCTAGCTCTTGAAATTCATTTTTACTTTGCATTTTTTTATATATTTTTAAACGATGTTTAAGTTCTTTTGCTTTCATTTAACAACCTTAGAAGAAGGATATTTTATATCTATTGATAAGAGCTTTACTTATATTAGGAAAACTTGTGTTTTCAAAAGCGTGCAAACAATAGTTTTTAAGCCAAAGCTTTATATCTTCTGGAAGCTCTTCATAACCTAAATTAACAATCATTCTTCCACTACCTTCACAATACAAAACATTGGAATTTGTTTTAAATTCTGCTTTGAATTGTGCATTCTCTAAAGAATTAAATGGGGCTAACACAACTCTTTCATTGAAAAAAGATATTTCATAATTATTCTTAACCAATATGCGATTAGTTCTGTTTTCAAATTCTGTTATGGCAGCTTTTAAAGACTGCTTTATGCTTTCATCAAAAACTTCACTATCTATTCTTAGAAATTCTCTTAATTCTTTTATGTTTATAAGAGTTTTTTCAGGTGCATTTAATTCTTTAATAATCATTTTTTGCCCTTACCTTTTTGTTTTTGCTGAGCTTCATCTACTTGCTCATCTACTTGCTCATCTACTTGTTCATCTACTTGTTCATCTACTTGCTCATCTACTTGCTCATCTACTTGTTCTATAAGTATCTTTACAATATTTCTCTTTTGAAGTTGTAGAGCTTCTTTATCATTAAGCTCTACCACATCACCTTTTCTATAAAAAACATCACCACTTAAACAAAATAAAAATTCAACTTTTTTCATGACTTAGACTTTAAGAAGGAGTTACTATTTTACAAACTGCTTCATCTGTGATTAATTTAGCATCAAGTCTTGATCTAACTTTAATTCCAACTAAATCATTTTGAGCATACAATTCATTTAATCTCGTAAAGCTCATAGTTTCTCTATCCCAAATTTCATAAAAACTAAAATCACCGAAGATAGCAGGAATTTTATTAGCACCAAAACCATCTAATGAAGAACAATAGATTACTTTTTTACCTAAAATAGTGTCATATCCACCAGAACTAAGCGCTGGCATCCATAAAGGTCTACCATCTCCATCGACTAATTTATAAAGAGCTTTCATAAAATCATCTCCAACAAGCCAACATGCATTAGATCTATATGCACTTTTTAATGTAAAAAATGCATCAATTACATCATTGCTTGTAATGCCACTATTACTTGCTAATTCATATTTTGTTTTTGTATTTACAATACCTGTTGGTTTTTTATTTCCATCGCCTTTTATAAATGCTTCTTCCTCTGCTTGTGCAATTTTTTCGGCACTCTTTCTAATTAAAAAACTTTCTAAATTTGAGATATTATCATTTAGTAATTCTTCACTAATTTTAATAATACCTCCCAATTTGTATGCTCCAATAGTTAATTTTGAAAAAGAAGCACTTGCCTCATTAAAACTAGCCATTTCATCAATCCAACCAAAACCACTTATATCTTCAAGTATAGGTATATCTTGATTTGTGGATGATTTTTGCACAGTAGCTATTTTCCTAATTACACTAAGATCTGTCAATTTTGATCTAATTTTTGATTGCAATGTTGTAGGAACTAAAACACCGCCTTTATCACCTGAAGCTTCGTTTAATGCATCTCTTTGCAAAGATGTGTCTATAACTCCACTTCTTAAGTATTTAACAAAAGATCTCATAGAGTCTCTTTCTTCTTCTTTTTGTGGATGTGGATTTTGTTCTAATCTTATACTTGTAACTTCATTTAAAAATTTTTCTCTTTTTTGCTCTTCTTCAAGTCTTAAAAGCTCGCTGCGTTTGCTTTCAAAATCTTTAAGCATTTCATTATATTTTTGTTCTTCATCTGTGCTAAATGCTCTTTTTTCATTTTTTGCTTTATTAGAAAGCTCTAACATCTGCTTATGTAAAGCACCTATTTCTTCTCTTATTTTTTGCATTATCTCTCCTTTAAAGTGTTTTAATCATAAGCTCTAGCTCGCGTTCTCTTGCTTGAGCTAAAGCTTTAGCTTCTTTTTGTGTTTGCTCATCAAAAAAGCGTTTTTTTGCATTTTTATCTGCACCTTTCCAAACAGCACTAAGTTCAAAAATTTCAAACTCATTTACAAGTACTTTCTTGGGATTGCTGTCTTTATCTATAGTTTGTTTTAAGATTTTATATCCGATAGATACATCACTTAAAATTCCATCTTTGTATTTTTTAAAAATATTTTGACTTCTCTCATCTTTTGCAAAAATACAGTCACAAACTAATTCGTTATTTTCAACTCTTATATTCTCAATTTTTGCTATAGCATTATCTACGCTCGGATTATGATCTGTAAAAAGCGTTCTTAATTCGTTATATCTTGCACCGGAGATATCTAATTCCTCAAGGTATTCACCCATATCCCAATCCCAACGCTTACAAGCATTAGAATTTGAAATCATGACAAAACTTAATATATTATTATCATTGTCTATATTTCTTATTTTTGCAGTATCTGATCTAACAAAGTTCATATTTTTCCTTAAAATATGTTTTGTATAGATTTTATAAATTTTTTGAGGCGTTTAAATGCGTGTTAGCTTGATATAAAAATTTTATATCAAACCTTGTATATTTAATTTAATTTGTAAAAAGTCATAGTCTTCAATAGGAGCTGAATAATCTTTTAAAATACCAAAAGTGGTCAGTTTTTTAAACCCATTTTCACTTTCATCTGCAATAAATAGTGTCTTTTTATTATAAATGCTTTCAATTAAATCATCATAGTAATCAAAATGAGCTTTTTCTAAGGCAACTATAAATTCTAAAAATTTCGCTTTTTTACCATCTACTACAGTAGTATGCCCCCATTCATTTGTGTTTGTTTTAGAATAATTAAGATAAGTAAGATTAGCAGGGTGTATAGTAATACCTAATTTTTCTTTTTTACCCAAAAGTATATGTCCAACATTAGCAATATCATTTAGAGCATAGAATGTTATTTTTATTTTAGAATTAATGGGATATTTAAAAAATATAAAATCATCTTTGTTGATCTTAAATCTACCAAAAAAATATTCCCACCATGTGCGAGATTTTCTGTAAAATAGTGATTTTTCATAAATAACCCTTTTATCCAATGTTTGTATTTTAATCTTGGATAAATTGGCATTTAATACAGCTAAGGCATCAAAACTTTCTATAACATCTATAATAACACTCCAAGTTTTATTGTCTTTACTTTGCGTATTTACCTCATCATCAAAACATGCATTTTCATTTGTAGGACGCATTTTTACCCATTTATCGAAATAAACATCTGGTTCTTCATGTTTGTCTTCATCGCTAGCACTTTTATAAATATATCCCTTAAAAGAAACCTCATCGTTGATCTTATATGTTTTATCTTTATCCCAAATAGCTGTATTATCTTTGCTTATGGTATTTTGCTCTATGATAAACTCCAAAGGTCTTACTATAATCATTTCTCAATCCTTTCTACAATTTCTCTTGTTTGTTTTGTAAGAATTGACATATCCATACAAAGTCTTTTAATGCCTTTATCTACATTGTCTACTTTTGTAATTAATCCATCAAATTTAGAATTTAATTGCTTAAAGCCATTATCTATACCTTTAGAAAGAGCTGTTTCTAATCTTTCAAATATATTAGAAACATCAACCTTTAATCCCTTACCATCTTTTAACGGAATAACTGCCTCAGGATATCCATTTTCTCCTATAATAGCATTTGTTTTTTGTGTTATTATTCCACCATCTGCAAAAGCGAGCGCTTTTTTATTAGGGTTTTTTATTTCTTGATTTAATTCACTATCTACTTTATTAGAATTGTTTTGATACGCAAGCAAAGCATATTTTAAATTTTCTATAGCAGCCACACTTAAAGTACTACCATTTTTTAATTCTTTAATCATACCTTCTAAGTATTTTGCTATAGGTGAATCTTTTCCAAGATACTTAATCATTTCCTGAACTTCTTTTTGGCTTTGCTCTAAAAGAGTTTCTCTATATTTTTTTAATTCTTCTAAAGTCATAGAAGATGTATCTTTTATAGTTTCTTGAAGTTTTTCATTTAATTTTTCATTTTCTAATGTGATTTTGGCAATCTCATCTTGTATTGTATTTAAATCAGCTTCACCTCCTAAATCCTTCATATCATTAGCCATTTTTAACATTTGAAATTGATATTCTTCATAAGATGATGAATTTCTTAAGTCATTTGCTTTGGCACTTGCTGCCTGCTTTAGTTCTTCAAAGGAAGATGAATTAAAATTATTATTTTTAAAATCATCGCTAGCTTTTTTTAGTAATTTTTCATAGTTTTTACTTATCATTTGAGGTGTTTGAATAGTTTGCTTAATCAAATTATCACTAAAGCTAGCAAGAGATGATAAAATATTTTTTTGATTGTTTAAATTTTCTAAAAGTTTATTGTTTTCATTAATTTTAATTTTGGCATATTCTTTTGAATTCTCATCTTCATATGCTTTTATAAGCTCATCAACCTTAGCTAACTCATTCAAATGCTCTGATGAAAAAACTAAACCACCTTGCTCTTTCATTATTTGTTCAAAGGAAGTGATAATGGCTATTAATTGTTTTCTAAGTTCAGTATTACCAGTGCTTAAAAAATCATTTATTCCTTCATATCCAAGCTCTAACAACTTATCATTAGCACTAAAAATATCTTTAAAAATATCTTGTTCTTCTTTACTTAGATCATCTTTTAATCCACCCATTATAGTAGCATACTGATTAAGCAAATCATTAACTTTAAAAACACTAGTATCCAATCCATTAACACCTGCAAAACTTTGATTTATCTGCATTAATTCACTTGTTTTATTAATAATGGTTTGCAAGATGTTATTTACTTGCTCATTTGCACTTGCTAAAGCTTGTAATAATTGCTCCCAAGCTTCTACATTTTCAGTTGAGAAATCATTTCTTAAGCTTTCATTATAAGCCTCATTAAGTTTATCTAGTGAAATTTGTGAAATATTTTTAAATTCATCTTCTTTTAACCCTAAGATATCAAAACCACCACTTACATTTCTAATGGCAGTTTTTAGTGCATACATGGTATCATCTAGAGTAATTTTTGCCACCTTCACAGGATCATTTTTATATATTTGACTTAAAATATTACTTTGCATACTCATAAACTGACCAAATTGCTTAGAAAGTTGCTGTGCATAAGATATATTTGCTTCTTTAGCAGCTTGCTGTATGGCTTTGATTTGTTCGTTAATTAATTCATTATCATCAGTATTTAAAAAACTTTTTAATAAAGCATTTGGAACGGCTGTATCTATAAGAGAATTGCCACTATATTTCCCTGCGTTTATTTCGTATTTGTCTAAATTTGCCCCTAACCTTTCTAATAATGCATATTGATTATCCAAAAATAGATTAAGTTCTTTTATCTTTCTATCATTTATATTTTGATATTCAGTCCAACTTTTTTTACTAAACCACCCTTTCTTTTGATAATCAATATAGCTTTGCAAATTTCCTTGTGAAAAATGATCTTTAAAATTTATATCTTGCCAAAGTCTTAGACCACTTCCGGTAGCTTTAGTTTTTCCAAAAATTCCACCTATAACACTACCTAAAAGACCACCTACCAAAGTACCTATACCAGGTGCTATTAAAGAACCCAAAACTCCTCCTATAGCACCACCACTTCCAGCATGAGTATCAGCTTTAAATAACATATCTCCAAGCTTTCCTATACCATAACCCAAAAGACCACCACTTAATGCATTAGTAGCTAAACCACCAACAAAACCCAAAGTAGAACCAATACCACCGGCTAAAGCTCCATTTATACCACCAATACCTAAAGAACTCCATAAAGCACCAGAACTAAAAGAAGTTAAAGCAGTCCCTCCAAAAAAACTACCAAGATATGCACTTCCTAAACTTAAAATATTGCTTCCTAGTGTTCCTATATTTTTTATTAAATTAGAAAAATTTTGAAACACAGAAGTAAAACTATCACCAATACTGCTAAAATTAAAACTGCTAAAACTTTGTATTTTTTCAAATGTAGAGCCACTTAAAATACCTTCTAATGCATTAAATCCACTTAGCACATTAGATACACCATTTAACACATCTTGTCCTTTTTTAACCTCTCCATTAGAAGATATAATAACTTCTTTACCATCTATAACACCGGTAAAATTTCCATTATTATCTTTTTTTAAACCTAAATCTTGAGAAATTAAACTAACATTTTGATAAGAATTGTTCGCACCCGTTAATGAATTTGTAAAAATGCCTGATATTGATCCGCTAATAGAACTAATAGCAGGTGATAGCATATCCATAACTAAAGATTTGCCTAAACCTATGAATAATTCTTTTAAATTTTTTATTTTTCCTTCTATAAAATCAAAAAAACGACTTTCTATGGTTCTTTGCATATTTGCTATCATCTTAAGATAATCATTTTCTACATTTTTAAATGTTTTTGATGCATTTTTTTCTACATTTAGAAAAGCTTCTTTTTGCGTCTTTATAAGTTTTTGGAGATCTTCTTTATCTAAAATATCTACAAATTTCTCTCTTAATTCTATTTCTTTCAAAGCCCAAGCTTCTTGTTTTTTACCAACACTTTCATAAAATTCAAGCATTAAACTCTTATAGGATTGAAATTCTTTTTCACTCTCTTTTAAATCAAGATCTATAATCATTTCTTCTTTAGCTTTTTGTATAGTTTTACTATCAAAACCTATTTCTTTGAAATGTTTTAATTTTTCATTGATAGATTCCAAGCTTTTTTCATACTCACTCATAGTGATTTGTGAAAGTTCTTTGAGTGCTTGATTTTGCTCTTTTATGATTTGAGTATGCTTTTCTTGAGCAAGTTTTGCTTTTTCTTCTTGATCTAGTATTCTTTTAACCTCATCAGCTTTAACAGCATGAGCTAATGCATTAGATATAGTGTTTACCTGCTCTACTAAAGCATTATTTTGCTCCCAATTATTAATACTGACAAGTTCTAATAATTTTTTATTTAAATCATCTAAAGCTTTGTTTGTTTTTTCTAACTCTTGGCTTTCTATTTTTGGAATTTGAATTTTTGTTATTAATTCAACTGCATCCTTTAACTCCTTATTGAGCTTTTCTACACTCTTTAGTTTTACTTCCTCTTTTGCATTTTGCTTAATTTTATCATCTAAAAATGCTATTTTTTGAGCAATATTTGCTATCTCTCTTGCATCTTCAACACTTTGTTCTCTAATAGCCCCCATAAAAGAAAAATCTATTTTTTGTAGATAAGAGATTGCTTTTTTATAATCATCTCCTATGATTTCAAATGAATATTCTTTTAAAAAATTTCCTATTGTGTTTTGAAAGCTTCCAATATCTGATATACTTTCCAACTCTTTTTCTAATTGCTCTTTTTGTTTTTTCAAATCTTCTATATCTAAAATTTCAATTCTTCTTTTAAAAGAAGAATTTAACTTTTCTGTTTTCTCATACGCTTTATCCAAAGCATCTTCTATAGCAAACAACCTTTCTATTAAAACTAAAGGTATAGCATTCTTGGCAACATTTGATAACGCTTTAAATCCACTAGATAAAACAATAGTTCTTTTATTTATTTCATTTATACTTTGAGTATTAGAAAGCAACCCGACTCTTTGTAGATATAAAGCATTTTTAGTATCTAGTATCGAAGCTTTTAGTTCTAAAAATCCTTTAGATAAAATCGGAGCTATTTTAGAGTATGCCTTTAAGCTAGCAAAAGCCAAAGAAACATTAATAAGTATAGGTGTTAAACTCTGAAAAGTTTTAATAAAACTAGAAATACTATCTTTATTTTCTTCCATGTAAATATTTAGCTTTAACAAGCTTTCATTTACACTTTCAAATATAGGCTTACTCAGCTCTCTTTTTAATTTATCTATATTTGACTTTAGAAGTCTAACATTATCTTCATATCCTCCAAGAGCTAGCTGAGCAACCTTAACATTTTCACTTGTTTTTTGAATAATTAAATTATATAGATTACCACTTGCATTAGCTTCTTTAATAGCTTCGTTAGTAAGTCCGATTTGTTTTAAAAACCTACCAAGATCAGAACTTGATAATACAGCTCCATCTCCAAGACCATCTATTGTCATTTTCAGCTGTTCTACTCCAAGACCTGATATTTTAAGAGTTTGCATTAAATTTTCAAAAGATTTTATACTTTCATCAAAATTCATATTTTTTGAAGCACCTGCATAAAAACTAGAAAAAATATCCGCTAAATCTGATACAGCATATCCTGACTTAGCAGATAAATTATTAAACTGCTCTAGTGTTTTAGCACTTTGTTTTAATGACAATTGATATTTTTCTTGTATATTTAGTGTCTTACCAAAAGATGTGACATTGGATGAATTTACAGCTATTAAGGAAGCTATATTCTTCTTTGTTTTTTCATATTGAGCATTTAATTCTATAAAAGATTTGGCATAATTACTCACGCTATCAAACATAGCTTTATAACCATGATAGCTTTGCACAAAATGTGCATTCATATCTAGTATCGCTTTAGATAGACCCAAAAAGCTTTCTTTGGTATCTTTTGTTTTTTGATTTAGATTAACAAAGCTTTGGTTTAACTTATTAACACTAACCACTCCTTTATTTGTATCAACACTTATACTAACTTTTACATTTTTTGCCACTTTAATTTCCTTTTATATATAATTTAGCTAGAATGAAAACAAAAAAAGGTATTAGAATGTTTTTTTACTCTTATGAGCCACTTACTTTTATAACTTTGCTGTTTTTGCTTGTGGTGTTTTTTATGGCTAAAACTAAGAGTAAAAAAGAATTTCAAGAAAAGATTATTGATGAGGAACTTGCTAGCTTTACTAAAGCTGTTGATATTTTTCTTAAAGAAAACAAACCCCAAATTGTTCTGCTTAGTGCAAAAGCTATGCAATTTGGTATAAAAAACAATCTTTTTAATCACGATATAAAAGTTCAGTTTTGTCAAATTTTGCAAGAAAACCCAAATGAAAAAGAATTTATCGTGGAGATTGATCATAGTTTATTATCCTAAAAGTTCTAAAAAATCTAAACCTAATTTTTTTAAATCTATATTTTGATTTGTATTAGCACTTTGCTTAATTGATGGCTTCAAATGCTCACTTAGTAAAAAATCTTCACATTTGTTTTTAACTCCCATAAAAGATGCAATCATACTAAGCAAAATACTAATTTGTATTTCATTTCTATCGCAAGCTAAAGGCTCATTAGACAAAAACTCCATCCACTCATTAAATTCTGCCTGGGTAATGCTTTGTTCTAGTTCGCCTATTGTTTTTCCTAATGCAAGGGCTAGGCGATATTTTAATCGCCCTTGCTCTCTTGCTTTGGGACTTCTACACTAAAGGTTAAAATTTCATCAGCTATTTTAGAAATAACAGCGAGTGCAGCTTGATTAAGCTGTGTAATTTCTTTTTTGCTTAATCTTGGCTCTACAAGTCCTTTTAAGACAACTTCGGTTCTAAAATTAGAGTTGTTGCTTATGGCTTCTATATTGATTTCATTAATATCATCACCATCTTTACTATCTTTTTTAAACTCTATTTTATGATTTTTCATAAGCTCATATTGCTCTAACATAGAAAGTTGTTTTATGGTTATTTTTTCATCAATGCCATCAATATTAATTTCCTTTGTTTTAAGAGAATTGTTTTGTAAAAAATCTTTTAAATTCATTTTTTTCTTCCTTTTTGTGTAAATTTGTTAATGTTGAATTCTTCTTCAGTGGCAGATGAAGCCACACCACTGCTTCCATCGCATGTGTATTTTTTTCTTATATCTTTATTTGCTGGATATGTAAGAGATAAAGGATTTGGATAAAAATAAATTGTCTTGCCTTTTAATTCTTCATAGGTTTGACCTTGAGTTGGCTCATTTTTGATTTCATGAATGATGTTTTCATTATCTTCTTTTACCCATTTATCCTCATGTTCTTGCTCACTATCTATAAATTCTTTACTTTCATTAAAAATCTGCTTATTAGCATATGGACACACACCCCTAACGCTATCAAAGATATATACAAGTCTTTCATCATTAGTTTGTGGCGTTTTTAGTGTGCTTGGATTTGGATAGTAATAGATCGTTTTTGATTTTTTATCCGCATAAACATCACCTACATTTAACGCATCGCTAGTATGCTCTATATTATCTCCTTCTTCAAATCTAAAAGGAGTAATATCTTTTGCTTCTCCTATTTTTTCTGCTGTAATATTTGCGCTAAATTTATTATTAGCTTCGCTGGTAACTTCAAAACCCGTTATTTTCATTTTGATTTTTAAAGTTGTTTTTCTTTCATCATTAACCTCAACAATAATAAAAACTTCTTCATTTTCTTCAAAAGCCTTTTCAAGATAATTTACACCTTCAAAATCTTGCGTTTTTCCATCTTTTACAAATTTATAAAGCAAAGACATATTCACAGTGGCACTTGTTTTTTTACCTACTGCATTTATTTCTTCATAATCTCTGTCATTAATTGGGCTTAATTTTTGACTTTCCCTACTTCCTCCTTTAAGTCCTGAAATGCTAGTTAAAAAACCTGCTTGTACTGGTGTAGATCCAGCTGTTTCCATAGCACGAGATAAAACTAATACTCTAAGACCTTGAACATCTGGTGCTTCTGAAATTATTTTTTCTTTTGGCATTGGTTCTCCTTGCAATAAAATACAAATAGATTTTAAGAAAACTTTGAGGCGTTAGAAAGCGTATTAAAATTTAAAAGTCAAAAACATATTACTTTGAAAAAAACCATTTTCTTCATCTTCTCCGGCTATGAGTATATCTGTTGGCTTTTTATCTATACTAAACAATAAATTTTCCAAATCTTCTTTTATATTTCTTAACTTTTGATACTTTTTGCTATATATGGTAAGGGATATTTCTATTTCTTTTACTAATAATTTATTATCAATACTTAAAACTATTTCTTCATTGCTTATTTCATAAACTATAAAATTTTCTTTACTTTCTATAGTTGCTTTTATAGGATAAATATCTAGTTTTAATTCATTTTCTAAATTTTGTAGAAAGCGGACTAAAAATTCTTTGTACATTTTCATTTAAAACCCTAATTTTTTTAATTCTTTTTCTAATTCGTTTTGAACTAAAATATCTACCTTTGGTTCTATTTTTTTTGTAGCATTTTCCATAGTTTTATATCCTTTTGCAAAACTTGTTTTACCTTTTTTGTTTTTTCCTCCTCTATGCCAAAATCCATGCTCTAAAAAATGTGCATAATAAGCACTAGAAAAATACTCTATTTTATTTTTCTTTTTATTCTTTTTCTCTAAAGTCCATTTTTTAAAACCTTTTAGTTTTTCATATCTTTTTTGGCTTACTTTTTTCTTTTTAAATACAACAGCAGCTGCCCTATAAACACCTTTTTCTAAATTTCTACTTGTAACAGCCCTAACACTTGATCTTAAAAGACCACTTTCTTTAGGTGCTGTTTTTTTATAAACCTTAGCTATTTCCTTGCTTACACTCATAGCGCCTTTTCTAGCAGCTTTTGATAATGATGAATTACTCAGTGTGTTTAAATCTTTCATTAATTCTACAAGACCTTCTACTTCTATTTCTCCCAAACCTCATCCTTTAGTGCATTTAACTTTCCTAAATTTAATGCTATAAGATGTTCATTTCCATTGCTAATTGGGTTCATCTCCTCTAATGCCCTAACCTCATTAATACTCATAACTCCATTGTTTAAAGCTTTTGTATAGCTTTCCCATCTTGAAGCACTATCGGCTCTTAAAATAGCGTTGATATTAAATTTAAAATAATATTTTCCCCATTCGCTTTTAGTAAGCAAAAAGCGATTAAATGCTTGTTCTATTTTTGTAGTAAGAGGCGTGATTGTTTGAACCATGTAGTTTGTTTCTTGTTGTTCTATGTTAGAAAATGTTGCTCTAGAAAGATCTCCTAGCTTATGCGGGGGTATGTTAAATAATCTTGCAATTTCTATAATCTGAAATTGTTTGCTTTCTATAAATTGACTATCTTTATTTGCGCTTGTAGTTTGAGTAAATGTAGAGCCACTTTCTAAAATGGATATGTTGTAAGCTTTCTTTTGACTATAGTTTTCTTTAAATGATTTTTTCAATCTATCATATGCTTGATCACTAAGCTCATTTGGAACAGTAATAACACCACTTGTAAAAGCACCATTTTGAAAAAAGCTAAGCCCATGTTGTTCTATGGCTGTAGCTAACTTTGCTGTGGTTTTACTTTTTCTTAAAGGTGCTATTCCATTGACACCATCTTTTGTGTGGTATGGAACATTGACTATTTCATCATAGCTTAAAACAACACTGCCATTGCTAGAGTATGCACTATAAAAGTATTTTCCACTTTGTTTAAACAATGAAATATCTTTGTTTTCTATAAGTTCTATGGAGCAAATTTGCCCATTTCTTTTTCGCATAGGATATAAAAAACCATTTCCATAAATAAGCATTTGCACCATAAAAGCTTCTATAAGTGTAAATGGTGTCATGGTTTCATTTGGTGCAATTTTTATAAGATTAAACAAAGGATGATTAATGGCTAACACAGAGCCATTTTTTTCTTTTTTGTATAGATTTAATGGCAAAGAAGCTATAGTTTCGCTTATGTTTGATATAGCTGCAATTACAGCAGAAAGCTCATCAGAATTTACCTTTTCTTCTGAAAGGAACTCTAAGGTATGATAATCTTGATTTCTTTTTTGTGTTTTAAAAAATGATTTTATTTTATCTAGCATTCAAAGCCTCGTTTTTTTAAGTATTTTAAAAAAACTTTGAGGCGTTAGAAATCGTATTTAATATAAAAATAAAAAATCTTACATTACAGATTATAAAATACTTACTATTTTTTTATGCTTATTTAAAATTATTTATATAATTTTCACATCTAATTTTAACAATTTAAGTTTTTCAACACCCAAAGGATTAAAATGATAAGAGTGTGATAGTAAAGAAAATACCCAAAATACTCAATCAAAGTATTTAGGGTAATGTTTTTTAAATATTTGAAGCACTTCAGAAATTGTTTGTTCTTTACTATCTAAATTTTTATAAAGGATATCTTGTAGATCCATAACTAAAGGACCTAATAATTTTCTTTGAATCTTAACGCTTATAAATGAGATATCTTGAAGTTTTGATTTTCGTTTATCTCCTTTTGACTTATAAGCATACCTTATTTCCTCGCATAAACTTTCTAATTTATCTTTAATTTGTTGTTCATGCTGTTCTTTTTCGTTTTTTTTATGATAAAAATGAGTAACAAGCCAACCACCTATTATTCCGCCTAAAGAATAACCAAGATTTGTTATAAAATCCATCATAATTTATTTCCTTGCTAATACTTCTTTAATTGTATTAAGTAAGTCTTTTTCGTCATCTGTCTTATCATCTATTTTAATATATTTATAAAACAACTCCTTGTTTTGACGAATTAATTTACAAAAACTTGCATCAACAAAAGAATCAGAAAACGGCAATTCAAGATTATCAACCTTAATTAAAGTTTCTTGTTTTTCATCAATCCATTTTGAGAGA
Source organism: Campylobacter sp. CNRCH_2015_0814 (assembly GCF_025772765.1). Classification (NCBI taxonomy): domain Bacteria; kingdom Pseudomonadati; phylum Campylobacterota; class Epsilonproteobacteria; order Campylobacterales; family Campylobacteraceae; genus Campylobacter; species Campylobacter sp. CNRCH_2015_0814. The sequence goes on along the minus strand of NZ_JAKMSR010000002.1, from coordinate 7,474 downwards.
TAATTTTTCTCAAAATCTTCACCATTTTTTTCTTTATCGTGTTCTATATTTCTTGCGTAAGGTGTTGATGTATATTCTTTTTCAAAATTAAATATTATCATTTAAGCTCCTATTTAAAAGTTCTTTTATAGGCAATTCAAAACTTACCAATGTTCCAATTGCTCCATGTTTTTCAACCTTATAGTTATTTGAACTATATTTTGTTATACTTTTCTCATCATAATATAGTTCATAAAAATCTTGTTTAGATATAATTTGCATTTTTGCTCCTTTACATTTTTTTATACTCTCTTCCAATCTTTTTGTTCCATTACCCCTTCTAATATTTTCTCCAGAGTAGCTTCTATGTCTTTCAATATTAGATTCAAATATAACTTTTACATAATTTCCATTATGGCGTTTTAATCTATCTAAAAATTTATCCGTTAATTTACTACGCTTTTCAATAGAACCAGCAAAACCTATTCCTTTATCTAAAATTGCAAATTTTATCACATCTTCTTGAATTTCACCAGCTAAATATATTAACTCATTAGTATCAGCATGAGATTGCACATTAAGCAAAAGCTCATCAAATATTTTATTTAAATGTTTCTTCATATAAGTGTTGTCAGAAATATTAATTTTTTTGAGAGAAAACTCTATTATTTCTTTAGAAATTTTCAAAAGAATTTGCTTTAATTCTTCTTGATTATTGATAGAAACTTTTAAAATACACATTTTACCTTTTTGATCTGGAGCAGATTTATTACATAAAATTTGAAAAATACCAGTTTGAATAAACATATTTCTTATATTTTTATCTCTAGGCATTAAATACTTTTTGAAGTAAAAATTAATCTCTTTTGTTTTACTAAAATATTCTAAAAGGCTCGTAAAAATTAGACATAATCCTAAATCAAATTTTACTAATTTTCTAAAACTGATCACAAAATCTTTTGGATTTTTTGAAAGTTTTATAGTATCACTTATGATTTTGTTTATATCTTTTTTATTAAGTTCTAATGATTGATATTCAAATAGCTTGTTTTTTTTACAAAGACTATTTCTTATTGTTTTTTTCTTATTTTTATTTTTCAAATATTTTTTTACTTGATATTTTGCCCTAATGACATTGCAATAATAACAATATTTTTTTAAACTATAAACTTTCCTCATGTAAATTATTATATCATTAATTAAAATAAAATTATATTAATTATCCATCATATTCGAAGTGAAATTATCTTTAATAAGCTGTTGTTAAAATATGGTTATATTATTTAAATCTCCTAAAAAATATATAAAAGATTATATAAATAGAAAATGTTAATTAGCGACTGAAAATTAACCTTTCAAAATAAAATCTTTTCATTGCTTTTTGCAATTTTTTGTTAAATTCTTTTAAATTAAAATAAAAGGATTGATTATGCAAATGCAAGAAGTAATCGAGAAGTTAAAAGATATACTTGCAAGTGAAGGCAAGTGTGAATTAAAAACAAAAGATATAGCTAAAGAATTGGGAATCAATCCTGATACATTTAATTCTATGAAATTTAGAAACTCTATTCCTTACGCACATATTTTAAATTTCTTAGAAAAAAGAAATATCAGTATTAATTACTTCTTTTATGGAAGCTCTCCAAAAGATCAATTAGAATGTGAATACAAATATAAAATTTTAAAACTATATAAAACCAATGCTAGCTTAGGTGGAGGTGGTATTAATGATATTTTAGATTTTGAAAACATATTAATAGATCAAAAGATATTAGATTTTTTTAAAACAAAAGATTGTGAGTTTATTACTTGCTATGGTGAGAGTATGGAGCCAATTATCAAAGATAGAAGTATTTGCGTAATAGATAGAAATAAAACTTTTAAAAACAAAAGCATTTGTGTGGTCAATACTAAAGATGGACTTTTTATCAAACAAGTTTTAAAACAAGATAATGGAGTAATTTTACACTCTTTAAACCCTTTATATAAAGACATATTTTATAAAAATGGAGATTTTTTATTAGTTGGTGTGGTAGTTGGAGAGCTTTCTAAAATATGACAGCACACAATAAGCTAAGCCAAGCTATTGTGTGCTTAATCAACAAAAGGAGAAAAAATGAAAGAGATTAAAAACTATACTGATGAAGAATTAAAAGAAAAAATTATGCAGGATTTAGAAGATGAATTTAAATTTTTGTATAAAAGACTTTTAAAAGAAAAAGATTATCTAGCAAGAGATAATATCTTAGAGCTTATGACTATTTATAATATGGGTATAAACTCTTACTCTATTGCAAAAATACTTGAAATAAATGAAGATAAAACCATTATACAAGTGCCTTTATTTGAAAGATATATTATAGGTAGGAAATTTGTAGTTCAATATAATAGCAAAAAACAAAGATATGAATTAAAAAGCACTTTTTGTGAATTTTAAGGGGTTAAAAATGAGTATAAAATATCCAAATATAAAAGTTAAATTAATCGGAGAAGATGGTAATGCTTTTTCAATTTTAGCTAGAGTTGATAGTGCTTTAAAAAAAGCTAAAATACACAAAGATATTAGAGATGAGTTTTTTAAAGAAGCTACAAGTAAAGACTATAATCACTTATTAAATGTCGTATCAAGCTGGGTTAAAACAATATAATTTACAACAGCACACATTCAGCTAAGCCAAGCTAATGTTGTCTTATCAAAACAAAGGGAGATAAGATGAATAGAATAATATCAGATATAAGACAAGGTATTGGCAAAAGATTTGTAAATGCAATTTGCAATGGCAACAATGATGTTGTATTAGAGTATCTTAAAAACGGTATGAGTGCCACAAAAGAATGTATGGGCGAACAACCTATGTTTTATGCTATTAATCATAATAATTTTGGAGCTATTTTACTCTTATTAAAATACGGAGCTATTTTAGAAAAAGATTATCTAGAAGAATGCAAAGAAAATTTTAGAAAAGAAGCTTTAGATTTTTTAGCTTCTATGCTTAAGTAAAAGAGAATATTAAAAATATTCTCTTAACTTTATTCTTAAAAGTTCATTATTAAAACCTCCTTGCTCTCTTTTCTTTTTAAAACATTGTTATTTAAAGAATATCTTACTTTTAACTCCTTAAAATTAAAATCTTTATAAAGTTCTCTTACAAGCTCACAATCATTATAAGAAAGCATAAATTTACCCTTGATGTTTTTTAATAACTCATTTAATAGTTTATGCTCTTTTATTCCAAAACCATTAGTGTTTTTATAATAATTTTCAGTCCCCACATAAGGTGGATCTAAATAAAACAAAGCTTCATTGTAATCATATTCTTTTAAAATATATTCAAAGCTTTTATTCTCAATACTAGCATGTTTAAGCCTTTGTGTGTGCAAGCTAAAATCTCTAAGCAATCTTTTTGGCGCTCTTTGTTTGCTCATAGCAAATTGACCCATGCTTGATCCAAAAGAAGCACTAATGAGATAAAAATAAAAAGCAGCTCTTTCTATATCATTCCTTGGCTTTATTTCTTTATTTTTTATCATTGCAAATATCTTTCTACTTACTAACATAGAATTAAGCATATTTGCTAAGCTTTGTGGTTTATTTCTAATACAAAGATGTAGATTAATAAGCTCGTTATTTATATCATTAATAACTTCTATTTTTGAAGGACTTTTTTGATAAAAAACACTCAAAGCTCCACCAAAAACTTCTATATAAGTTTTATGCTCTGGCATTAAAGCAATGATTTCTTTAGCTAAATAGTTTTTACCACCCACCCAAGCAAATGCAGCTTTTAATTTAGTTTGTGTAGGTTTAGTTTGTGTGCTAGTTTTTAGAAATTTGTTTATAGTGTTCATAACAAATTCCTTTTAAAATAAAATTTAATTAGCTAGCTTCTAAAAAGAGGGTTATAATGCTTTTGCTAGTTTTTAGAAAGGAGAGCTTATGGCTTTCCTAATGCTTACAAGCTCCTAATACCCCGTTTTTCATAAACACTTTCTTGAGGTTTTGCAAAGGTATTTTTAGTCGCTATGGCAGTTACTAAAGCTGAAATTGCATCTATTCTTTCGCTTGATTTTTTCTTATCAGGTTTTATATTTTCTCTTGCATCTTTATCTATTACCAAATTATTATTACACCATCTAAAAATAGGATTTGCATTGTGGTTTATAGTTTGTTTTAATACTCTTATTTGATACTCTTTTAGCGGTTCGCTTATACTTGCAAAACCTTGTCTAATTTGTACGCATTCTAAGTTTTCTTCACTAAGTTTTTTGGCTACTTCAGTGCTATTCCAAGGATCATAACCTATCATTTTGATATTAAGTGTTTTACTAAAACAAATAATATCTTCTATCAATATATCATAATCTACACTATTACCTGGTGTTAAAGTCAGATATCCAAGCCTAGCCCATTCTAAATATGGAACCTTATCTCTTCTACTTCTTTGCTCAGCGCACAGTCTAGGTGCATAAAATTTAAAATCAACATGTAAAATTTTATCAATTTCGCAGATTATAGCTAGTGCAGTCAAATCTGTCGTAGCTGAAAGATCTATTCCCATAAAAACATCAGAAGTTAAATTTATTTTTCCAAGATTACACTTCATAAAATCATCATCTTTTACAAAAGCACCAGCATTTGAAGTCCATATGTTTAAATGCTTTGTCTTAAAACTAACCTCATCGTTTGCATTTGATTTTGCTTTTTCAAAATATTCTCTTAATTTTTCTATCTTAACTCCATACCCTAAAGCAGGATTTACTTTAGCCCACACTTTTTCATCATGCCAATCATCATCTTCATTTGGTTCGTAAATTTTAGAGTATGTAGAAGGATCATTTATAATACCACAAGCAACCTTTTTACAATAATCATATTGTTTTTTCATCTCTGAATTTTGGTTATAACCTGCTGTCGATATTACTATACAAAGAGAATTAGAACGACTTGCCGTTCCTTCTTCTAAGACCTTGTATAATTTTCCATCTTTTGCAGCATGAAGCTCATCGTAAATAAAAACATAAGGTCTTAATCCATCTTTAGTTTCACTAGTAGCTGTCAAAACCTTTATAAAATCTTCAAACTTTGTATTTTTTTTACGAATTTCCCTATAAGTCTTATATTGATAGCACATATCATTCAAATGCTTTTCTTGACTTATCATAGATGAAGCTGCATTAAAAACTAACTTTGCTTGTTCAGTTTCATTTGCAGCACAATATATTTTCTTTCCTTTTTCTTTATCCACAAAAAGAAAGTAAAGCAAAATAGCTCCTATAAGCTCTGTTTTGCCGTTTTTTCGCGGAATAAATAATAATGCATAAGAATACCTCCTAGCATTTTTTTCTTTTGAATATGTAGCAATAATGTCTATTATAAACTCTATTTGAAAATTTAAAAGAGCAAATGGCTTTCCTGCTAATTCTCCATCGGTATGTTTTAATAAAGATACAAAAACAACTGCGTTTAAGGCTATTTTTTCATCTATATAAAATGGAGAATTTTGAAATTCTTCGTTTTTTATTTTGATATATTTTTTAGCATAATTTAAAATATCTTCTCTAGATCTTAACTCGATATCATTCATCTTCTTTCTCCAATAAAACATCAAAAGGAGAGCTTTCTTTTTTCTCTTTTGGATTTACTCTTGTTCTACTTGGAGCGCCTATGCCTAAAATTTTAGCCAAGCCTATTACATTTTTAGTTAGAGAGTTAAAAGCAACTAGCTCGGGAGTGATAATCTGCACTCCTTTATCACTTGTAGTGCAAAAACCTTTTTTCTCTACCTCTTTGCTTGAGCATTCTAGTAAAATAAGATTTTTAGCATATACTTTAATAATATCATCTTCAAGATCATCATAAATTCCTAAATTAATTAAGTCGTTTTTTACTTTTTGAGCCAATTCTTGTTCTATTGTTTGAAAATTTAAGCTAATTTCACTTATTTCTTTGTTTTTAACAATTTGCTTGTTTTTTGGTTTTTCTTTTATAATACTTTCATCTATAAAAAGTGCTATTTCATTTTGCTTTGAGTTATGGTGATTGTCATCTTGTCTTTTTTTAGCTAACTTTAGTATTTCTTCTTTTGGGTAAGGTTTAGCTTTTCCTCTTAAAACCTTAACTCCATTTTTCTTTAAATATCTACTCAAATACTCTTTAGAATTAATATTTAGTATTTGCAAAACCTCATCACAACTTAAAAATTCTTTTTGCATTAACACCTTTCTTTTTAGTGATTTTACACAAAACATAAGGCGTTAAAGTGCGTATTAGTTAATTGGGCGTTAAATATAAGGAAAACATGCAAAAGAAATTAAAACACAAGCCCCAATTATTCATATTTTAAACTTGGTATTTATTGGTTAATTAGTTAGTCAATTACACACGCAATAAAAAAAAATAGCTCGCATTTTTTCGCTACTAGCCGGTCGGTGACCAGAATATTGATTTTATAGAGATTTAACCCCCTACCCCTTTTAATTCTTCTTTGGTTTTTTTATTGTGACAAGTCATACATAAGCTTTGCAAATTTGTTACATTTAGTTTTTCTCCACCTTGTCTTATAGGGATAACATGATCAACAATTTTTGCAAATCTTCCACATTTAAAACAAAATGGATTGTCATTAATAAAACTAGAACGTAATTTCTTCCACTCTACACTATGATAAAAACTAGAGCTATCTCTATCTCTTTTGAAAGCATCATAGTGTTTATTTTGATTTCTAACAGTTGTTATCTTACACTCAGAACACTTACTCAAATGCGAGAGTATCTTCTTTCCGCATTTGCAAAATTTATACGTATTCATCTTTTATAAAAACCTATTTCGGTTTTCTTTGTAAGCGATACTTTAAATTCATATTCAAAATCATCATAAGCCTTAATAGCATAACAACTATAGCCAGCTTCAATTATCTTCATAAACCATTCAGGTAGCAAAATAAAGAAATTTCCACCAACTCTTTTAACTTTAAAACCACTTTTAATATCATTAACATTTCTATGAAAATTATCATATAATCCAAGATTATTTATAAAAATCTTTGCAGGTACAGCATTATTAATTATTTCATTTTTAAACATTTTTCTACTCTTATCAAATTAAAGCAAAAAAATAAGTGAAGTTCCTTATATTTTGTATTTTATCATAATTTCACACAAAAATAAAAAATACATAAGTTTGGAATGTTATTTGCTCTTACTAAGATACTAAATAGCAAAAAGTATTTATATCTTTTCTCCGCAATAAACAACCAAATAAAAGCTATTGCTCTTATTAAACATATGGCTTTTAATCGGAGCATTAGTCGACATCGTATTAATTTTAATCGGAAATATAAAAAATATACTAATATTGACTTTAATCGGATTAAAAGAAACTGTTGCTGTGCATATATTGAATTGTAAAGTAATGGGTTACTCAGTGGGTTACTAATAGAATAAAATATATCTAAAAATAGATATCAAATGAAATTTTTTAGTAGCTGACCTCGGG
>NZ_JAKMSR010000019.1:0-14083 GCF_025772765.1 Campylobacter sp. CNRCH_2015_0814 | reverse complement strand
TTAGCATTTTAATTTTTTAATAACACTGTCTAATTTTTTACTATCTCCATCTTTTAAATCTTCTAAAGCCTCTATAGCAGGAACGAAATCTTCCATTTCATCAAGATAATTTTCTAAAGCATTGCGTAAAATTTCAGCCTTTTTCTTTTTAGAAAATTTTGCAGTTTGATTTAAGCGCTCGTAAAGTTCTTCTGAAAGAGTTAGAGTGTATCTTTTATTCATTGTCTAGCCTTTATTTTGGTCTTATTGCTTCTTGGCAAGCTTTACATTTATAATTTGTGTTAGTTGTTTGTATTTTTTGATGAATTTCATAAGGAACTTTATGAATTTTATCTGCGCAAGAACAAATGTATTCATAAAATTCTTGCAATTCTCCTAAGTTTGTATTTTTGTTTTTTTTGCTAAGTTGGGCTTGGTGCCATTTTTCTATTTTCATATCTTCTCTTAAAATATGCTCTAAAAGCCATTTGGATGCAATTATATTAAGTTTTTCTTTTAAATCATTAGTGCTTTTTATATTTTGAATTAAATCTATCATGGATTGTATGATACTTTTATGAATTTTTTGATGATTAGCAAGTTCAGGATAGCCTATTTTTGTCATATATTTTTCTTCTTCAGCAAAATGTTCTTTCATGTAATTGAAAAAATCCGCAAGTAAAAATTTAATCTGTCCTTTATGAATAGGCTTATCTGAAATCATCTCAACATTGGCAGCAAGTTCAAAAAGTTTTTGGTGTTGCCTGTCGATTTCTTCATTGTGAATACTATATTTGTCACACCATTTTGGTAACATACTAAAACCCCTTGTTTGGTTTATGGGAGAGTTCTTGATGTATTATAATTTACAATATTTTAAATTATGATTAATTTTTATTAAATTTCAGTTTTTTCTTTGCATAAAATTAAATTAGCAGAGCATTCTTTGCATTTAAATTGTACTTTAGAATATTGCATTTTTAAATGAATATCATAAGGGACTTTGTGAGTTTTTCCTTCACATTGACATTGATATAAGAAATTTTTTATTTTTGGTTTTTCTTCTTCAAAGCTATCTGAAGAATTTTTTATTTGCGTACTTTGTTTCCAATACTCTATCATCATATCATGCTGAATGATATGTTCTATAAGCCATGAATTAACCACTATGTATAATTTTTCTTTTAGGTCATTGGTGCTTTTTATGCTTTGTATGAGTTTTATCATAGATTTTGTGATTTGTTTATGCATGAGTTTATGTTGGTTTAAGTAAGGATAATTAATTTCAGCCATGTAGTTTTCTTCATCTTGAAAATGAATTTTAATATAGTGAAAAAATTCAGCAACTATCTTTTTAAGTTCTACTTGATAAATTGGTCTATCTGAAATTTCTTCAACTCTAGCAGCAAGTTCAAAAAGTTTTTTATGTTGTTCATCAATTTTTTCATTATTAATGCTATATTTTTTATCCCATTCAGGTAACATAAAAATCCTAACAGTATAAATTATAAAATAGTTAATATTTTATAAATATTTTGCTTTAATTCTACTAAATTCACACTCAATTTACACAAAAAAAATATAATGTTTTAAGAAAATATGAAAAAAAGGTTAAAAATGGCTACACAAATTCTTTTGTTAGAAGATGATATTAATTTAGGAGAAATTGTTAGTGAATTTTTAGAAGAAGAAGGTTTTATGGTTACTTTAGTCGATAATGCTCAAGATGCGCAAGATAAAGCTTATGAGAAAAATTTTGATTTATGGATTTTAGATGTAAAAGTTCCACAAGGTGATGGTTTTAGCGTGCTTAAAAATTTAAGAGAAGCTGGCAAATATACTCCAGCTATTTTTATGACTTCATTGAATACTACTATGGATTTACAAAAAGGTTTTGAAAGCGGTTGTGATGATTATATTAAAAAGCCTTTTGAATTGCAGGAGTTAAAAATAAGAATTAATGCTATTTTAAAGCGTTCTTTTGCTCATAAAAATGAAGATTATGAAGACTTGGGAAATGGTTTTAAATTTGCTTTTATTTCACAAACTTTATATCAAGACGATAAACCTTTAACCCTGCCTTTAAAAGAATTAAAGCTTTTATCTTTGCTTTTAAAAAATAAAGGTAAATTTATAGATACTGCTTACATTTTTGAAGAAATTTGGGAGTATGATCAAGAGCCAAGTGAGCTTAGCTTAAGAGCTTATGTAAAAAATTTACGAAAAATTTTAGGCAAAGATAGTATTGTCAACCAAAGAGGAAGAGGGTATTGTTATGTATGAAGCCAAGCGCGTTGCATGGCAAATTCTTTCTTTGTATTTAGTGAGTATAGGAAGTGTTCTTATAGTACTTTTTGGCGTATGGTATGCAAAGTTAATAGAAGAATTAATAGCCGAACATAGCATAAAATTAAGACAAGAACATCGTTTTGTAATTTTACAAATGGAAAAGTTACGTTTTGAGCCTATAGAAAAAGGTGCTAGAAAAATTGCTCAAATTTCTAATATAAAATTTGCAATATTTGATAGAACAAAAGTTTATTTTTCTAATCTTGACTTGCCTGCTCAAACAACATTTTTTAAACTTAATAACGCAAATATTTATAATAATAACACTCTAATTTATGTAGCTGATGTAAATTTAAATAATTTATTGCTTGCAAATACTCAAGGACAAGATGCTTTGGAGGTCTTAGGTGATGTTAATCGTTTGAGGGTTTTAGTACAAGGTGATGATATCTCCAAAGAACTTGGATTTATAAGATTTAAAGTAGCTTTGGCTATGGTTTTTTCTTTGATTTTTGTAAGTATAATGGCTTATTTTATACTAAAATTTGCACTCAAGCCTTTAGAAATGAGAATAAGATTTTTAAATAATTTTATAAAAGATACCACTCATGAGATTAATACTCCAATTAGTGCGATATTAATGAGTGTAGAAGGTTTAGAAAGAAAAAAGAATTTTGAAGAAGTTAAAGCTTTAAAGCGTGTAAAAATAGCTGCTTTGACTTTGAGTCATTTGTATTCAGATTTAACTTTTTTAAATTTTTCTCAAGTTTATGAGGCTAAAAAGGATTGGATATTTTTAAAAGATTTGATTAAAGAAAGAATGGAGTATTTTAAGATATTTTTGGAGCAAAAAAATATCAACCTAGAGCTTAGTTTGGAAGATAATGGAAAAATTTATGCTAATAAAGAGCAATTTTTTAAAATGTTTGATAACCTTGTTAATAACGCTATAAAATATAATATAAAAAATGGTTATATTAAAATAGAACTTTTAGAGCAAAAACTTATAATAACAGATAGTGGTTGTGGTATAGCAAAAGAAAATTTGGCCAACATTTTTGAGCGTTATTCGAGATTTAATGAAAATCAAGGTGGTTTTGGTATAGGGCTTTCTTTGGTAGATAAAATTTGTAAAGAGCATAATATAAAAATAAAAGTAGAAAGTGAACTAAATAAAGGAACAAAATTCATTTTAACTTGGAAAAATTAAAATTATTTATTACTCATTTTAGCTTTTTCTTTAGCATTTATAAGCGTTGTGATAAATTCATTTAAATTTTTAGTATCGTTTTGATTTAGAGTTTGTGAGGTGTGATTTAGCATTTGAGTGATTAAAACTTCATTGCTTAAGTCATTATCGCCAAATTCTCTAGCCTTTTGTAAAAGTTTCAAAGCAAGTAAATTTTTTACTTCATACATTTTAATCCTTTAAATAAATCACGCTAACAATGCGCTTTGGAGTTTGATCTTTTCTATAAGAAAAAAATCTTTCATCATCAAAAGTGCAAAGATTGATATCAAAAATATCATTAATACCTAATTCTTTTGCTTGAAATTTAACTAATGCTTTTAAATCAAGCTTATTTTCATGTAAAAAAGGTGCAAAATTTTCTTTGCTATAATTTAAAATCTCGCCATTAATTTCATAATTTTTAGCACAAATTCCTGCTGAAATGATGAGTTTTAAATTCTTTGTTTGAGTGTTAAAGCTTTTTTGCATTTTTAAAACAGCTTCTTTTAAGATATTTTCAAAACAACCTTTTCTACCTGAATGCAAAGCTGCTACGGCTTTATTTTCATTATCATATAAAAGCAAAGGCAAGCAATCAGCACTTAAAATACACAAAGCTATATTTTTTTCATTGCTAATTATCCCATCAGCGTTAAAATGTAAATCTTTATTATAATGAGTGATGATATTAGAATGAATTTGATTTAAAAATATACACTTTTTTATTGAATTTTCCCAAGGAAAAATATTATCATGAATTTTTGCTCTAAAAATATTATAATCTTGATCAAAGGCTACAAAAGCTTTTGCAAAATCATTTTCTAATAAAGTGATGTAATTTTGTCTATTTGTTGCCATGAAATTTCTTTTTTATAATTTAATTGTCTGTGTATATATCTTGCTAAAAGATCACTTTCTATATTAACACGTCTTCCTATGGTGTAATTTTTAAACAAGGTTTCATTAAAGGTTATAGGAATAATAGTTAAACGAATACCATCTTTTAAAACTTCATTGATAGTCAAGCTCACTCCATCTATGGCTACACTTGCTTTATTTGCCATATAAATTTGTATATCATCAGGACATTTAATATAAAAATCAACCCCGTTTTCTTTTTTAGAAATATTAGTAATTTCACCTATACCATCAATATGTCCTTGCATTAAATGTCCATCTATTCTATCGCCATAAGCTAGCGCAGGTTCAATATGCACATAATCTTTTAAATTTTCAATAGCTATGTGAGTTCTTGTTTCATAAGAAAGTTCAAGATTAAAGCCATCATCAAAAAGTTTTGTTACGCTCAAACACGCACCATTGACAGCAATACTATCGCCTAGTTTTGGTTTGTAGTTTGCTTTTAATCTTAAAGTGTTGTTTTGATATGATTTGACAAAGGCTAATTCGCGGATTAATCCATTAAACATTCAATACCTTTAATTTTTATGAGATTTTATCTAAAACTTTTAAATTTCAAAAAGTATTTTTAGTATTTTATTTTAAAAAATATTATATAATTTTTGCCTTTTTATAAAAATGAGGTCAAAATATGTATGATATAATCGTAATAGGTGGCGGGCATGCTGGAGTTGAGGCTAGTGCTGCTGCTGCTAGAATGGGCAAAAAAACTTTACTTTTAACTACTTTAATCGAGCAAATTGGTGCTGCAAGTTGTAATCCTGCTATAGGCGGTTTAGCAAAAGGACATTTGGTAAAAGAGCTTGATGCTATGGGTGGACTTATGGGGCAAATTACCGATGAGGCTGGAATTCAATTTAGAATTTTAAATGAAAGCAAAGGTGTTGCAGTGCGCGGAAGTAGAGCGCAAATTGATATGGATACTTATAGAATTTGTGCTAGAAATAAGCTTTTAAAACTTGAAAATTTAGAAATTTCTCAAGAGCAAGCTTTGTCTTTACTTATAGAAAATGATGAAGTTAAGGGCGTTAAAACTAATTTAGAAAATACATATTTTGCCAAAAAAATCATACTTACAACAGGAACTTTTTTAAACGGACTTATCCATATAGGTGAAACCAAGCTTCAAGCAGGTAGGGTAGGCGAGCTTGCATCTGTAAATTTGGGAGATTACTTAAAACAAAGTGGTTTAAAAGTAGGAAGATTAAAAACAGGAACTTGCCCAAGGGTTGATGCTAAAAGTATTGATTTTAGTGTTTTAGAAATTCAACCTGGAGATGAAAACCCTAAAGCTTTTAGCTTTAAAACAAAAAATTTCAAGCCCAATCAACTTCCATGTTATATAGCAAGAACAAATTTAAAAACACATGAGATTATAAAAAGTAATTTTTACCGTGCTCCGCTTTTTACAGGGCAAATTGAAGGTATAGGGCCAAGATATTGTCCTTCTATAGAAGATAAGATTAATCGTTTTGGTGATAAAGAAAGTCATCATTTATTTATAGAACCACAAACTAAAGATGCGACTGAATATTATATCAACGGCTTTTCTACCTCGCTTCCTTATGAAGTGCAAATTGCAATGCTAAGAAGTATAAAAGGTTTTGAAAATGCTAAAATCACGCGTTTTGGCTATGCTATAGAGTATGATTATATAGACCCAACAGAACTAAAACATACTTTAGAAACCAAAAAGATTAAAAATTTATATTGTGCTGGGCAAATTAATGGAACCACTGGTTATGAGGAAGCTGCTGCGCAAGGTTTTATGGCAGGAGTGAATGCGGTTTTAGCAATTGATGAAAAAGATCCTTTTGTGTTAAGGCGTGATGAGGCTTATATAGGGGTGTTGATTGATGATTTAGTGATGAAAGGCACTAAAGAGCCTTATAGAATGTTTACTTCAAGAGCTGAGTATAGACTGCTTTTAAGAGAAGAAAATGCCATTTTAAGACTTGGAGAATATGGATATAATTTTAAACTTTTAAGTCAAGAAGATTATGCATATATTGAAAATATAAAACAAAATGTTGATAAAGGACTTGAGTTTTTACTTCAAACTACATGGACACCAAGTAAGCAAAATAATGAATTTTTACAAAGCATTGAAGAGGAAAAGATCACTTCAATAGTGAGTTTACAAAAAATTGTTGCAAGAGCTAGTTTTAATATAGAAAAATTAAAAGCTTTAGATGAAATGTTTGCAAAAATGGATGAGTATTCTTTAAATGAAATTTTAAATGAAGCAAAGTATTATCATTATATTGCAATGCAAAAAGCACAAATTGAAAAAATGAAAAATTTAAATGATTTGAAAATCCCTGAAAATTTTGACTTTAAAAGTGTGAGTGGATTGAGTAATGAAGTAGTGGAAAAACTGCAAAAATTTAATCCACCAACTATTTTTGCTGCTTCGCAAATTAGCGGTATTACTCCTGCTGCTTTGGATATTTTACATATTTATATCAAAATGAAAAAACAATAGATAATAATAAATTTATCTATTGTTATGATTTAAAACAAACATTTATTTTTGTTTTTAAATAAATATCCATATATCTTAAATCAAGCTTTTTATACCAAAGAAAAAATTTATCATTTTTTAGATAAACTGCTAAGTTTTACAAAAAAATCAAAACAAAGGAAGTAAAATGGCTACATCTGAAAGTAGACGAAGCTTTATGGGCTTTGCCTTTGGAACGGTAGCTGCTGTGGGTGGTGCTTTTTCATTAGTTGCAATGAAAAAAACATGGGATCCACTCCCAAGTGTAAAAGCAGCAGGTATTACTACTGTAGATCTTTCTGGCATGAAAGAGGGCGAGCTTAGAACAATTGAATGGCGTAAGAAGCCTATATTTATCTTAAAAAAAGATGCAGATATGGCAAAAGATAGCAATAGAGATGTTGTTGTAGGTGATGTTGCTTATACTGTAGTTATTGGTCTTTGTACGCATTTAGGCTGTATTCCAGCTTACGCTCCAAGCGAAAAATTATTTAAGTGTGCTTGCCATGGTGGTGAATTTGACACCAGTGGTAAAAATGTATTTGGTCCTCCTCCAAGACCTTTGGACATTCCTCCTTTTAGAATTGATGGAACAAAATTAGTATTAGGCGAAGAAGGTCCAGAATATAAAAAAATGATCGCGGAGGCTTAATATGGCACAGATAAAAAAAGCAAATGGTATTGTAGATTGGCTTGATCAAAGACTAGCTGTAAATAGGCTTTTTAATGTTTTAATGGCTCAATATTGGATACCAAAACAAATTAACTTCTTATGGGCAATGGGTGTTATTTTAACTACTCTTTTTGCTATTTTATTTATTTCAGGTTTATTTTTAGTAATGTATTATAAGCCAGATGTGGCTTTAGCTTTTGATAGTGTAAATAAAACTATCATGCAAGAAGTAGAGTATGGTTGGCTTTGGCGTCATATGCACGGTGTGGCTGCTTCGGTTGTATTTTTAATCATATATATTCACATGCTAACAGGAATTTATTATGGCTCTTATAAAAAGGGTCGTGAGATGATTTGGATCAGTGGTATGCTTTTATTTGTTGTATTTTCAGCAGAAGCATTTAGTGGGTATATGCTACCTTGGGGACAAATGAGCTTTTGGGCTGCTCAAGTTATTACTCAGCTTTTTGGTGGAATTCCTTTTATAGGTGATGCATTGGTTATTTGGATAAGAGGAGATTTTGCAGTTTCTGATCCAACTTTAACTAGATTTTTTATGCTACATGTGTGTTTATTGCCTATTGTAATTTTGGCAATTATTGCATTCCACTTTTATTCTTTAAGAATTCCTCATGTAAACAATGAAATCTCAGAAGAAATTGATTTTGATTTAGAAGCTGAAAAATATTTAGCAGGCGATACAAAAGGTTCTAAAGTTATTCCTTTTTGGCCAGGATTTTTAGCTAAAGATTTTATGTATATTGCTTTATTTATGATTTTCTTCTTTTACTTGGTATGTTTTAAATTTAATTTTGCAATGGATCCAATCAATTTTGACCCAGCAAATTCTTTAAAAACACCTCCTCATATTTATCCTGAGTGGTATTTCTTATGGAGTTATGAAGTTTTAAGAGGATTTTTCTTTGATGTTGGAAGCATTAAGGCTTTTGATATAGGACTTGCAGCATTTGGTATAGCACAAATTATTTTCTTCTTGTTACCTTGGCTTGATAGAAGTGATGTTGTAAAACCAGCACACGAAAGACCAATGTTTTTTGTATGGTTTTGGGTATTATTGATAGATTTAATTGTACTAACAGTTTATGGAAAGCTTCCTCCAACAGGAATTAACGCTTGGATAGGATTTTATGCTTCTATGGTATTTTTACTATTATTGTTAGTAGTTTTACCAATTATTACTATCATGGAAAGAAAAAGGGGCTAATAATGAGAGAATTAAAAATATTTTTTGTAGTTGTCTTTTTCACAGGTTTAGTTTATTGGGGGGTTGAGCCTTATGCGCATTCAGTGATGAATCCTCCTTCAACTCCGGTTAATTTTGACTTTGCAAAAGCTGATGCAGAATTTACCAAAGGTGAAGTTGCTTTAAAAGAAAAAGCAGCAATGGATGCTAATGCTTCAGGAAGTGAAAAAGCTATAGCTAATGCTCAAAAAGCATTAGAGCTTGCTAAAAGCCAAGAAGAAGCTACTAAGCAATTATGGGAAAAAATCGCAAAAATCGATTTTAGCAAAGGTAATGCACAAAAAGGAAAAGAGCTTTTTGAAGGCAATTGTATTGCATGCCATGGTGTGAAAGCTGTCGGAATTCCTGCTACTATTACAGATTCTTCTTTAGGTGTAACACCTCCTGATTTAAGTGATGCTGGTGCTATTTATGATGAGAAATTTTTAACCGCACTTATCATTGATCCGGTTAAAGCTTTGCAAATTTCACATAAATTTAATGATGAAAATCCATTCTTAATGCCTGCTTATCCTTTAAGTGGCGATGAAGCACAAGATAATCAAGATTTAGCAGACTTAATTGCATTCTTTAAAAATACAGCTAGTGAATATGAAAAAGAATTTGATGCAAAATTAAAAGCTGATTTAGAAGAAAAATATGCTAAAAATCAAGAGCTTTCAGAGCAAGCAAAAACGGCTTTAATTGCAAAAGAATTTGATTTTGCTAAAAATAAACATACGTTTGAAAATGCTTGCGGAAGATGTCATGATGTAAAATATGATGGCTTTGTTTCAAGCTCAAATATGAGTGATTTAAAAAATTATCTTGGTATGACGCCTCCAGATTTATCTATGATGATTCGTTCTAAAGGCGCGCATTATCTTGAAATTTTCATTAACGAACCTCAAAAGAAAATTCACGGTACTGCTATGCCAAGAGTTGGTTTAAATGAAAAAGCACAAACTCAAGTTATTAATTATCTTGAAAAAGTTGGTGATAGTAAAAAAGAAGAAAGAGAGCAAACAGGAATTTATATTATGATATTCTTTGCTATCTTAAGTATTTTTGCTATAGGTTGGAAAAGATCAGTTTGGTCTAAACTACACTAATTTACTCAAAGAACGCCTTGTGGCGTTCTTTTTCTTCAATAATAAGCTAAATATAAAATAAAATTTGATATAATGTTTCTTCATTTCACACGCATTAATTTCCTTATTAGGTTGCTTATGGGTTAAAGAATGCGGAGGAATAAACCTAATTATTTTATTTCAAGGAGAATTTCATGGTAAGCATGAGAGATTTATTAGAGTGCGGTGTACACTTTGGACACCAAACAAGAAGATGGAATCCAAAAATGAAAAAATTTATTTTTGGTGAAAGAAAAGGTATTTATGTAATTGATTTACAAAAAACACTTAGATACTTTAGATATACATATAATATCGTTCGTGATGCTGCAGCAGAAGGTAAGACAATTTTATTTGTTGGTACTAAAAAACAAGCTGGTGGAGCGATTAAAGAATATGCTGAAAAATGCGGTATGCCTTATGTAAATCATAGATGGCTTGGTGGTATGATGACTAACTTTGGAACTATCCGCCAATCGATTAGAAAATTAGAAGTTATAGAAAAAATGGAAGAAGATGGAAGTATTAAACTTTTAACTAAAAAAGAAGCTTTAATGCTTACTAGAAAAAAAGAAAAATTACTAGCATATCTTGGTGGTATTAGATATATGAAAACTCAACCTGATATGATTTTTGTTATTGATACTGTTAAAGAAAAAATTGCGGTACAAGAAGCTAATAGATTAAAAATCCCTGTGGTTGCTCCACTAGATACAAACTGCGATCCTGATTTAGTTGATTTCCCAATTCCAGGAAATGATGATGCGATTCGTTCAGTTCAACTTTTCTGCCAAGAAATGGCTGAAGCAATCAATGAAGGTAAAGCTTTAAGAGAGCAAGATGGTGAAGTAAATGAAGAACAACCAATCTCTGAAGAAGAAAAAAAAGAAGTTTTAGAAGAAGCTATGAGTGAAGAAGATTTTGAAGGAGATAAAGAATAATGGCTGAAATCACTGCACAAATGGTAAAAGAACTGCGCGAAAGTACTGGCGCAGGTATGATGGATTGTAAAAATGCTTTAAAAGATACAGATGGTGATTTTGAAAAAGCAGTGCAACTTTTAAGAGAAAAAGGACTTGGAAAAGCTGATAAAAAAGCTGATCGTTTAGCTGCTGAAGGTTTGGTAAGTGTAAAAGTAAGCGATGATTTAAAATGCGCAACTGTAAGTGAAATCAATTCAGAAACTGATTTTGTTGCTAAAAATGAACAATTTATTGCTTTAACAAAAGATACAACAGCACATATTCAAGCTAAAAGCCTTCAAAATGTTGAGCAGTTGCATTCAAGCGAGATTAATGGTGTTAAATTTGAAGAATATTTAAAAAATCAAATTGCAACTATAGGTGAAAATTTAGTTGTAAGAAGATTTGCTACTGTAAAAGCTGGAGCTAGTGGAGCGGTAAATGGTTATGTTCATTCTAATGGACGCGTGGGTGTTATTATTGCTGCAGCTTGTGATAGTGAAGCTACGGCTAATAAGTGTGGAGAATTTTTAAAACACCTTTGTATGCATATTGCTGCAATGAAACCAAGTTATCTATCTTATGAAGAGCTTGATATGGATTTTGTAGAAAATGAATATAAAGCTTTAGTTGCAGAGTTAGAAAAAGAAAATGAAGAAAGAAGAAGATTAAAAGATCCTAATAAGCCAGAGCTTAAAATTCCAAAATTTGCAAGTAGAAAGCAATTAACTCAAGAGATAATCCAAGAAGCTGAAGAAGCTATTAAAGCTGAACTTCAAGCACAAGGAAAACCAGAAAAAATTTGGCCTAACATTATCCCAGGTAAACTAAATAGCTTTATAGCGGATAATTCTCAGCTTGATGGTAGACTTACCCTAATGGGACAGTTTTATGCGATGGATGATAAAAAAACTGTCGAGCAAGTAATTGCAGAAAAAGAAAAAGAATTTGGTGGAACTATTAAAATAGTAGAATTTATTCGTTTTGAAGTGGGCGAAGGTCTAGAAAAGAAAACTGAAGATTTTGCTGCTGAAGTTGCTGCACAAATTGGTTAAAAATGGAACTTTTAAAAGCGGAAAATTTAAGCCATAGTTTTGATATTCCGCTTTTTGAAAATCTAAATTTTACTTTAAATGCAAAAGATTGTATTGCAATATGTGGAAGTAGTGGGTGTGGCAAATCTACTCTTTTACATATTTTATCTACCTTGTTAAAACCTCAATCAGGAAAAGTTTTTTATAATAATCAGGATTTGTATTCCTTAAATGATGAAGCTTTATTAGAAATTCGTAGAAAAGATTTTGGGATTATTTTTCAAATGCATTATTTATTTAAAGGTTTTTTAGCTTTTGAAAATATAGAGCTTGCAAGTATTTTGAGTAGGCAAAATATCGATTATGAGTTATTAAAAAAACTTGATATTGTTGATTTAATGAATCAAAAGATCACAAAATTAAGTGGTGGACAGCAGCAACGAGTAAGTATAGCTAGAGTTTTAAGTAAAAGACCAAAAATCATTTTTGCTGATGAGGCTACTGGTAATTTAGATTTTAAAAATGCTTTAAATGTGTTAGATATTTTGATTAGTTATGTCAAAGAAAATAATGCAGCTTTAGTTTTTGTGACTCACGATCAAGAACTTGCTAAAAAATGTGATAGGATTTATCATTTAAGTAATTATGGAATTTGTTAAATATTTAGGCGATGAAAATGTTGTAATTTTCATGCTTTTATTTGCCAGAATGAGTGGATTAATAGTATTTTTCCCTTTTTTTTCTCACAATAGTATACCTTTGGTAGTAAAAACAACTTTAGCTTTATTTTTAACAATGTTTTTATATCCTTTGGCAAAACTTGAAAATAATACACCTGATTCTTTTTTTATTTTGTATCTTTTAAGTGAAGTGCTTTTTGGGATGGTTGCAGGTTTAATTTTACAAATGATTTTTGCCATTTTACAAATGGCAGGTGAGCAAATTTCTTTTACCATGGGTTTTTCTATGGCTAGTATTTTAGATCCAGCTACAGGTGCTAATACTCCAGTAATTTCTCAAGTTTTAAATTTGCTTGCATTGTTGGTTTTTTTAGCATTTGATGGTCATCATTTGGTATTGCTTTTTATATCTAGTTCGTTAGATTATATTAGTTTGGGTGGATTTTATCCGCATGAGAATTTAATGCTTTATTTGAATAAAGCTATGGTAAATATTTTTGTGCTCGGTTTTTCTATGGCTTTTCCTATTTTAGCAATATCTTTATTATCAGATGTTATTTTTGGTATGCTTATGAAAACTATGCCACAATTTAATCTTTTAGTGGTGGGTTATCCTATCAAGATATTTTTATCTTTTGCAGTGCTTATTGCTATTTTACTCATCATGATGCAGTATTTTAAAAATTTAATGTTAAAAAGTTTTGAGCATATGGAGTTATTGTTTTTCAATATATAAGCAATAAATAATTAAAAATGTTTTAAAATAATACATTTCTTTAACTTGGGAGATGACAGATGAAGGTTGTGCTGATAAATTCTAATGTAGCTGTTTCAAAATTAATTAGTTTGGGGGTTCAAAAACTAGGTTATGAATTTGAAGAGTTTGCAAGTACCGAAGAGCTTGAAGAATTTTATGATATTATCATCATAGATCATGATATTGAAGCTAATTTAGATGAATTGAAAAGTAAATGCAATAGATTGATTTATTTATTGCCTAGAAACCAAGAGCAAGTAGAAGGCGTAGAGTGTTTATATAAGCCTTTTTTACCGACTGATTTTATAGAACTTTTGGGTAATGAAAAAACTTTAAGTGAAAGTAAGGATAGTACTTTAGAAGAAGATGAATTGAGTTTTGATGAGGATGTTTTAATTGATAAAGATATGCCTTTAGATGGAAATGAACTTTTGGCTGGTATTGATTTGTCTGAGCATGAAGAAAGTTTAAGTGAAGATGATTTAAATCTGCAAGAAGATTTTTTTGAAGAAAATTTAGATAATTCATTAGAAGCTGAAGATAAATCTAAATTATCAAATGAAGCTGATATTGACAAGGAATTAGATGATAAGTTAACATTAGTAGATGAACAACATGAAGAAAATATAGAAGAAAATATAGAAGAAAATATAGAAGAAAATATAGAAGAAAATATAGAAG
>NZ_JAKMSR010000018.1:0-14762 GCF_025772765.1 Campylobacter sp. CNRCH_2015_0814 | reverse complement strand
TCCAGCTAAACCATCATCAAAATCCCAAATATCATCATATTTTGCTTCTATGACTAAATTTCCTTGCTTGTCTATAAAGCCCCATTTTCCATTAAGCTTAACTCCAGCTAAGCCATCATCAAAATACCAAATATCATCATACTTTGCTTCTATAACTAAATTTCCTTGCTTGTCTATAAATCCCCATTTTCTATTAATCTTAACTCCGGCCAAACCTTCGCTGAAACTCTTAGCAAATTTATACTTTGCTTCTATAACTAAATTTCCTTGCTTGTCTATAAATCCCCATTTTCTATTAATCTTAACTCCGGCCAAACCTTCGCTAAAATCATAAATATCATCATACTTTGCTTCTATAACTAAATTTCCTTGCTTGTCTATAAATCCCCATTTTCCATTAAGCTCAACTCTAGCTAAACCTTCGCTAAAATCATAAATATCATCATACTTTGCTTCTAAGACTAAATTTCCTTGCTTATCTATAAGACCACATTTTGCTTTTGTGCAGCAAAGTCCATATAAATCATCATTTAAGTGATAAATCTTGCCAGCGATTTTTTTTAGTATATTTCCATTGATGTCAAATAAGATCGAATCTTCTTCAAAACTTGCATAATACATTTCATCTTTTTTTATAACACCACAATTTATTATTTTTTTATTAGCAAGATTTTTATCTAGTTTTAAAAGTGTTGTTTTCACATGTTTTCCTTTTTTGATTGATATAATATTTTATTATAATGTATTTTTATAGACTACTGCTGTCTAGTTTGATGATTTTTGCTTAGAGATTGATATAAAAACTCTAAGCAGTAACTTTTAATATAGTTATTATTTTACAAGCTCTTCTAAATGCTTTAAAATTTTCACCATGGCTAAAGTATCAAGTTTGCAGTATTCTAGTAAGGCTTGGCGGAGAGCTTTTCTTTTGTTTTCATCCATATTTTGCATAGTTTCAAAACTTTTCATAGCTTCGCTTCCATTGTGGATTAAATCTAAATTATTATAAGCTTGCTCCATATCAGGGATTAGAGCTGGTAAGACTTTTTTTATAGAATAACTCCCTTGCATTTTATAATGATAATAATCTTTATTTTGAAAAGGTATCATAAGATCTTCGATATTTTTTTCTATATTTAACAAATGCTCACTAAATTCAGGAAAAGCAAGTGCTAAATTTCTTATAACACCTTTTTCAAAACTTGCATTATAAGCAAGCACGCAAACATCTTTTGGTATATCATTGATCAAATTTTTTGCAAGTTCATATCTTGGATCGATCCCACATTCGCTTAAAAATTCTTTATGCTCTAACTTGTCTTTATAGTCTATATGCAAAGAGTATTGAAAAGGAATTTGCATATAAGACTTGACTACCCTGTATTCAGGTATGACTTGCGTAAAGGATTCAAAATCTAGATGATATATGGGATAGGTTAGTGTATCTAAGAATTTTTTGATATTTTCTTTGTTTATGTAGATTTCTTTATTGAGTGAAGCTTTGATTTGGATTTGTTGATTCTCGGTAAAAGTAGACAGATCTTTTATATCTTTAAAATTGATTATGTTTTTACGGTACAAATTAAAAATTTTATTAGATTTTGAAATGCTAAATATATTCTCATTTTCACATAAATTTCTTTGTTCAATCCAACAATACTCATATCCATCACAATCATAAGGATCAAAACAATGTGTTCCTATGTCTATATCTGGCTCCTCATTTTTACTTAAAATTTCTTCAAAGTATTTTAAATTTTTTCTAACTTCTTCTTGGTTTTGGATAACTTTATCTGTGATGTCATTGAACTTAAAAAGTCGATTTATGTCAAGAAAATCACCTCTATAGTATTTATTGTTTAAATGTATCAGGTTAACTTGTTTGATTTTATAACCCAAATTTGACAAAACATAATATTGCAAAGCACAATCATCTATATATGTTTTTTTAATTACTTTGGAAGTAGGTGTTTTTGTTAAAGATGTAGAGCTTTTTACTTCGTTAATGATCATACCATCTTTAGTATTTTGTAAAATATCTATCATGATCAAAATGCCATCATAGCAAAAAGTAGCTTCGTAAATCACTTCTTGGTTATTTTCTAATAGTTTTCTAGTTTGTTCGCATTTTTCATTCAAAGAACTACCCTCAAATTCTATCTTTACTCCATTTGGAAAAAGCTCACAAGCTAGCTCGCCTACCTTGTTACCAGTTTTAAATTTATCCGAAGTATTCTCTGGGGTACTTAGTACTTCATCTTTGTAAGTTTTTAGCCATAAAGACTTAGCACATTGTGTGCCTCTTGTGTATCTTGATTTTGAAAAAAACATTATTTACCTTTCTTTGTTGTTTTGTTTGAATTTTAGCCTATTTTTATTAAAATAGGCTAGAGTATTATTTTTTCAAAGGTTTATCTCGCATTAGAGCATAAATTAGTCCGCTTGAAAAAGCAAAGCGTGCTAACGCATTTTGTTTTTCTTCTCTTCTTAGCGCTACGGTTTTAAGATTGCTTTTTCTCAAAACTGCAAAAATACTAAGTCCATACCATAATCCTAATGTTATTTTTAAAGGTAGTATTAAAATCATTAGTAATGGATTGTTACGATTATCTCTTAGTGTTGTGTATGCTATATATAATACAACGCATGCCCATATAAAAGCAATGACACCCATAATAATTAGCGCAGTATCTCTTTCTATTCGCATTAGAAATAATGTCATAAAGATTATAAAGGCTAAAGGCAATACAGCAAATAATCCAACACACAAGCTAAGATCTATTGTATTTCTATATATGACTACCTTGCCTTTTAATCCATAATACACAAGCACTGCAGCTATGATGATATATATTAAGATAGCTATGGTGATGATTATTGTATTGGTATAATCTTCTTGAGCTATTTTTGTGCTTGTATTGTTATCTATGGTTTTTTCTATTGTTATATCTTGTTGTGCTGTTGTATAATTTACTTCAGCATTAGTAAAAGTAAAGCATATACACATTAACATGCTTAAAATTAAAAATAGTTTTTTCATTTTATTCCTTTGTTTTTGATTTGTTATTTTAAATTTGATTTTTATTTTTTAACACCTCCATGACTTGATATTTTTTATTTTACAATTGTAATTTATTTTAGTGGACTGTGTTTGTCTATTTTAAATTTTTTATTTTGATATAATTAACAATGCAAAAATTAAGTTATAATTATAAAAATCAAAACTAAGGAAAACTATGAGTGATTTAAAAACTAGTTTAAATGCAATTAAAGATAAAAATTTTGGTTATTTTTTTGATAAAGATGGAAAATGTTATATTTATCATACTAAATTTGGCAAGGAAAGAAAAAGTGAAATTTCAGGAAATGATAATATTGAATCGAAATTTGAAAATTTGATTCATAATATTTATAATGAAAATAAGGATAAATTTAATAGTTTAAAAGAAGCTTTTGAGAATTATTTAAAAATTTATGGCGATAAAAGTACTATACATATTAAATTTGATAAAGATGGAGAATTTTTACAAACAAAAAGCAAAATTGTGGATAATTTTAGCAAAACATTTAAACAAAATAATTTTAATGATGAAACTTTTAAACAATGGTGGGATAAAAGTATAAATAGTGCTAGAATGCAAGGTAATGCCACAAATTTATTAAAAGATAAAACAAAATTAGCTGATAATCTTGAAAAAATAAATGATGCAGTAAGTAATAGTAGCAATTTAACAGAATTATTAGCAGAACTTGAAAATGTAGAAGGTATGAAAGCTACAGCCAGAGAATTAGCATATTGGATGCAATTTAGGGATGGTAAATTTCCACTTAAAGATGATAAATTTCCACTTGCAAATGATGCTTCTGTAAATACCGCTAAGTATATCTTTGAAATGCTAAATGAAAATTCAAATAATGAACTTAAAAGCATAAAAGAAAATAGCAATATACAAAATAACGAACAAGCATATTTTGATTTTGTTTTGAAAAAACTTGAAGTAGAAAGAACACCTAATCTTCCAAAATACTATATTTTAGATCAATTTTTAAATTTGATTGATAAGATAAAAAATTCTGATTTGGCTTTAATTACAAAAGAAAAATTAGATAAAAATGATGAAAGTAAAGATATAAAGCAAAGTGCGTATTATAAACTTTATCAAGCAGCTTATGATTTTGCAAATTTATGTGGTAAGGCAGATATAAAAAGCAATGATTTAGAAGGCTTTAAAAAGCTTTTAAAAACGCATAAAAACATCATTTTTCATGGAATTCCTGGAACTGGAAAAACCTACACTATAGTAAATAATGTAAAAAATATCATTAAAAATGAAAATCAAATGCTCATTACTCAATTTCACCCAAGTTTTTCTTATGAGGATTTTATAGAAGGTATTAAACCTGCAGGGATTGAAAATGGACAATTAAAACTTGAACTTAAAAATGGAATTTTTAGAGAATTTTGTGATAAAGCAAAAGAAGAAGAAAAAGGATTTTTGGAAAAACTCGAAAAAGGAAATTTTAATGAAGCTCTAAGCGATCATGGGTATTTTTTCATAGCTGATGAGATTAACCGTGCGGAATTATCTAGGGTTTTTGGAGAATTACTTTATGCGCTTGAGTATAGAGGAGAAAAAGGTAAGATAAAAACACAATATGCCTCTATGAGAGATGATGAGGATTTTTATGTGCCTGAAAATATGTTTTTACTAGGGACTATGAATGATTTAGATAAAAGCATAGATAGCTTTGACTTAGCGCTTAGAAGACGCTTTATATGGCAAGAAATGGAGTGTGATTATAATGTAATAAGAGATGAAATTTATGCAAATAATATTGAAGAATACGCACAAGCTTGTAAAAAATTAAACGATAAAATTAGTAAAGATATAGGTGAAAAGTATCAACTTGGGCATTCTTATTT
This sequence comes from Campylobacter sp. CNRCH_2015_0814, assembly GCF_025772765.1. Lineage (NCBI taxonomy): Bacteria > Pseudomonadati > Campylobacterota > Epsilonproteobacteria > Campylobacterales > Campylobacteraceae > Campylobacter > Campylobacter sp. CNRCH_2015_0814. The sequence continues at coordinate 9,838 of NZ_JAKMSR010000018.1, read as the reverse complement.
TCTAAAAATTGAATTTAAAAATGATGAGATTAAAGATAGTGATATGAAAAAACTTTTTAGCAACCGCTTTGAAGCGCTTTTAAAAGAGTATTTAAGAAGCGAATATAATGAAAAAGAAATACAAACACAATTGGATAGTTTAAAAAAACTTTTTGTTATAGAAAAAAACGATGATAAAAATAAATGATAATAGCTTTATAGAAATAGATCAAAAATCTTCAAGAATACAAGATTTTGATTTGTATTTTGAAGATTTTATAAAAAATGGAAATTTCTTTTCTTTTTTCAATGATGATGAAAAAATTTTAAGCAAAAATGCTAAAAATCCTATCATTTCATTGCGAACGATTGAAGAAAATAAAAGGCAAATTGCTAGTGGAAATTATATAGGAAAAATTTCTTATAATGGTTTGGAAGTTGAGATAAATTCCAGGTTTGGCAAGAAGTTTTTAGAAAGAATGCTAAATTATGCTAATGATGTATTTGTTGATGATGTGAGTATTTATCAAGATGTAAAAAAAGAAAGCAATATAAGTGAGTTTATACTTTTTTACATCTTTGTGCAAAAACTTGAAAAAAGTTTTTTGATAGGTTTGCCTAAAAATTATCAAAGTAAAAAATACAACGATTTGCGCTTTAAGGGAAATATTGATATGGTTGAATTTATAAAACACAATATCCCTTTAAAAGCAAAGGTTGCTACAAAAACAAGAGAGCAAATAGAGGATGTGCATATTATTAATGTATTATATAAAGCATTAGAAGTCATAGAAAAGAAAAATTCAAGCTTTTTAAAAAATGTAAAACATATAAAAACCTATTTAGTGCAAAATAAAAGCGAGCATTGTTTTATAAAAGAAAGTTTAAATAAAGCCTTTTCTAGCAAAGCCTTGAGAAATCAAAACTATCAAAACTACAAAGAGCTTTTAAAATATGCAAAAATGATTATAGAAAGTCAAAATTTCACTAGTAAAAATAAAAATGATCAAAAAAGTTATGGTTTTATCGTTAATATAGCAGAGCTTTTTGAAATTTATATAAGCAAGCTTTTAAGAAATAATTTTGAAGAATATATGGTTGATTCTCCAAAGCTTGAAATTTATAAAAATAGCTTTTATAAACGCTATATAATACCTGATATTGTTTTGTCTAAAGATGATACATATATAGTTTTTGATACTAAATATAAAAGAATGAAAATGGAAGGTAGAAGCCAAAATGGCATGGGAGATTTAGACAGAAATGATTTGTTTCAAATTCATACTTATATGGGGTATTATCAAAAGATAGGCAAGGTGCTTTTAGGTGGACTTTTATATCCTATGCAAGAATTTGAAAAAGCAAAATGTCATAGTGAAAATTCTATCCTTTCAGATGAGTATAAATTTATAGTTGATGGAATTTTTCTTGAAGATAGTCAAGATAAAGAAATTACTCTTGAGTATATTACCCAAAAAGAAACGCAATTTATAGAAAGGATCAAAGAGCTACTAAAACAATCATTTTAGTAGCTTAACAAAAGAAATTTTTCTTTCTATATCCTCGTGAGCGATAGAGTCTATTTCTAGTTTATAGGGTTTAAAATTTTTCGTGCTAATATTAGCAAATAAAATATCCAAACTCACATCTAAAAGTTTTTTTAAACCTTTTGAAAAATCATAATCTTTCAAATAAAAATTATTTCTTATCAAATTTTCATTTTGTTTTATAATTTCTAGCAATTCTTGCTCTTTAATATAAAATAACCCTTCTATAAGCATGTTTTGATAAGGTGAGATGTCGTTGATGTTTAGTACTTTTTTATCTATCCAGCCATTTTTAGGAAAGGCATATGCACTTGCAAGATGATAGAGTTTGCCTTTTGTGTTTGTTTTTTTTAATTTATAGTGTATTTTTGCATTATGTTTTATAAAATCAACAACACAAAAATGTTTAAAATCCGCATAATTTTGACTTAAAAAATTTTCAAAAGACAAAAGTTTGCTTTGAGTATTTTCATCTAAAAAATATCCATTTTCTAAATGATAGCTTTGGCTTAGTAGTTGTATATTTTCTGTGTTTTGAATTTGTGTTTGGAAATTAAACTCATCATTGTTTGTTTTATATAATGCTTTAATGTGTTCTTTTGCTTTTATATCATTAAATCCAAACACAAAGCTTTTGTGTATTGTTCCTTGAAGTGTTATGTTCATAGCTTTATCCTTTTTATAAAAATCCCATATTGATTTTTTCATCATCTGATTTGAGTTTTGATTCTTTTTCTAATTTTTCTAAAAACTCATCGGCGTTTTTGATTTTAAAAATTTTATTTTGTCTAAGGATTAGCGCAAAATCGCCCAAACAAATATTTTGAAGCCTTAAGAGCCTTTTTGCAATTTGCTTTTTATCAAAGCTTAAATTTAATTCTTTAGCAAAAAATTCAAAAGCCTTTAAAAGCTTTTCTTGCTTTAATACTTGAAATTCTATCTTTAGATCAAATCTTCTTATGCTAGCTTTATCAAGGTTTTGTAGGTAGTTTGTAGAAGCTATGAAAATACCTTCAAAATTTTCCATTTGCATAAGCATTTCATTGACTAAGCTTTTTTCCCAGCTTTTATTTGCTTCATCTCTACTATAAATTAACGCATCGATTTCATCAAGTTGTAAGATAGCATTATCATTAGAAGCTTTTTTGAAAATATTTGCGATATTTTTTTCATTATTGCCCACAAAAGGATCTAAAATATCACTAAGTTTATAAGAATGTAAAGTTTTATTTAAAACATTAGCTAGTTCTTTGCCAAACTCGCTTTTTCCACTACCTACTATGCCGTAGCTTAAAATTCTCAAACTTGAATTTTTATCGATATTGTTTATTAGTTCTTGTAAATTTAAATCACATTCTATCAAGCTTAAATCGTATTTTTTGTCTTTTTTTGGCATTGAAATGCCCTGAAGTGATCTTGCTTTTAAATTTTCATTGATCAATCTTACAAACACTTCTTGGCTTTTGCTTTTAAAGATCTTAGCATTGTTTGCACATTTTAAAATAACCCCTTGGGAAAGTTCAGGATGAGAAGCTATATTTTCTATAATGGCTTCATCTATTTTTATATTTTTCTTATTAAATAACCTTTTTATATTTTGAATTTTCTTTTCTTTGGGCATACTTTCAAGCTCTAAAATCACATCAAAACGCCTCAAATACGCCTCATCCATGTCTTTAGAATTTGATAAAAATACACAAATGCCATTTTCTTCATCTAAGATTTTATTGATTTTTAATTTCTCTTTTAAAGAATCATAGCAAAGGCTATCTTCACACTCATCAAAGACTATCATTTGTTTTTTTGGATTGAGTATTTTTTTAAGTGCATAAAAATTTGAAATTCTACTTGATTTTTTATCATTTTCGCAATCTTTAACACACAATGCTTCTTTTCCAAGCTCTTTAGCTATGAGTGCACTAAGCTCATTTTTGCCCACACCTGCTTTTCCATATATAAAAATATTTCCTTTTTGGCGTTTTTTTAAAAAAGTAATGATAGTGTTTAATTCTTCTTGTATATAGTCAAAATCACTCAAATTTAGTCTAGTTTTAGGTAAAAAATAAGAAAACTCACCCATAAGTGTAGTTTTGCTAATATCTTGAGTGAAAATGCTTTCAAAATTATTTACATCTATACCAAAGGCATCGCTATCATAATAACACAAGGTATCTAGTTTAAAAAGCATAGAATCATCACTTAAAGCTTTATTGACATCTTTTGAAGTGTGGTTGAAAATTTTTTCTATGATCTTTTTGCCCAAAGCAGTGCTATAGCCTTGGTGTAGGGCAAATCTACCTTTATTTGCATAGTAAAAAAACGCAAACACATCACATTCTGCTTGAGTAAAATTTAAGTATTTTTTAAGATAACTTAGATTTTTCTTTAAAAAGCTAGGATAGATAAATTTGGAGTATTGTTTGTAGATAAAACTAGGGATTTTACCATCTTTTTCTAGTGTATCTTCAAATTCGCTGTAAAAATCTTTCTTGATTTGTTTGCTGTTTGAGAGCATTTGTGCGTGTAGTGAGATGACTTTTACATTATGTGAGTAATAATCAAAATCCGCAATGTGAGTAAGAGTAGAAGTATTTGTTTGCATTATAAACCTTTAAACTAAGATATATAATGCAATTATAAACAAAATAACTAGACTTTAGTTGTCTAGTTATGAAAAATTATTAATATCATCACTATGTGTGTATCTATCATAAGCTAGTCTTGGTAAAAAGACTATGTGTTTTAAATTTAGACTTTGTTTTAAAGTATGGATAATGCTTTCCTTGCTAAGTGTTGGGTTTTGGCTAAAAATTTTCTCACACATAAAGGCAATATCATGTTTTCTTATGAAATTACCTCCATCAAGGATTAAATTTAAGTGATTTTTTAGAGGTTTTATAGTGGTTTTTAAATGTGAATAATTTCTAAGATAATCAGGATCATAAATATAACTTGTCGCCGTATTTTCATACACTAAAGGCATGAAATCTCTTAACCATATATCATTACTTGGTATTTATTTAAAAGCGATGTTAAATTTGACAAAATTTCGCACAAGATTTTGATAAATTCTTTTATGTTTTGATGATAAAAGTGTAGAAATGGCTATCATTTATCGCTCTTTTGCATGCTTAAAACTAACAACTCATCATCATAAATAATGTCATATTGTAAGATATCTCCCCAAAGCTTTAATTTGCCTTGTGAATTTTCATAATGCTTTATAGCTAGTTCTTTGAGTTTTTGCATGATTTGTGTTTTATCAAGATAGAGCATATCATTGCTAATAGGAAATTTAAGCACGCGTAAGTGAGATAAAAACATCAAAGTATGCAAAGGCTCGCTTTTACGTTTAAAATTTGTTTTTATGATAGCTTTTGCTTCTTGTAATTTTATGTGTTTATCTTTTAATAAAACATTTTGTTCTAAAATTGAATTTAAAATTTCTTTATCTAAGATAAAATCAAATTTTTGTATAAATTCCAAAGAGGAATTTACCATATCATAATGTCCTTTCAAAAGCCATTCTTGTATGCTTTCGCATTCTAAAAACAAAGTTTTTGTTTTAGTGAATTTTTCTACATTGTTATAGCCAAATTTCTTTGCAAATAAAGTCTCATCGGTGTGAGTTAGGATGTGTTTCATGGTTTGAAGCATTTTTATCCTTTTTAAATGATTTGTAAAATGGTAGCTAAAAAAAGCAGACAATGGTAGTCTATATTTTTGTAGTATAATTGTGAAAATATTTCAAGGAAAAAAATGAAAAATAACGAATTCATTAAAGAGTTGTTAAAAGCTAACGATAAATTTGAAGTTAAAACACCAAAAAAGGCATGAGTGATATAAATATTTTTGAAGCTTTGGGAGTTGAGTATAAAGAAAACTATCATTCTAAATTTATAGCTTATTTGATAGATCCACATGGTGATCATTATCAAGAGCTTTTTGCAAATGAGTTTTTAAAAAAGCTTGGAAGATACACAAAGGCTAGGAAGTTTAAAAATCTTACAGCCCATGACATAGAAAGCGTAGAAACAGAAGCTTGTGCTAAAGATAATAGAAAGATTGATATTCTCATAAGCTTAAAAGATAAAAGATATATCATCATATAAAATAAACTTTATACAAAAGATCAACCAAATCAACTCAAAGACTACATAAAACACATAAAAGAAAAAGTTAAAAACATAGATGATTTTCATGAAAATATACTTACTATTTATTTGCATAAAAATGAAGATACCGAGCCTAGCAAGTATAGCTTAGGCACAAGAAATGGGTTTAAAATAAATGATGACCTTATATATGATAGCTATGATAAAAAAATGAGTTTTTATCTAAAAATGGATTATAAATGGAAAGAGTGGATTAATGCTTGTATAGGTATATGTGAGAATAAAGTTAAAAACAATGAAATTGATAAAAAAATTTATAGAAATTGACATGATTAAAAAAGCTTTAAAAAAGCCAAAGAAATATTAAAATCCTGACAAATAAGCAATCATTTGCTTATTTGATCAAGGTATTCTCCAACTACTTCTTTGACTTTAATTGCTATAAAATCAGGTTCTAAAACCTTTACATAAGGTATGTAATAATACACTAAAGGTAAAATTTCCATTTCATGAGTTATCTCAAGCTCTATTTCTATGGAGCCATCTTTGTCTTTACCGGTGATGATTTGTGAATTTAGAGGCTTTCTTTCAAAGTATTTTCGTATAGGTTCTTCTACTAAAAGCCTTACCGTAAAAGGTTTATCAAGACTAAACCATATAGAATTTACTCTTTGAAGTTTTACTTCTAAACTCTCATCGGTTTGAAAATGCTCTTGGGTTAGGGTGATGTTTTGGATATTTTTTAAATAAAATTTTTTGAAAATATCACGTTTTTTCATATCAAAAGCAAGCAAATACCAAAAGCCACTAAAAAAGGCTAGTTTTAAAGGTTTTACTTGGAAAAGTTTATTTTCGTATTTAAAGACAATTTGTGTTTTGGTGTTGATAGCTTGTTCGAGGATTTGAAAATTGCTTAAATCTTTTTCTTCTAGCTTTTCTGCATCTAGGCTAGTATGGATGGGATTAGAAATGTTTTGAGAAAGTTTAGAAAGTAAGGGGTGAGCCTTAGCATAAAAGCTATTTCCAGCGCTTTTTGCCATGGTATCAAGCACTTCAAGGATTATTTTTTCATCATCTTGCTCTTGAATGTCTTTGCTTGTATCGATACGCCATTTTCTTCCATTTTTAATAAGCCCCATAGGCTCAAAAACCCCTTGCATATCTCTTTTTATGGTTTTAGCGCTTACATTGAGTTCTTGGGCTAGTTCTTTTATGGTTATGCCATTTTCAGACTTTACTAATTTTTCATATAAAACTTCAAGGCGTGTTAGTTTGGAATTTGCAATGTATTTTTTAAGATCTTTCATGATTTTTCTCTAAATTTTTTAAAAATATTAACAATAATTGCTTTATAAACAAATAAAGTCTAGTTTATAAACGCTGCAAAACTTATAGTTTGGAAATGAAAGTTTATTTAGAAAACAATGTTTGAGAGTAAAAGATGATAAATATATAATTATTAGAATACAAAAGGTTGTATTTTACTAGGTTTAACTAGGAGTGATGAAAGTATAGGACAAAGCAGACAAGCTTGTAAAAAATTATATGATTTACTATATCAGCAAAATTTATCAAATATAAAATTAGAAATTACAAATAAATTTTAGAAAGGAGATAAAAGTTTAAGTAGGCCAAAGGTGGTATTCTAGCTCCCCTTTTTAAAGGGGAAATCAAAGCTAATAAGCCTTGACTATAATTATACAAAGTAGTATAATTATTAATAGAATTTTATGGTTCAATTTAATCACCACCTAACTGAGTGTTGATTAACACCAAAGGCGGCCACCTTTGGTGTTCCACCCTTTTAGATTATACTCAAATCTTACTTAAACTTATAAAATAAGAAATGATAAATCTTTTATTTAAAAACACAAAGCTTTATATCGCTTTAGCTCTAATGTTTATGCTTAATGTGTTTTTATATCTTAAGCTAGATAGCACAAATGCAAAATTAGAAAAAAGTCAAAGTGATTTAAATTTAGCTTTGGGTGTAAATAATGAACTCACGAGGATTACTCAGGAGCTTAAAATAAGACACGAACAAGAGCTAAAAGCACTCTTTTATGCAAATACTCAAAAAAATCAAATCAAAACAATGGTTGATGATGTTAAAAACTATATATCCAAAAGCAATGAAACTAATACCACTAAGCTTTTTAATGCTATGCTTGATAGGCTGTGGGAGCAAAACACAAGTATTAACCAAAATACAAATTCAAAAAGTGCAAATACCAAATGAAGTATAAAAAAATGTAGTTAAAAATTTTTTAAATAGTGTTATGTTGCATTATAATATACTACTTTCTTTTGGATTTTTAGTATATGTTATGACAATATATCATTTATTGAAATTATCACTCTAAAAACTTAGAGATGATCTAGCGATAGATTCTAACAATGATGGTTTTAACGGATAATAAGTATCAATGCGCTCCATTTCCTTGTATAGAGGGTACTAGCAATTCAAAATGATGATACTCAAGTTGGTATTAATGATGAAAATAATAATGGTTGGGAAGATGATGGTTCTTATAGAGGATAAATTTTTATTTTAATAAAAAAGATAATAGATGTCGCTCTAAAGACAAATTTTTTGGCTTAACTGAGGGTAGGGGGGGGTGGTTGCTGTGATAAAGATAAAGTATTTATAGGGCTTGTACCTTGTAAAGAAGATGAAAAAAGCTAGCTAAACTCAATAAGCAAAATAGATGTGTAGAAGTTGGTGAATATTGCTCTAAAAAAATTAAATTCATAGCTTGTATTCAGCATAAAAAACATATTGTTGTTTTAATTCAAAATTAGCAAGAATATTTAATGAACAAGGACGCCCACAAATTAAAAGAGGTTGGGGTTCTCCAAAGAGTCCTGACTGTAGAGGATTTGCTCCAGAAGAATTTCAAAAGTTAGATTTTAGTGAAATAGATTTAAGTGAATTTATTGCTGATATTGTTGGAAGTATTGATGTAGATAAAATACAAACTGATTCTATAAAAATACAAGAAAAGATTGAAAGCAATCTTGAGAATTTAACAAGAAAACCTACTAATTAAAAAGAAAATAAAATTATAGAAAGGAGATGAAGTTTAGTTAAAAGTTTGTTTGGTGAAGCCAAAGGGATTATCCTAAACCCTGCAAAAGCAGGGGAAATTAGCATGCCTTGACAAAACAAAGCATAACTAATATAATTACTAGGATAATTTTAGTCATTCGACTCACCTCCCTTCTGGGCGGTAAATTGAATGTCAAAGGTGGCAACCCTTTGGCATTCCACCCTTAATACAATTATACCAAACAAACTCTTTAGCTTCTTTAATACAATTGATGAAAAGATTTTACATTTTATTCCTTAGTGCTTTAAATTTTGCACCTTCTTTATTATTTGGTGCTACAAATATAGATGATAATCATATTATCTTTACTTGGGGCTATGGTGAAGTAGCAAATGATATTTTACAAGTTATAAAAGATGTTATATCTTTGCTTCAATTAGCTAATAAAAGTAAAGAATCTTTTCATATCAATATCTTAATCAATAGTGATACACTTTATAAAAATTCTTTATTGCAATATAATATAAATAGAACAATTTCTAAAGATGATAATATCATTTATACTTTAAAAAATACTTCTAGTATAAATCAAGCTTTTAAAAACTTAAAACAATTACAAGAAGTATTATTAAAAGAAAATATATTTTTAAATTTTATAGACTTAAATAGCAAAGAAAGCCTTTTAAGTTTTTATAATCAAATATTAAGTAATCATCATCTTAAAGATTATTTTTATATAAAAAATAATCAATTTTTTATTAAAGAAGATATAAAAAATAAAATTATATTTCACAATATCAATTCTTCTTCTATTATAAGTAATTATCTTATCTTGCTGAATGATTTTAATACTTTAAGCAAGATAGAACTTATAAATATATTAGAAAGTTTAAGTTTATACAATCTTTCAACTTTAATGCAAGATATACAAAAAAGATACCTAAAACTAGAATATAACTTAAAAAGCTTTGATAAAGATAGTATCTTTTTATCTAATATGATTATGAATGTGAGGTTGAAGTAAGTAAATGGTAGATTTAGCAGGTGTGATTTGTCAATTAAAATAAAAACTCTTTTTTAATATTTTGAATATAATTTGCCAAAAAAACACTTGGGAGTAAAAAACAAATGGTGCCCGAGGTCGCCA
>NZ_JAKMSR010000017.1:0-16182 GCF_025772765.1 Campylobacter sp. CNRCH_2015_0814 | reverse complement strand
GATTGCAAGCTTGAAATAGCTTGCAAATTTTATTAAACATTAAATCTAAAATGCATTACATCGCCATCTTGTACGATATAATCTTTTCCTTCAAGGCGTAGTTTTCCTGCTTCTTTAGCGCCACTTTCTCCTTTGCAAGCGATATAATCTTCATAAGAAATCACTTCAGCTTTGATAAAACCTTTTTCAAAGTCGTTGTGGATTACACTTGCTGCTTTTGGTGCTTTCCAGCCTCTTTGTATAGTCCATGATCTAACTTCTATTTGACCTGCTGTAAAATAGCTAATTAGATTAAGCTTTGAAAATGCTGTGCGTATAACTACTTCAAGCCCACTACGTTCAATCCCTAAAGATTTTAAAAACTCAAAATGCTCCTCATCGCTTAAAGCTATCATTTCCTCTTCTATTTTAGAGCAAAGTTTGATAACCTTATGACCTGATTTTGCTGCAAATTCTTTGAGGTTTTTTACAAATTCATTATCTTCTAAAAGGGAATTCTCATCTACATTTGCCCCATATATCACTTCCTTAGCTGAAAGCAATCTTAGTTCTTTTATAAGAGCATGATAGACTTCATTTTTATTTGGAAATGAGCTTGCGCTATTGTTTTGATTTAAATGTTCTAAAAGCTCATTAGCTAAAGCTAGACTTTCTTTTGCACCTTTTTCGTTAGCCTTTGCACCTTTGGTGAGTTTTTCTATTTTTTTACTAAGTTGTTCTATATCTGCTAATATAAGTTCTGTTTCTATGATTTGCACATCACGCACAGGATCAACACTGCCCGCAACATGGGTGATATTTTCATCATCAAAACAACGTACAATATGTAAAATCATCTCTGTTTCACGTATGTTAGATAAAAATTTATTACCCAAACCCTCGCCTTTGCTAGCGCCAGCTACTAAACCTGCTATATCAACAAATTCTATATTTGAGCGTATAATTTTTTGTGGATTGACAATCTTTGCTAGCTCTTTTAAGCGATGATCAGGTACAGGAACGACTGCTTTGTTTGGTTCTATGGTGCAAAATGGATAATTTGCACTTTCTGCATTTTGTGCTCTTGTTAGTGCATTAAAAGTGGTAGATTTTCCGACATTTGGAAGTCCTACTATACCAACTGATAAACTCATTTTTATTTCCTTGAAAGATAAAGTAAATATGAAAGGCACATTCTAACACCTGCTCCACTTGCACCAAAGCTATGATAACCCCAAGCTTTTTCTAAGTAAGCTGGCCCTGCGATGTCTAAATGTAGCCATTTGTCTTTGTATTCTTCTCTAATGAAAGAATTTAAAAATAATCCCGCTGTAATAGCCCCACCATAACGACTTGAAGAGGTATTGCTAACATCTGCTATATTTGATTTTATAAGCTCTTTTAAGTGCGGATTAAAATGTAAAATAGTAGCTAAATCTCCACTTTTTTTACTTACTTTGAAAAAATCGTTTTGTAAATCTTCATTATTTCCCATGATAGCACTTGTGTATTCTCCAAGTCCTACTACGCAAGCTCCAGTTAGAGTGGCAAGATCTATTAATAAATCAGGTTTTAGATCTTGAGCAAGTGAAAGACAATCTGCTAAAACTAATCTTCCTTCTGCGTCGGTATTTCTAACCTCTATACTCACACCTTCTCTTGAGATAAGTACATCATCAGGCTTGTAAGCATTTCCACCTATCATGTTTTCAGTTGCACCGATGATAGAATGCACTTCTATATTAAGGTTTAATTCACTTGCGCCTTTGATGATGGCCATTGCCGCTGCACCACCGCTTTTATCTGATTTCATCGTTAGCATATAATCAGCAGGTTTTAAACTAAGCCCACCACTATCATAAGTTAGTCCTTTGCCTACAAACACTACTTTCATTTTTGGATTTTGTGGTTTGTATGAAAGATGAATGAGTTTTGGAGGATGGATTGATGCACGATTTACCGCTAAAAATGCTTGCATTTTTTCTTGCTCTAAGAAATCACTCTCATAGATTTTACATGAAATCTTGCAATCATTTTGACTTAAGCTAAGAGCATCCTCAGCCATTTTTGCAGGAGTATAAATTTGAGGAATTTCATTTACGATATTTTTTGCAAAATCACAAGCATTTGAAAAAACCTGACCATAGTTTATACCTATGCAAGCTTCTTCTAGGTTATATGTTTTGTCATTAATTTCATCTTTTGAAATGAAAATATTCTCTAACTTACTCTGTGTTTTTTCTTTTTTATATTTATCAAACTCATAAGCACTAAAAGTAAATCCTTGAATCATGGCATTAAAGCTATTTACTACGCATTTTCCTACAACACTCTTTGTTTTAACACTTTGAATTTCAAGTTTTTTTAAAGCTTTATAAGCATTTGCAAAAGCAAGTCTTATATCTTCATATTCTAAACTTTTAAGTTCGCTATAAAGAATTTTATTTTGTATATCTATGCAAATTCCTTCGCCTTTATAGTTTGAAAGCTTAAAAAGTTCTTGACTTTGAGTGTATTTTTCTATCTTTTTATCTTGTATTAAAATGATTTCAAAGTCAGCATTTATAGAATTTATAGTTTCTTCTTTAAAATTAAAAATCATTTATGTTCCCTTTTTCTAAGTATTGATTTTTCTATTTGTTTCATACCTAAAAATAAAGCAAGTAAAAAACAAGCAATAATAGGCACTGCAAAATACCAGTGATCTCCAGCCCATTCCACTGCAAGCCAAATTTGTTTTCCAAAAAACCATGCAAGTAAAATGGTTATAGCAGCCCAAGCCCAAGCACTAATGAGATTAATAAATGCAAATTTTTTCGCACTATAGCGTGTTAGTCCTATGCTCATAGGTATAATGGTTCTAAAGCCATACATATATCTTTGCATAAATATAATAGGCCAGCCAAAACGCTGCAAGAGTAAATGTGCTATGGCAAATTTACGCCTTTGGGTACGAAGTTTTTTCTGAATGTATTTTTTATTATATCTTCCTATATAAAAATATATTTGATCACCTACAAAACCACCCAAACCTGCTACAAAGATGATAAATCCTAAATTTACATGACCTTCATGTGCAAAAATACCTGCTAAAATAAGCGCAAGTTCTCCCTCAAGTATGCACCATAAAAACACGATGATATAAGCCCAGTTTTTATAATCATACAAAAGTTGTTTTAAAAATTCTTCCATTTTATACCTCTAAAACACTATAAACAGAAGTTAATTTAGCTAATTCTTTAGCCCCATCAAGATCTTTTAATTCTAGTAAAAAACAAGCTTCAATGCATTTTGCATTGAGTCTTTCTATGAGTTTAACAGCAGCGATAGCTGTACCACCTGTGGCGATGAGATCATCTATGAGCAAAACGTTTGCTTTTTGATTATTAAATGCATCGATATGAATTTCTACGGTATCACTACCATATTCTAAACTATAAGATTCTTGCAAGCATTTTGAAGGTAATTTACCTGGTTTTCTAATAGGCACAAAAGGTAGTTTTAATCTAGCACTTAGTGCAGCTCCAAAAATAAAACCTCTACTTTCTATACCAACGATATAATCAAGTTTTGCATTTTGGTATTTTTCAACTAAATGATCCATTAAAAATGCAAACGCTTCTTTATTATTTAATAAAGTAGTGATATCTCTAAAGATAATTCCTTCTTTTGGAAAATCCTTAATAGCTCTAATGCTATCTAATAAGTATTTTTTATCTTGTTCTTTCATCATAGTAATGCCTCGATTTTTGCTTCTAATTCTTTGATTCTTTGTCTTAATTTTTCATTTTCGATACGATATTGTGAATTTCTTGTTCTAAGAGAGGTTAGGTCTGCTTTGCTTTTGTTTAATTCCTCAGTTAAAATATCAATATTACCCAAGCTTCTTTGAAGTTGTACTTGTAATTTTCTAATGACTATTTCAGTATCATCAAGATTATTTTTTATGAATTCTTTTGCTACTTTTTCTTTATGAAGTAAGGTTTTATAATAAAGCAACATAATAGTCATATAAATACTAACACAAATTAATACAGTTAATACAAGCCAACTTAAAATCATAATTTTGCCTCTATTTTACTAATTCGCACGCAATGTCTTCCACCGCTAAAAGAAGTATTAATGAAATTTGAGATGATTTCAAAAGCCATATCTACTCCGGTTAGTCTAGCTCCTAAGGCTAAAACATTTGCATCGTTATGTTCTCTTGAGAGTTTAGCACTTAAAGGTTCATTGCATAAAGCACAACGTATATTTGTATGGCGATTTGCTGCTATACTCATACCAATACCTGATCCACATACTAAAATTCCAAAACTATTTTCATCAATTTTAGAGCTTAATAAATGTGCATAATCAGGATAATCACAACGATCATTATTAAAAGGACCTAAGTCTTCAAAGATTATATTTTTTTCTTGTAAAAAATTGATAATTTCTTGCTTTAAAATAAAGCCAGCATGATCACTTGCTATGTAAATTTTTTCTCTTAACATTTAATAATCACTTATCATTTGAAATTTAAAGTATTAATTTTATCATATTTAATTAAAATTTTTCTTTCTTGTATATAATTATTTTTTAATATTTTCAAATATTTATTTGATATAATAATACTAAACTTAAGGTAAAAAATGAAGCTTGTTTTGATTGGTTCTTCAACGGGTGGTCCAAGTCAACTAAAGTTTTTACTAAATGATATAGAACTTAAAGATTGTGCGGTAGTGATTGCTCAACATATGAACCCAGCTTTTATTCCTTCTTTTGTAAATCAATTTAACAAAGAAGCAAAAAGTGATGTGATTGTACCAAACGACAAAGAAGTTTTAAAAAATAAAATTTATATTTGTCAAAGAAATATGGTTTTAAGTGGAAATAACACTTTAGTATTAAACACTACAGAACAAATAAGTAGCTTTAACCCAGGGATAGATGTTTTGTTTCATTCGGCTGTAAATCTTTGCAAATATCATAAAATTTTAGCCTTGATCATGACAGGAATGGGTGATGATGGTGCTAAATCTTTATTTGAGCTTTATAAGGTTGGTGTGAGGTGTTTATGTGAAAATGAGGCAGATTCTATAGTATATGGAATGCCAAAAAAAGCTAGAGATACTAATCCAAATTTAAAACCTATGAGTTTAATAGAACTCAAAAAAGAAATAATAAATTTTATCAAATCATAGGATGGAAAGATGATAAAAATTACAGAAAATGAAATGAATGATTTTATAAAAATAGTAGAGCAAATAAGTGGAAACAATCTTAATACTAAAAAAGATATTTTATCTATAAAGCTACCTAAATTTTTACAAGAATTAGGTTTAAGCAGTCTTAGTGAATTAAATGAAAAAGTGCAGTTTCAAAGAAATTTAAAGCAAGAAACTATGGATTTTATCACAGTTTGTGAGACATATTTTTTTAGAGAATTAGAGCAATTAAAAGATGTAATTTTTTATATAAAATCTCTTGATCGACCTGTAAATGTGCTTTGTGCCCCATGTTCAAGTGGTGAAGAAGTGTATTCTTTAGCTATTTTAGCAAGTGAGAATTTTGTTAAAGGTATGAATATAGTTGGTATAGATATTAATAAAAAAATGATAGATAAATGCAATGAAATGTTATATTCAGAGCGCTCAGTAGCTAGATTAAACACTATGCAAAAAACGCGTTATTTTGATGTAAAAGATAGAATGTATCAGCTTAAAAAAGAAACCTTAGCTTGCAGATGTCGTTTCGAGCTTTGTAATGTTTTTGATGATTCTTTATTTAAACTTGGGAAATTTGATGTGATTTTTTCAAGAAATATGATGATATATTTTGATCAAGATTTCAAAATAAGACTAATGGAGCGTTTCCATAGGATATTAAATAGAGAAGGTAGAATATACCCAGGAAAATCAGATCTTGTACCTGAAACAGCGTATTTTGAAAAAAACTTTTCAGCGGGTGGGGTTTATTATTCTAAGGTGGATTAATTATATTTTTTATTAAACCACCACCAATAAATCGCCGCAAAGATAAAACATACTCCTAAGCCAAAAGTAAAATGGCTTAATTTTACTCCATAAAATTCAAATAAATATCCTGTTGAAAAAGCAATAATTGCACTAAAAGTTAAATACACCATATCATTATAGGCAATCACTCTACCATAATATTTTTTATCACAATCATTTTGCAAAAGTGTGTAAGTATAGCTCCATAAAGATGAAGTACAAAAACCTGCCATTACTAAGCCTATAAAGGCAAGATAAAAGTTAAATTGCAAGCAAGCCCAAAGCATTATACCTATACCTTGCGCTAAGTATAAATATACTAAAGTGTTTTTATTAATATAAGGACTAAGCACATAAGGTCCTATGAGTAAAGATATGGCTCTTATAGCATTAGAAAGCCCTATGGCTAGAGGTATGGAAATAACTTTTGCGTATTCATATTCAGCTAAAAGAGTAATTAAAACATCATAAGCGGTTATCCCTACAACTCCATGAAGTAAAATCAAATGAATGATTTTTTTATTGTTAAATACATAAACTAAACCTTCTTTGATTAATATAAAAAGATTGTTTTGTGTGGTATTTTTTTCATCAGGTAAGATTAAAGTTTTAAGTATAAGCATAGCGCAAAACAGCATTAAAGTATCAGCTATGAAAGCTGGTTTTACTCCAAAAAGATCTATAAAAAGTCCTGCTGCGCCCATACCCAAAGCATATGATACAGCCCATATAATACTATGAAGCTCATTGCCTAGTTTTAATTCTTGCGGGGTTAAAATTTTAGGTAAAACTGACATTTCTGTTTGAAAATACATGCTTGCAACCGCCATACGCACAAAGGTTAAAAAGTATAAAAACCAAAGCATAGCTAAAGAATTTACAAAAATTAGCATAAAAATAGAAATCATCTCAATGCTAATCATTGTTAGTAATAAATTCTTAGGTTTAAATCTATCTACTATAACTCCGTTTATAGGTGCAAGTATAATAGAAGGTAAAAAAACAAAAATAGCTGAAAAGCCTATGATATTTGCAGGTGCTTGTAGCTCTTTGGTTAAGAGGGTAAAAACACCTACTTGGGAAAACCATGCACCAAAATAACTTATAAATTGTACCATTGCTAAAAGGCGAAAAGTTTTATTATTTTTAAGTAAAGACCTATAAGTCATGAGTATCCTATGAATATATGAAATTAAAGGGCTTGATTATATCGTTTTTAAGATTATTTTACATTTAAATGCTATAATAATTCTTTTTTATAAAAAAGGTTAATAATGAATAGATTAAGTAAAAAAGAAGCATTAAATTTACTCCAAAATGCACCTTTATACGAATTAGGCGCAATGGCATATGAGAAAAAATTAGAGCTTCACCCTGAAAAAATAACTACTTTTGTGGTGGATAGAAATATAAATTATACAAATATTTGCTGTATTGATTGTGATTTTTGTGCTTTTTGTAGAAAAGAAAAAGATGATGATTCTTATATTTTAAAATATGAAGAAATAGGGCAAAAAATAGAAGAATTACAAGCCATAGGTGGAACGCAAATTTTATTTCAAGGCGGGGTGCATCCAAAACTTAAAATAGAATGGTATGAAGACTTGCTTTCTTATATAAAAACTAATTATCCAACCATCACTGTGCATGGTTTTTCAGCAGTAGAGATAGCTTATATAGCAAGAGTTTCTAAAATTTCTATAGAAGAGGTTTTAAAAAGATTACAAGCTAAAGGACTTTTTTCTATACCTGGAGCGGGTGCTGAAGTATTAAGCGATAGGGTAAGAGATATCATCGCACCACACAAATGTGACACAGCCACCTGGCTTAGAGTGCATGAGAGTGCGCATAATATAGGTATGAAAAGTACTGCTACAATGATGTTTGGTACGGTTGAAAATGATGAGGAAATCATTGAACATTTTGATCATTTAAGAAATTTACAAGATAAAACAAATGGTTTTAGAGCTTTTATTTTATGGTCATTTCAAAGCGAAAATACTCCTTTGATTAAAAAACATCCTGAAATCATCAAGCAAAGCTCTAATAGGTATTTAAGATTGCTAGCTTTGGCAAGATTATATTTGGATAATTTTAAAAATTTGCAAAGTTCATGGGTAACGCAAGGCTCTTTGATAGGCCAACTTGCTTTAAAATTTGGTGCAAATGATTTAGGTTCAACTATGATGGAAGAAAATGTTGTAGCTGCAGCTGGTGCAAAATATAGAATGAATCAAGAACAAATGATAGAACTTATCAAAGATATAGGAGAATTACCTGCTAAACGCGATACAGCTTATAATATTTTAGAAAGGTTTTAATGCTAAATTTAGACTTTAATAATACTAAAATAGACATAATATATGAGTATGAAAATGAGCTTCCTGTAGTATTTTTTAAACTCATTTTTAAAAATAGTGGAAAAATAGCAGAAAAACACAATAGAGGTTGTGCAAGTATGTTTGCTAGGCTTTTAAATGAAGGAAGTAATGATGAGTTTTTTAAAAGCTTAGAATACCGTGCTATAGAGCTTTATGCTAAGGCTAGTTTTGAGCATTTTCAAATTAGTATTAAATGCTTGAAAGAACATTTTGATTTTGCTTTAGAAAAATTACAAGAATTGTTTTTAAATATGCGTTTTGATGAAAAAATCTTACAAAGATTAAAAACTTTAGCTTTAGGTGAGCTTGCAAGTTTAAATACTGATTATGATTATCAAGCAAAAAGACTTTTAAATAAAAATGTTTTCAAAGATGAAATTTTTGCTAGTGGTCTTGATGGAACTAAAGAAAGCATAGAAAAGATTAGCTTAAAAGAATTGCAAGATTTTATGAGTGAAAATTTAGTGCTTGATAATGCTTTATTTGTTTTTGGTGGAGATATTAAAGAAGATGAAGTGAAGGTCAAAACAGAAAAAATTTGCCAAATTTTAAAAAGAAACACTCCAAATCAAAACAAAAATTACAAACTCATTGATGAGAGTATAGAAGCAAGTGATCAAAAAAGTACCGAACAAGCTTATATATACTTTTGTTCTCCATTTAATATACAAATTAATGATGAGAAAATGTATTTAGCTAAACTTGCTTTATTTATCTTGGGTCAAGGTGGTTTTGGTTCGCGTTTGATGGAGGAAGTGCGTGTAAAAAGAGGCTTGGCGTATTCAGCATATGCTATGCTTGATGTAAATTTAAATTATAGTAGAGTTTTTGGGTATTTGCAAACTAAAAATGAAAGTTCTAATGAGGCTAAAACTTTAGTTAAGGAAGTTTTTGAAAATTTTGTCCAAAATGGAGTCAATGAAAAAGAATTTCAACTAGCTAAGCAATTTTTAGTAGGTTCTATGCCTTTAAGATATGAAAGCTTGGCTAAAAGACTAGATATAATGCTAAATGAATATTTACATGGTTTAAAACTTGGAAATTTGAAAGAAGAAATGCAAAAGATTAAAAACACTACCTTAGATGAGTTAAATGACTTTATCAAAACACATAGTGAAATTACAAAAGTGAGTTTTGCAAGTATAGAAAATGAAAGTTGAAGAAAAGGATTTAAAACTACTTCATACTTTAGGGGTTAAAAATTGTATCGATTTGGCTTTGATTTTACCTAAAAAATTTGATGATTTTAGAATTTCAAAGTTTCCAAAAAATACATTTTGCACCCAAAATGTAAAAATTATCAGCACGCAAAATCATCACTCCCAGCTTTTTATACTTTGTGAATGTTTAGAATGGGGTATAAAAGCAAATATAGTAATCTTTCATCCCAATAAATGGCATTTTAAAATTTTTAAGCATAGTGCTTTGGTTTGTATCCATGCAAAGATGAATTTTTTTAATGGAATTTGGCAGTTTATAAACCCAAAAATAGTAAAAAATATAGGTCAAATAGTCCCTAAATATCAAATTAGCTCTATTAAAGATGAAAGTATAAAAAAACTTATCGTAAAATACGTCAACGAAGCTAATTTAAAAGCGCTAAATTTAGAACAAAAATACATTAATTTGCTTTTAAATTTGCACAATTATGATGATTTAACTCTTTATGAAAATTTTAACACCATAGTTAAAGACTTAAAATATATAGAAATTTTTAATCATTTAAGGCGTTTAAAGGGTAAAAAAATATCACAAAATGCTTATGAAATAGAACTTTTTGATATAAGCTCTTGGCTTAAGGGTTTAGAATTTAACCCTACAAATGATCAGCTTTTAGCGATAGAAGATATTAAAAAAGACTTGCAAAATAAAGTTGCTAAAAGGCGTGTGGTAATGGGTGATGTGGGTTGTGGTAAGACTTTGGTCATACTTGCTGCAAGTTTGCTAGTATATCCTAAAAAGGCTATTTTAATGGCTCCAACTAGTATATTAGCAGAGCAAATTTATCATGAAGCAAAAAGACTTTTGCCTGATTTTGTTAATGTATTGCTTTTAAAAGGTGGTAAAAAAGATAAAGATTTAGCAAAATTAAAAGAACAAGCTCATTTTATCATAGGCACACATGCGCTCATTCATCAAGAAGAATTCGAAGCAGTTTTAGTGATGATAGATGAGCAACACCGCTTTGGTTCTAATCAAAGACAAAAAATAAGCGAGCTTAGCAAAAACTCTCAATATACTCCACATATCGTGCAATTTTCTGCTACACCTATACCAAGAACACTTTCTATGATACAAAGTGAGCTTGTAAATTTTAGTTTTATTAAACAAATGCCTTTTAAAAAAGATATTAAAACTTTTTGCATACAAGATAAAGATTTTAAATATTTGCTTAAAAAAATCGATGATGAGCTAGCTAAAAATCATCAAGCAATCATCATTTATCCTTTAGTAAATGAAAGTGAAAATATAGATTATTTATCATTAGAACAAGCACAAGGATACTGGATAAACAAATACAAAAATGTTTATGTAACCCATGGAAAAGATAAAAATAAAGATCAAATTTTACAAGAATTTAGAGAAAAAGGCACGATTTTGCTTTCTACGACTGTGGTTGAAGTGGGGATTTCTTTGCCAAGACTTAGTGTGATTGTTATTGTTGGGGCTGAAAGACTTGGGCTTGCTACCTTACATCAGCTTCGAGGTAGGGTAGGCAGAGTAGGACTTGAGAGCTTTTGTTATTTATATACTAAGCAAAAAGAAATTCCAAGCCGTTTGCTTGAATTTGCTAAAACTTTAGATGGATTTAAAATAGCTGAACTTGATTTAAAAAATAGGTTAAGCGGGGATTTGCTAGATGGTAGAGTGCAACATGGCAATCATTTTAAATTCTTTGATTTTGTAGATGATGAAGAGCTAGTTTTAAAAGCAAAAGAAAGTATTAAAAATATGGAAAAAGAAAATGGATAAACACTTTGAAATTTTAATTTCTAAAGGCAAGAAAAAACATTTTAACAAAGGGAATATTTTATTTTTTCAAGGTGAAAAAGCAAATAAAATTTACATTTTACTAAGTGGAAAAGTACGTATATATAAGGTGAATGCAAAAGGTTTTGAACTAACACTGCATACTTTAACTCCGGTAAATTTTATAGCTGAAATGCCTGTGTTTGAGGGTATTAATTACCCAGCTAATGCTATTTGTGAGCAAGATTGTGAAATTTGTGTTTTTGATTTTGATGAATTTAAAAAATTATGCTTAGAAAATGGAGAATTTAGCTTTTTACTTTTGACTTCTTTAATCGGTAAAATTCGAATTTTAGAAAATTTCATTAGACAAAAATCTTTGGATTTAAAGTCAAGACTAGTCAGCTTTTTACTAGAAAATGAAGAAAAATTACAAAATTTAAAGCAAAAAGAAATTGCTGTGATTTTAAATTTACCTCCAGAATCTTTGTCGCGTTTTTTAAAAGAATTAAAACAAAATGAGCTTATTTGCACAAATAAAGGTAAAATAGCAATTTTAAATAAAGAAAAAATGCAAAATTTAATTAAGTCTTTTTAAGTCTTATTTGTTACAATATTGTATTTAAAGTATGGAAGGTTTTATGGATTTTGATTTTTTAATCAAGTTTAGCCCTATGTTTATACAAGCTTCTTGGCTTACTTTAAAACTTGCTATTTATGGAGTATTTTTTTCATTTTTAGTAGGTTTATTTTGTGTGGGAGTAAGTTATTTTAAATTTTCTTTTTTAAATACAATCTGTAAAATTTACATAGAATTTTCAAGAAATACACCTTTATTAATCCAACTTTTCTTTTTATATTATGCTTTGCCTGAGTTTGGAATACACCTTAGTTCTTTTGCTTGTGCTGTAATAGGACTTAGTTTTTTAGGTGGTTCTTATATGGCTGAGAGCTTAAGAGCAGGTATGGAAGCGGTGAAAAAACAACAATATGAATCAGGACTTTCTTTGGGTTTGAGTAAATGGCAAAATTTTCGCTATGTGATCATGCCTCAAGCTTTGGGTATAGCTATGCCAAGTATTAGTGCAAATATCATTTTTTTACTCAAAGAAACTTCTGTAGTAAGCATTATTGCTTTAGCGGATTTAGTATATGTGGCTAAAGATCTTATAGGACTTTATTATAAAAGTAATGAAGCATTATTTGCTTTGGTGCTTTGTTATTTGATTTTGATTTTACCTTTATCTTTAGTGTTAAACCGTATAGAAAAAAGGTTAAATTATGTTTGAAATTTTAAATCAAGATACCTTTTTTAGACTAGCACAAGGTTTAAAGGTTACTTTAGAGCTTTCATTGATTAGTGTTTTGATTTCACTTATTGGAGGAGTATTTTTTGGAATTTTAATGCATTCTAAAAATAAAATCCTTTATGCTTTTTGTCGTTTTATGCTTGAGTTTGTGCGTATTATGCCTTTGATTGTTTGGCTTTTTATAGTGCATTTTGGCTTGGCGAAATGGTTTGGATGGCATTTGAGTGCTTTGGGTTCAAGTATTATTGTTTTTAGTATTTGGGGCGTGTTTGAGATGATGGATTTGGTTAGATCGTCTTTAGCAAGCATACCAAAACACCAGTACGAATCAGGACTTTCACTAGGTTTTAATAAATTTGAAGTTTATCTTTTTATCATTATACCTTTATCTTTAAGAAGATTATTGCCGATGAGTATTAATCTTTTTACAAGAATTATCAAAAGTACTTCAGTGATTTATCTAATCGGTGGTATAGAGCTTATTAAAGTAGGCCAACAAGTGATTGAGCTAAATTTATTTCAAAATTCTTACGCGGCTTTTGTGATTTATGGTTTGATTTTATTGATTTATTTTATACTTTGCTATCCTTTGTCGGTATATTCAAAGTTTTTAGAGAAAAAATGGAGCTAATATGAGTATTTTAAAAATACAAAATTTACAAAAATACTATGATGATCATCATGTTTTAAAAGATATAAATTTAGAAGTAAATCAAAAAGAAGTAGTGGTTATACTAGGTCCAAGTGGTTGTGGGAAATCTACACTTTTAAGATGTATTAATGGTTTAGAAGAAATGGCTGGTGGAGCTATTTTTGTAGATGATGAAAAAATTGATAAAAATTATAAAAAATGGACTCAAATTCGCCAAAAAATAGGCATGGTGTTTCAATCCTATGAGCTTTTTGATCATTTAAATGTGGAGCAAAATATACTCTTAGGGCCTTTAAAGGTGCAAAAAAGAAAAAAAGAAGAGGTTTTAGAAGAAGCAAAATACTGGCTTGATAGAGTAGGGCTTTTGCATAAATTAAAAGCCTATCCTAAAGAATTAAGTGGTGGACAAAAACAACGCATAGCTATAGTTAGAAGCCTTTGTATGAATCCTGAAATTATGCTTTTTGATGAAGTTACAGCAGCGCTTGATCCTGAAATCGTGCGTGAGGTTTTAGATGTGATTTTAAATTTAGCAAAAGATGGTATGACTATGCTTATAGTTACACATGAAATGGGCTTTGCAAGAGCAGTTGCTGATAAAATAGTTTTTATGGATGATGGAAAAATAGTAGAAATTTCAAAGCCTGATGAATTTTTTGAAAATCCAAAAACTGATCGTGCGAAGAAATTTCTCAATTTGTTTGATTTTCATCGTTAATTTTATTTTAGATAAGATTTGTTTAAAAAATTAATATAAGGTTTAAAAATTTAAATTTCAATCATAAGGAAAAAATATGAAAAAGATTTTTCTTTTATCGTTTTTAATGGCACTTTTTTTTAGCGCCTGCTCAAATTCAAATTCTAATGAAAACTCTATAGAGAAAATCAAACAACAAGGTGTTATCCGCATAGGTGTATTTGGTGATAAACCTCCATTTGGCTACCTAGATGCTCAAGGGAAAAATCAAGGCTATGATGTGTATTTTGCTAAACGTATAGCAAAAGAGCTTTTAGGGGATGAGTCTAAAGTACAATTTGTTTTAGTTGAAGCAGCAAATAGGGTGGAGTTTTTAGAGTCAAATAAAGTAGATTTAATCTTAGCTAATTTTACTAAAACCCCAGAAAGAGAAGCTGTGGTAGATTTTGCATTGCCTTATATGAAAGTTGCTCTTGGGGTAGTGGCTCCTAAGGGATCGGATATTAAAACTATAGATGATTTAAAAAACAAAACTTTGATTTTAAATAAAGGCACAACAGCTGATGCGTATTTTACAAAAAATATGCCAGAAATTAAAAGTATTAAATTTGATCAAAACACAGAAACCTTTGCAGCTTTAATCGGAAAAAGAGGCGATGCGCTAAGTCATGACAATGCATTACTTTTTGCTTGGGCTAAAGAAAATCCAAATTTTGAAGTGGTGATTAAAGAACTTGGAAATCATGATGTCATAGCTCCTGCTGTAAAAAAAGGCGATGAAGCTATGTTGAAATTTATCAATGATTTGATTGTAAAATTACAAAATGAGCAGTTTTTTCACAAAGCTTATGATGAAACCTTAAAGCCATTTTTTAGTGATGATATAAAAGCTGATGATGTAGTAATCGAAGGTGGCAAAATTTAATAATGCAAAAAGCCTTTAAAAATACCATCTATGCTTCTTTAGGTGGTATTTTAGAATTTTATGATTTTGTTTTATTTATCTTCTTTGCAAGTGTTTTTGCAAAAATTTTCTTTCCTCAAAATGATGATTTTTGGCCATTAATCTATACCTATGTAGCCTTTGGAGCAGGATATTTAGCTAGACCTTTTGGTGCTGTTGTTTTAGCGCATTTTGCAGATATTAAAGGGCGTAAGAATGTTTTTTATATTAGCATGCTTTTGATGGTTGTACCAAGTTTTGTTTTGGCCTTTTTACCTACTTATGAAAGCATAGGACTTTTAGCTACTTTTATGCTTTTTATCATACGGATAGCTCAAGGACTAGCCATAGGAGCTGAAGTGAGTGGTGCTTGGATTTTTGTGAGTGAATTTGTGAGTAAAAAAAGACTTGGCTTGGCACTTGGTTTTATTTCAGCGACTTTAACTTTAGGTTTATTACTTGGAAATTTAGCGACTTTAAGTATATATGCGTATTTTGATAAAGAAGAAGTAGAAAGCTTTGCTTGGAGAATTCCTTTTTTTATAGGGGGATTTTTTGGAATTTTAGCTTTATTTTTGCGCACAAAACTTAACGAAACACCAGCTTTTAAAAACATAAAAGAGAAAGAAAAAATTTTAAATTTTCCACTTTTACAAGCTTTAAAAACACATAAAAAAAGTATGTTAATATGTGCTTTACTTACCGTGGTTTTAACAAGTGGGGTAGCTACTTTAATGATACTGCCGCAATATTTTGAAAGCCTATTAGGAGTAAGCAAAACTACTGCTTTGTTATATCAAAATTCGGCCATAGTGATGATCATACTAGGAAGTTTAGCACAAGGGTATTTGGCTGATTTTTTAGGACATTTTAGAATTTGTTTGATTTTTACTTTGGTTTTTGGAGTTTTTGGTATAAGTTTTAGCTTTTATAATGAGTGGTTTTTATCATTTTATTTGCTTGCTTGTTTTGCGCAAGGCATTATAGCTTTTGCTCCTATTTTTATGACTCAAATTTTTACTACAGAGTTAAGATCAAGTGGTCTTTCTTTTGCTTATAATATCTCTTATGCGATTTTAGGTTTTTTAACACCCTTTGTTGTTAATTTTATGTATGAGAAGTATTTTTATATTTATATTATTTTTATAGTGATTGCTAGTTTGCTAAGTATACTTTTAGTAAAAAATTCTTTTAAAAATTTATAACATTATTTTTTTATTCAAACCCTCAATATCTCAGTATATCCAATCT
>NZ_JAKMSR010000016.1:0-16594 GCF_025772765.1 Campylobacter sp. CNRCH_2015_0814 | reverse complement strand
CGTTTGAATGTGTTGGGATATCGGGAGTTTGAAGCATTTAAACACTTAAATTTAATTTTTTCCTTTTCTTAACATTCTGATTAAAAATCTTGCAGGATGAGTAGCATGTAAAAAATCTTTTTCTATTTTTGGCTCATCAAAGATTAATGCGCTAAGTATTCTAGCTCCAATAATAGCACTAGCAAAAGCCCTAGATCCATGAGCAATAGAAAAATATAAAGGAATAAAATCATTTGGCGCTACTTGACTTTTATTTTTATGCCATAAAAGTGCCTTATAACTTTGCATATAAAAATTTTCATCATAGGCTTGACCTATTATGGCAAATCTATCACTAGAATATGATCTAAATCCTACTTTACCACCCATAATTTCTAAATTTTCACCTTGTAAAAATTCTTTTATATTTTCAATATTTTGCAAATCATCATTTTTCAAAAGCGTTGTATCTTGATTAAGTCTATCATAACTTGCACCAATAAGCTGTAAATTTAATTCTTCATTGATAGGACAAATATAGCCTTTTGAAGATAAAGCATGAGAATTTTTTAAAAATGGTTTTAAATGAGTGCATTGTCCTCTAACACTGCTTAATTTCATATGTTTATACTCTAAAAAATTCTTAACATCAGCACCTTGAGCATAAATTAACACATCATAATCTTTTAATGTTTTTTGATTGCTAAATTGCAAAGAAAACTTTTCATTTTCATAAGAATAATCTTTAAATTCATGCTCAAAAAATACTCTAGCCTTGCTTTTTTGCAAAAGTGTTTTCACAAGCTCTTGGGGCTTTATACATGTTCCATCTTTTAAAAAAGCTTGATTGTTAATAATTTCAAATAAAACATTATCTTTTTGACTATCAAAACGCTCTTGCATAAGTTCATTGTGAGCAAATTCATAAACCCCTTGAGAAATTAAATCTAAAATTTGCCTATAAAATCTACTAGCCTCTAAAAAAGCATATTGTGAAAACTCACCCAACAAAACATCAGGTTTTAAAATCAAAGAGCTTAAAATTCCATTGATATTTCCAGAAGCACCTTTTCCTAATGAATTTTCTTTTTCAAAAACATCTACTTGAACATTTCTTAAAGAAAGCTCATAAGCTATACTAGCTCCGGCTATACCTGCTCCGATGATGGCTATTTTTTGTATCTCTTTTTTTAAACTTGGAGTGTTAAAATAAGCAAATTTATCTTCAAACTCAAGGCCATTAAAAATAGCCTGTATCATTTCCCTTTTTCTAAAACCTTTGATTTTTTGTACTTGAAAATTATTATTAATTAAAGCTTTTTTTAAAATGCTTGCAGAGGAAAAGGTCAAAATCTTGGCATTTATTTTTGAATTTTTAGCAACTTTGTTTATAATATCCTCATTAAACATCTCTTGATTTTTAGCAGGAGCAAAACCATCTAAATACCAAACATCAGCTTTAAAGTCTAAATTTTGCAACTTTTCTTTAGCATCGCCAAATACCAAATCTAAAAAACAATCTTGAAAATAAAATCTATAAACTCCATCTTTACATGGAGGATAAAATTTTAAAAACTGCTCTAAAAGCTCTTTAAATTCCCCATAAAAACCAAGATTTTTATAAATTTCTCTTAATGTTTCTTTTTCTATATAAAAATTTTCAAAACTAAGATAAAATAGTCTTTGATTTTCTTTTTTTTCTTTTATAAAACGCTTTAAAGTGAGGAAAAAATTTAAACCTATACCAAAACCAAGCTCTGCAATGATAGTTTGTTTTGTTTGAAATTCAAAAGCATTAGTGTAGATAAATTCACTCTCGCTTAAACCATCACTAGAATTAAAATAATAATCATCAAAATCTAAAGAAAAAGGCGCATTGTTTTTAATGATAATATTTGCTTTTTTCATTGATTTTTATAAAAATAACTCTCAATGCCATTAGCAATACCAATAGCTAATAATTCTTGAAAATTTTTATTTGTTAATCTATTTCTTTCACTAGGATGACTAATATAACCTGTCTCAATCAATATAGCAGGCATTTGCGCACCCACTAAAACCCAAAACGGAGCTTCTCTAACTCCACCATCCACAACTTTATATTTTTTTCTTACATTACTTAAAATCTTTTTTTGAACATCAATAGCTAATTTATTTGAAGCAACGATTTTTTCACGGTTTAAAAAATTTAAAAAGGTTTGTTTTGAAAAGAAATTCATCTCTTCAAAATCGGATTGATTTTCCAACTCAGCAGCTTTTTTACTTCTTTCGCTTCTTGCAGGCGATAAAAAGAAGGTTTCAATACCTTGTAAAGTTTTAGCTCTTTGTTTATTTGGAGCTGCATTTGCATGGATAGAAATAAATAAATCCGCCATTTTTTCATTAGCCATAGAGGTTCTATCTCTTAAGTTTATAAATTTATCTGTACTTCTAGTATAATAAATTCTATATCCGCGTTTTTTAAGCTCATTACCAAGTTTTAAAGCCACGCTTAAAACTACATCTTTTTCTCTAACACCCTTATCACCCAAAGTACCTGGATCTTTACCTCCATGACCTGGGTCAATTACTATGATTTTACCTGATTTTTTAATGGTAGCTTTTGCCGTTTTTAAAGTAGTTTTTGCCGGTGCTTTCTTAATCTTTTTTTCAAAGCCTATAAATAATTCCTCATCGTCTAAATCAAGATTAGTTTTAAAATCACTAGTAGAATTTAAAACAACTCTTACTGTAGTTTTATTAAACTGCACTATTGTGATGGATTGATTTTTATTGATATTGATTTTTTTTCTATCGCCTTCTAAAATAGCTTCAAAGCTTACAATAGAACGATATGTTTTACCATCTTTAAAAGAATTGATTTTAATATCTTCAATATCAATATCATTGTTTAATTTTAAATTAACACCATTTTTATCTTTACTTGATTTTAAAATATATAAAGGCTCATTTTTAACAACTTCTTTTTTTACTCCTGTTTTTTTAGCTTCTTCTTGTTTTTTAACTATAGGTTTGGGTTCTTCTTTTTTTTCTACTTTTTCAAGCCCCATAAAAAGACTTTGGTCTTTAAGCTCTATTTTGATCTTTAATTCTTTTTTTGAGCTTAAGACCAAACGCATACTTGTTGGGTTAAATTGCGATACGATAATATCAAAATCTTTAAATTCAAATTTTCTCTTAGGCCCTTTTAAAATCCCATCAAAATCTGCAACATAACGAAAATTTTTATCACCTTTGAGAGTAAAGTTTTTAATGTCTTTTTGGCTGATTTTTTCACTTAAATCAAGTAAGATGCCAGTGTCTAATTTTTTAACATCAAGCACAAAAAGCTCTTTTTGCACCGGAGTTTTTTTATCTTCTTTTTTATCTTCTTTTTTATCTTCTTTTTTATCTTCTTTTTTATCTTCTTTTTTATCTTCTTTTTTATCTTCTTTTTTATCTTCTTTTTTATCTTCTTTTTTATCTTCTTTTTTATTAATAGGTGATGTGGTATTAGTTTCAATTTTTGTTTGTTCTTTTTTTATTTTTTGATCTTGTATAACTTTTAAAGCATTTTTTAAACGCGAAATTTCTTCTTCACTTACTCCGCTTTCTTTAAGCTCTTGCACATAAGCTTTATCATCAAAGCCTAAAGAATTTGAACTTATGATTAATCTTTTTAAAATCTCATTTTTTTCTTCATTATTATCATTAATCACACTTTGTATATACAAAGATTTTAATTGCTGGTGTAATTGTAGTTTTTCTTCTGAATTAGAAGTTAAAAAATTTTGATCAAATTTCTTAACTTCTGCATTAGCAAAAACACTAAAACAAAATAATAAAAAAATAAAAAATATTCTAAGCATCTTCGCCATTAACTAATTTTTTCATTAGCTCTTCTACACTAATAAGCTTATCTAGTCTATATCCATTAGCCCCTGTAAAAAATAAGCCTGTTTCTTTTTTACCGCTCCAAGCATCATATAATCTATCTGCTATACAATAACCCACCTTAGTAGCTTCCTTGCCTCTACCGCATGGTGCAACACAATTGCTCACACAAGAAATTTTTGGCCCCATTCTTTTATCTACTAAATTTAAAAGATTAGTTCTTACCCCTCTTGCAGGATAGCCAACTGGAGATTTTAAAAGCTCAATATCTTCTTTTTTACAATCTAGCAATACTTGCTTAAAATCATCACTAGCATCGCATTCAAAAGTTCCTATAAAACGAGTTCCCATTTGAACGCCACTTGCCCCTAAAGACATCATCTTTTCTATATCTTGCTTATCCCAAATTCCACCTGCAGCGATTAATGGTATATCTCCCCAGTTTTTAATTTCTTGCGCAACTTGTGGTACTACATTTTCTAACTGATATTCATCCATTAAACATTGCTCATAAGTAAAACCCTGATGTCCTCCACTTTTTGGTCCTTCAACTATGACTGCATCAGGCAAGCGATTGTATCTGCTTTGCCATCTTTTACAGATAATTTTCAAAGCTTTAGCTGATGATACAATAGGTACCAAAGCAACATCAGGATAATCTTGTGTAAATTCAGGCAAATTTGTAGGAAGCCCTGCTCCTGAAACTATCACATTAAAACCAACTTCACAAGCATTACGAGCAATTTGCGCATAATTATTACTTGCATATAAAATATTACAGCCCAAAGGTGCATCTTTGCAAACCTTTCTAGCATTATCTATCAAAGCTTTTAAGCCTGCTTTTGAGTAAAAATTATCACTACCATAAGGCTTTGCATTGAACTCTTTATCTATATGTGTTCTATTTTCATAATATCCAGTTCCTACTGAAGAAATAATTCCTAATCCACCATTTAAAGAAACTGCAGAAGCAAGTTTGTCCCAACTTATACCAAGTCCCATGCCACCTTGAAAAATAGGATATTTTATCTCATGCTTTCCAATTTTTAAAGCTTTAAAACTCATCATATTACCTTTAATTTTGCAAATTTTCTTTTTCCAACTTGTAAAATATATTCACCGCTTTCTAGTTGGAATTGTTCATCTTGAACCTTTTCTCCATTAACACTTACTGCATTTGAATTAATCAATCTTCTAGCAGCTGAAGTAGAACTTTCCATTTTACACTCTACTATAGCTTTTGCAAGCCAAATACTACCTTCTAAAGTAAAGCTTGACATATCACTAGGAAGCTCTTTTGCGCTATGAACTTTGTCAAATTCTTCCTTAGCTTTTAGCGCACATTCGCTTGAGTGAAAACGCGCAGTAATTTCTAAAGCTAAATTTTCTTTAGCTTTTTTAGGATGCAATGAGCCATTTTTAATATCATCTTTTATTTGTGAAATTTCATTTAAGCTTTTTTCACTTAAAAGCTCATAATATCTAAACATCAATTCATCACTAATACTCAAAACTTTAGCATACATATCTTTGGCATTTTCAGTTACACCAATATAATTTCCCAAACTTTTACTCATTTTATTTACACCATCAAGGCCTTCAAGCAATGGCATCATCATCACCGCTTGTTCTTTTTGGCAATTATATACTCTTTGAAGCTGTCTACCCATTAAAAGATTAAATTTTTGATCCGTACCGCCCATTTCTATATCACTTTTTAATGCAACACTGTCATAACCTTGCAAAAGCGGATATAAAAACTCACAAATTGATATAGGGCTTTGTTCTTTGAAACGCTTAGTAAAATCATCTCTCTCAAGCATTCTAGCAACACTAAAAGTCGAAGTAAGCTCTACTATACCAGCAGCACCAAGCTCATTTAGCCATTTAGAATTAAAATGAATTTGAGTTTTACTTGGATCTAAAATCTTAAAAACTTGTTCTTCATAAGTTTTAGCATTTTTAAGTACTTCTTCTTTGTCAAGTTTTTTTCTTGTAGCACTTTTTCCTGTTGGATCTCCAATTTGAGCAGTAAAATCACCTATTAAAAACTGCACTATAGCCCCATGCTTTTGAAGCAAAGCCATTTTGCTCAAAACCACAGTATGACCCAAATGCAAATCAGCAGCCGTAGGATCAAAACCAGCCTTTACAAAAAAATTTTCACCTTTTTCATAGTAATTTTTTACTAAAGAAACTAATCTTTCTTCATCAATAATTTCTGCTATTCCTCGTTTAATTTCTTTAATAATTTCATTAATATCCATAAAAAACCTTTTTTAGTGATTATTATATGCATCATTTAAAGATGTAAAATCTAAAATTTTATATCTAGATTTCAATCTTTCTTTTGCATTCTCAAGATCTATATTATTAGGTAACTCAACTTGTACTTCAAAATAATTTGCAACGACTGGCTCTGAATCAGCTGAGTTAATACTTAAAACATTAATCTGCATTTTAGCTAAAGTAGTTAGAAAATCTGCTAAAGAACCTTTTTTATTTTCTATAGAAACGATGATTTTGTAACTTTTTATCGAACTATCACTCCAAAAAACAAAAACCATTTCTTTATTATCTTCTATCATTTTCATTGCTTGTTCACAAAGCTTATGGTGTATTGTTGCTCCAGTTGAATGTCTAAAAGCAATAATTTCATCTCCTCTTTTAGGCCTACAACAATAATCAAAATTAATCGTGGTTATTTTATAATTAGAACCAATCACTATGCTTTCAAATTTTTGCTCATTTTGTTCAAATTTAGCTGCTTGATTTTGCCCCATATATTTTCTTAGAGCAATAATTACATCTTTAAAATAATTAAAATCCAAAGCAATTTGTCTTAGCTTTTTATTAAAATTTTCTTTTTCAAGCCATTCTTCTATAAGTTTAGAATCTTTATTAAAAACAGTAGATAAAAGATTAACAGCAATTTTGTTATTTAATTCTTTTTTCTTTTGCTTGCAAAAATCTCTTATACTAGCTCTAGCCTTTCCTGTTTTAACGCTATCTATCCATGAACATCTAAAAAATTCTTCTTCGGAAGTTTCAATGCTAACTATATCTCCATTTTTAAGCACGGTTAAAAGTGGTACTCTCATGCGGTTAACAAACGCAGTTTTTGCATGAAGTCCTACTTTGGTGTGAACTTCATAAGCAAAGTCCAAAGCCGTAGCCCCGCGCGGCAAGGTAAAAATTTCACCCTTTGGAGAATATACTGCTATATCTTCTATATATAAACTATCTTTTGCATATTCATAAAGTTCGATAGCATCACAATCTTGCACAGCATTGCCATCTTCTTTACCATGCATAGAAATATCTGCAAGCCAATCTAAATTTGGTGTTGTTATATTTCCTTCTTTATATTTCCAATGCGCTGCTACACCAAATTCAGCAGTCTTATGCATATCAAAGGTGCGAATTTGAGCTTCTATGATATTTTTTGCATCAAAAAGCGTTGTATGTAAGGTTTGATAACCATTTTGTTTTGGCAAAGCTATATAATCTTTAAATCTTGAAATTAAAGGATTAAAATGTGTATGTAAAATTCCTAAAGCCAAATAACAATCATAAACTTTTTCAACCAAAATTCTTACACCCAAAAGGTCTAAAACTTCATCAAGTCCTACACCTTTTCTTTGCATTTTTAAATAAATAGAATAATTATGTTTAATTCTTTTGTGTATAACAAAACTACCTTGTCTAAACCCATTTTCCAAAAATAACATTTCTATTTTTGAGATAAATTCATTAAATCCAAGTTGAATTTGTTGATCTTTTGCATTTATATAATTATCAATTTGTGCATATTCATCAGGCAATAAAAACTTAAAACTTAAATCCTCAAGCAAATTTTTTATACTTGAAATTCCAAGTCTATGAGCTATAGGCGCATATACCACCAAGGTTTCTTCGCTGATTCTTTTTTGTTTATCTTCTCTTAAAAAATTTAAAGTAAGCATATTGTGCAATCTATCACAAAGCTTTATTACAAGCACGCTCACATCTTCAACACCAGCTAAAAGCATATTTCTAAAAGTCAAAGCAGATTTTGCAAGTTTTTCATTAGAATTAGAGCGTGTAAGATGATCTTCTCTAATACTGACTATTTTGGTTAAGCCTTGAACCAATTTGGTGACTTCTTCGCCAAAATTTAAACTCAATTCTTCTTCATTGCAATTTGTATCTTCTAACACATCATGCAATAATGCAGCGATAATCATAGACTGCACTGGACTTAAAAATGCCACAAAAGAAGCCACTAATATAGGGTGAACTGCATATGGTTCTCCGCTTTTTCTAAATTGTCCTTCGTGTTTTTGGATACAAAAATCTACTGCTTTTTCTAAAACAGCAGATTGTGGGAAGACCATAAAAAGGATTTCTTTTGCTCTTTGTAAATCCTTACAATTTTTAACATCATCAACAAGTTTATCTAACAATAACTCATCATTTACTAGCTTCAATAAATCCCTCTAAAACGATTTTATCTTCTGCTATTTCATGTAAAGCAATGTCGGTATATTTGTATTTATTCTTATCTAAATTTACTAAAGGTTCTGCACCATTTGCAAGCTCTTCAGCTCTTTTAGCCACTACAAGAGCTAGTTTATATCTATCATCTTTTAGTTTTTTTAATGCTTTTGCAGCTATTTGTTCTACTCTCATTTTTATCCTTAATCTTGATTTTTAACAATAGAGCATAAACTCATATCGCCTTGGATGATTTTTAATAAATTTCCTTCTTTAAACATATTACACACCACAATAGGTAAAGCATTATCTTTAGCTAAGGCTATTGCAGTATCATCCATAACTTTAATATTATCATGCAAAGCTCTTTCATAACTTAGCTCATTAAGCATAATTGCATCATCATATTTTTTAGGATCTTTATCATAAATTCCATCTACCTTAGTTGCTTTAATGATCATATCTGCTTGAATTTCTACCGCTCTTAAAGTCGCAGCAGTATCTGTAGTAAAATAAGGATTACCCGTACCACAAGCAAAAATAACTATACGTCCTTTTTCTAAGTGTCTATGTGCTCTTCTCATGATATAAGTTTCACAGAATGCTTCCATTTGAATAGCGCTTTGAACCCTTACATCAAGTCCAGCGCTTTCTAATGCTTCTTGCATAGCTATAGAATTAATCACAGTAGCAAGCATACCCATATGATCACCACTTGTTCTTTTTATAAGTCCATCTCTTGCAGCAGATACCCCTCTAATGATATTTCCACCGCCTATTACTATACCTACTTCAACATTTTCATTAATCAAGCTTTTTATTTCAGAAGCTATGTATTTTAAAATAGAATTTTCTATACCAAACCCATTTTCTCCAGCCAAAGCTTCTCCAGAAAATTTAACCAATACTCTTTTTCTTTTATTGTTCATTAAATTTCTCCTTTGATTTGAAACTATATCAAAATTCGCATTAAAAAAAACTAATTTATTTAATCATCTCTAAAGGATTGATATGAAAATTCTTTTGCGTTACTTCAAAAGTTAAATCACTTTCAACCCTACCTATAATATAACCTTTTTTGATATTTCTACCCACTTTAACACCAGGTGCAATTTTATCTAAATGCGCATAAATAGTATGTATACCATCTTTATTTTCAACAATCACAACTTGTTTTAAAGTTGGAGTTGCTTTTGCAAAAACTACTTTACCATCTAAGACATTTCTTACTGCAGCATTAGCACTGTCACTTTTTAAAACCACATTTTCATTATAAATTTTAATATTATAAATAGGATCAACATAATTTCCAAATTTTTGCTTTACCGTGTAAGATTCTAAAGGAGCGATTGTCTTAGGACCGCTATAGCGCTTAACACTGCTGGTTTGATAACTTGAGCCTACTTGTTTAACATTTGAGCTTGATTTTTTGTCTTCTTTTTTTTGTGCTAATTTTTCTTCTTCTTTTTCTTTAATAATTTTTAATTTATTAAGTGTTTTTCTCAATTCTTGTTGTTGGGCTTGTAAATTAGAAAGTTTTCTAGTATAAATTTCTTTATCTGTTTTTTGCTTAGCTATTTCTTGTTCTTGCTTTTTTCTAAGATTTTTAAGCTCATCGATTTGATCTTTATAGGCTTTTAAATTATTATTAATTGTAGTAATTTGAGTTTGCTTTTCTTCTATTTTTTTACTTATATTTTCATAATCTTTTGAAATTTGATAAAATTCTTCTTTGAAAATTTTATCCAAAACCCCAACTAATTCTAAAGCTATGATACTATCTTCACTTTCAATATAATTTTTAGGAATTGCCAAATCATAAGCAAAATCTTTAGCAATTAAATCAATAATCTTCCCTTCTATTTTGTTTTTATTTTGCAAAAGATCTTTATTTTGCGCATTGAGTTGCTCTAGCGCTTTTATTTGAGTTTTTACTGAACTTTCAAGTTTAGAAGTTTTTGAAGTTAAAGTGCTAATTTCTGAAGCAATTTTTTTTAGATTTTTTTCATTATCTAAAATTTCACTAGCTAAATCCTCTAACTTTTTAGAAAGTTGCTTTACTATGCGCTCATTTTCTTTAATATCTTTTTGTTTTTGTGCAATTTCATTTGCAAATAAAACAGAAAAAGAAAACAAAAAAAGCAAAAAGCATTTTTTCATTTTCTAACCTTAAACATTACAAAATTCACACAAGCAAAACAAACACAAAGCATTGCTAAAAAAATCAAAAACAAATGTGTGAAAATACTTATTTTAGGTAAGCTAATGTCCACACTTTGTAAGGCTAGTTTAATGGATTCAAGATCATAAACTTGGGTAAAAAATAATACAAGCAATAAAAATGCTATAAAACAATCAATAAAAACAATCTTATAAAGCATAAAAGATCTAAACCAAAACGGTGCTCCAAGTAAACACATGATTTCTACTCTTTGAGTATGCTCAAAAAGCCAAATTTTCATTTGCTTAAGCAATAATACAAAGCTAAGCAATATTATAATAAACAAGAAAAACCATAATAAAAATTTCACTAAAACCAAAAGTTTGTAAATTTTTGTATGCGTTTTAGCAAAAGTCTCCACTCTAGTAATATTAGGATTTTTTAAAAGCTTATCTTTTAAAGTATTTAGCTCATCTTCTGATAAAAGTTTATTGAGTTTTAAAGTATAAAATTTTGGCAATGTAGCCTTTAAAACTTCTATATTTTTAGCTGATATATCATTTTTAAGTCTATCTATCATTTCATTTGGATTTAAAATTTCTAAAGACTGAAAATGATTTACTTGATCCTCTATGCTTTTTTTATCCAAATGAGTTTTACCTACTAAAATAATATTATAGTCTTTATTTAAAAGTTTTTCATAATGCTCTATAGTTTTGTTTGTAATGATTAAAAACTCAAAAGCAAACATCATTACCATTAAAGCAAATATCAAAGAAAGATGATTTTTAAAAGATTTCATTCATTCTCCCATTTTCTATATTAAAACGACGATAATCAAGTCTTAAATTAGTAGGAATTCTATGCGTAACAACAACTAC
This sequence comes from Campylobacter sp. CNRCH_2015_0814, assembly GCF_025772765.1. NCBI lineage: Bacteria > Pseudomonadati > Campylobacterota > Epsilonproteobacteria > Campylobacterales > Campylobacteraceae > Campylobacter > Campylobacter sp. CNRCH_2015_0814. Next base: position 5,224 of record NZ_JAKMSR010000016.1, on the reverse strand, counting down.
ACAAGTTCCAAGTATTTCTCTAGCTGATTTTAATAAAGTCCATATAATATCTGAAGAATACTCATCTAAGTTTCCCGTTGGCTCATCACATAAGAGTAATTTTGGATTATGCGCCAAAGCTCTTGCCATAGCCACACGTTGCTGCTCTCCACCTGAAAGCTGAGCTGGCTTTTTATCAGCTTTGAAAGTTAAATTTACATGCTTTAAAAGCTTTGCAGCTTGTTCTTTACATACATTTTTACTATAACCTTTAATCATCAAAGGTAGCATTACATTTTTTTCTACGCTAAATTCTTGAACTAAACGATAATCTTGAAAAATAATTCCTATTTTTTGCCTAAGCTGCAAAAGCTCAGCGTTAGAAATATCTACTAAATCATTATTACAAACCTTTAAGCTTCCACTTATTGGTTCTAAATCTCCATAGAAAGATTTTAACAAAGTTGATTTTCCACTACCACTTTTTCCTGTAATAAAAACAAAATCATTATCTTTTAGCGAAAAACTAGCATTTTCTATAACAAGTTCATCATAACCAAGGCAAAGCTTTTTAGCTTCTATCATCACTGCTTTTTCCTCATTTATTTTATAAATTATTATTTGATATAAGAATACAATATTTCTCTTAATTTTTCTATAGCTTTTAAATTTTCTTTAGTTTTAAAGGGTTGCTCAAAGATAAATTCTATTTTTTGTGTGTTTAAAGCTATATAAACATGTTCAGGCTTGTAAAAAGCGCCAAAAGCTATTTTGATGATAAGCTCATCATCTTTAATGTACATTTTTTCAAAATGCAAGAAAAAATCCTCACCTTTGAAAACTTCATTTTTAAAATTCTTTTTTATACAAGCTAATTCTTCTGCGTTTAATCTTAAATCTTCAATGGCAAATTTTTGATCCTTGCTTAAACTTTCACTCTTGCTAAAACCACTAATGATTAAATCATATATATCTTTATTTTGTCTTTTCCAACGATCTTCATATTTGCTTGAAATTTCTAAATTTTCATTTTTTTTGATTAAAGCTTTTAAATGTGAAAAAGTTAAAAAAGTTTCCAAAGTAAAATCAAAATATAAAAAGCTATCTGTTCTAAGTTCAAATTGCCCATTTTCTTTTAAAACTCTAGCGCATTCATTTGCAAAATTTAACCCCACTACCCTACGATGAGGCTTTTTATCCCAAGGGACAGGAAAATGCAAAAAGATTTTATCTACTAGATTAGATTCAAGTACGCTTAATAATAATCTTGCATCAGTTTCTATTAATAAAACATTATTTAAGTTTTCGCTTAAGGCAAGTTTAGCTACTTGCTCTAACGCAGGCGTGTAAATTTCTATACCTATAATCAAAACATCAGGATTTAATCTTGCTTGATAAAGCAAATGCCTACCACTTCCAAAACCTATTTCAATAAAAATTTGCTTTTTGTTTTTTATTTGCTCTAACAACTCTTTTAAATCATTAGCAATTAAAGGTGTTTTTTGGATTAACCTTGTATGTTTTAACGCCACAGCTTCACAAACTACATCTTGAGTGAAATTTTCCCTAAACACAAGTAAGGCTTTTTGCAAGTACCCAATTTGCGAAGGCTTAGTATGTTTTTCACCTTTAATAAGCCATTCTTGTTTTTTTTCATCTTTTTTAATCTGCAAAAAAAAGTTTTCTTGCTTTATGCGCGTAAAAAGTAAGTCTACATTTTCACCTTTAGCAAGCCATAAAAATTCAACCCCATCTTTTTTAAAAGGAAGTTGAATTTCTTTTAAAATTTTACACTTAAAATTTGGCATTATTTCACCGCTGTAAATTTATCAGAAGCTTTTGATTCTATACCATTTGCATCAATAGCTATAACTTCATAACTATACACTTTTCCAGGAACAGCTGTGATATCTTTTAATTGTTTAGATTTAATCTCTTTAAACACAGCATTACTTCCACCGCCACTTCTTTTAACTATATACTCTTTGGCTCTATCATCATTATCAACCCATTCAACTCTAATACCATCATCTTCAACAGCACACAAAACAATACTTGGTGCTAATGGCGCCCCTAAGGTAATACCTTCTACAGGCTCACTTGCTATAGGACTTTCCAAGCCATCTTTATCCACCATACTAACTTTATAATATCTTTTTTCAGCCACACCTTTAACAACATCTTCATAAGTATTTTCAGAAGTTTTAGCTACCACACTAAAAGGTAAAAAGGTAGTTGAACTAGAATAAATTTTATAATAAGCAAAATCAGCATAATCAATTTTATCCCAAGTTAAAATGATTTTTCTTGGCGCGTCTTTACTTGCTTGTAAATTACTTACCATAGGAGGAAGTGCTTTGGTGGTTGATTCTACTATTTTACTTGGAGTACTTTTAATACCATCATAAGTTAAAGCTATGATTCTATATTGAAAACTCTCATCAGGCTTTAGTGAATCATCTATATATTCAGCACTTAAGCGATTTTTAACCCTAGTTAATTCTTTAAATTTCATATCTTTCATATTTGCACGCTCAATGATGTATGAATTTACTCTTACATCAGGGTGTGGTCTCCAAACTATTTTTACACGATTTGGCAAACCCACAATAGCTTGCACAAAAGGCACTGGATCAATCACTCTATTGGTAAAAGCTTCTATGCTTACACCATCTTGAGAAACTTGCCCAAGCTCATTAAAAGTTTTCATAGAATAATAATATCTTGTATTTGGCTCTAAATTTGTATCAGTATAATGAGTTTGAAATTTATTTTTAATTTTTGCTATAAGCTCCATAGGTGCACCAGCTGCATTTGCTCTATAAATGTAATAGCCTGCTATATTTTGATCATACAAAGGTTCCCATTCAAAAGCTATACTTGTAATATCACTTATACTTTTAATATTTGAAATTTTTGGTAAAGTATCGTTTACTTGAGCAATTTGAGGCGAACTCATAGTTGTACTACAAGCACTAAAAGCCAAAGCAGAACTTAAGATAATCCAGTGAAGTTTTTTCATCTATCTCTCCTTGTGTAAAATTTTCTTTTAAAATTTGATAAAAATCATCAAACATAGGAGCTTTTATAAACATTAACTCTTTAGTCCTAGGATGAATAAAATAAATCAAATACGCATGAAGCATTACTCTATTATACTTTATTTTTCCTTTATATCCGTATAATTCATCTCCTAAAATATAGCGATTAAAATCTGCCAAATGCACCCTGATTTGATGGGTTCTTCCTGTATATAATTTAGCAGCTATTAAAGAGCAGTTTTTAGCACTTAATAAATTTATAAAATCTGTTTTTGCATTTTTTGCTAAATAATTTTTAGTATTTGTAGTAATTTTTTTAAGCCTATTATTAGGACAACGCATAATGGCTTTTTCATTACTCATTTTATCATTTTTCAAAGGCAAGTCACTCAAAGCAAGATAAAATCTTCCCATACTTTTATCTAAAAGCTGATTTGCTAAAAATTGATGTGCTTGATTGTTTTTAGCTATGATGATAGCTCCGCTTGTGCCTTTATCAAGTCTATGCACAAGCCCTGCTCTATGCTCTCCATTTAAATTTGATAAAGCATAGCCCTTATGTAAAAGCCAATCCACCAAAGTCGCTTCTTTAACACTACTTGCACCATGTACGACAACATTAGGAGCTTTGTTTAAAACTAAAACATCATCATCTTCATATAAAATTTCTATATCAAACTCAGGCGTGTAGCTTTCTTTAGCTTCTTTTACTAAAGGTAAAAAAATACTTATTTCATCTTTTTGTTTTATTTTTTTAGAACTTTTATTTTCTAATTTTTCATTAATATATATGCAGTTTTCTTTGATTAGTTTAGCAACTTGCGAACGACTTTGTTTAAGTATATCTGATAAAAAAATATCCAATCTTTCTTCACAAAGTGATGAAATTTTTAGCATATTATATTTCCTTGTGATAAAATTTGCAATTTTAGCATATAATTACACAATATTTTGTAAAAAAAGGTTAGCTTTGATAAAACTTGATAGAAGAATTCTAACGCATTTTGATTTTGTTCAACCTCTTTTAGTGTTGCCTATCATAGCTATATCTTTTCTTTTAATTTATGAAGCAAATACACGCTTAGCCGAAAAACAATTTATCTATACTTTAGTAGGTTTTGCAGGATTTGCATTTTTTTTCTTTTTACCTTTAAGAAGATTAATGTGGCTTATACCTGTGTTATATTGGATTAATATAGCTTTACTTTTGAGTGTGGATATTTTTGGTGTTGAAAAACTTGGAGCTAGAAGATGGCTTGAGATACCTTTTACGCATTTTACCATACAACCTTCTGAAATTTTTAAGCCTTCTTTTATTTTAATGTTAGCTTATTTGATTTATCAAAACCCACCACCGCATAATGGCTATGGTTTAAAACAATTTTTAAAGCTAAGTTTTTATATTTTACTCCCATTTTTACTTATAGCAGGAGAACCTGATTTAGGAACAGCTTTAGTGCTTTTAATAGTGGGCTTTGGAACACTTTTTATCATAGGAGTAAATTATAAAATTTGGCTTAGTATTTTTTTAGCTATAGCTATAGCTTCGCCTATTATTTATAGTGATTTTTTAAAACCTTATCAAAAACAAAGAATTCATGATTTCTTAGCTGAAGAGCCAAGTTACCATGTAAAACAATCCATCATTGCAATAGGAAGCGGTGGTTTGAGCGGAAAAAAGGCCGATGAAGCTACACAAACACATTTTAAATTTTTACCTATTTCTACGAGTGATTTTATCTTTGCATATTTGTCTGAAAGATTTGGTTTTATCGGTGCGGTTGTAATCATACTGCTTTATACCTTACTCATTTTTCATTTATTGAGTTTAAATTATAAGCTCAAAGATGATTATTTTACAAGAGTAGTAACAAATTGCATTGCTTTATTTATTTTCATATATGTAGCAGTAAATATATCGATGACCATAGGTTTTGCTCCTGTTGTTGGTATACCTATGCCATTTTTTAGTCATGGGGGAAGTTCTTTTGCTACCTTTATGATTTTCTTTGGAATTTTACAAAATTTAATAACTTTTAGATATTTAGCAATAGAAAAAGCGGTAAAAATAAAATTCTAAATTTAAATTAAGGAAATAAAGATATAATAACATTTCTATTTTAACTTCTGGCGGATTTATAGCTCAGTTGGTTAGAGCAACCGGCTCATAACCGGTTGGTCGCAGGTTCGAGTCCTGCTAAATC
>NZ_JAKMSR010000015.1:0-18551 GCF_025772765.1 Campylobacter sp. CNRCH_2015_0814 | reverse complement strand
CTCTAATGCATTTTTAGTTTTAGTAATGTTTTCATTAATAGCTTTTGCCATAGCACCAAGCTCATCATTTGTTTTAACATCTATCATAGCAGAATCTTTAGTTTTATGATTGATGAAGTCAAAGAAAGAGTTGAGGCCGATTTGAAGTTTATGAATTGTTCCAACAACACTTTTTTTAACATAAAAATAAATCACACTAATAATAATAAAAAGCACAATTGCAGAAATTGCAAATATAATAAATGCTAAAGAATCAGCAGGCTTTTCCACTGATTTTTTTGGTGCTATAGTTACAACACTCCAATGATCATTAGAGCCCTCCCAAAGATCAAAATTTACAAGCTGGGCTAAATTTTCTTCATTTGTAGAAGCAGGTATAAAAGTAAATAAACCATTGGTTTTGGTGCTTTGCATGTCTAGTATTGTTTTTGCACTAGGATGAGGATTAATTTCTGTGATGATTTTTCCAACATATTCTGCTTTTGGACTAGATATGATTAAACCATCACTTGAAATCAATAAACGTTGGTCATTTGCAAATAAACTCTTATTTGGATCATTTAATTCTTCTCTCAATAAATCAATGCGCACAAGCATACCTATTGCACCAATTGTTTCGTTATTTTTTCCAAAAATTGGTAAAACAATGTTTACTAAGTATAATTTTTCTCCATTTATAGAATAATCTCTAGGTCTTCCAACAGCAGGTTGCTTGGTTTGTAAAGCTTTTATGAGAGAATTTTGTTGTAAGATTACTTCTTCAGCTTGGATGAATTTAATTGATCCTTTTTGTTGTGGATTTTCATCTTTTGCTAATAATAAAAACTTTCCTGATGGAGTAAGATTTAAAGGATTATTGCCGTGGTATTGGTTAAGATGAATATATGCAAAATAAGTCCAAGAATTTGAATCTAGCATACTGCTTATTAAAATTTTAAGATCTTCTATATCTAAGTTATTATCTTTATTTGCAAAATTTTTAATAACGCCTTGCGCTGTTTCTAGTGTTGAATATGCGTTTTGGGTAATTGCTTGAATCCCATTTGAGTATCTATTGGCGCTACTTAATAAAAGTTTATGAGCTTCATCATTAAGCATTTCTTGGCTTTTTGAGATTATCGTTACAGATAAAATTCCTATGCCAATAAATATTACAGAAGATAAAATTAAAATCATTTTTGTAGTTAAATTAAAATTTTTAAACATTAGTTACCTCTTTCATCTGATGTATTTGATAAAATGGTAACTTTTGTTTTTTAATATTTTTTTATTAGTTTGTTAATTTTTTCCCACAATCTTACTCCTAATTCTTTTGCATTATTTTTATCTAAACTTTTATATTTATGACTAGCAAGTTTTTCAAGCTCACTTAGCTCTTTGGCTAGAATGTTAAGTTTATTTTGTGCTAGCTTGCTAAAGTCGTCAATTTTTGGATTTTGTTTAATTTCATTTATTTTAATAAGGATTTGTTCTCTATTTTCTTGTATGAGACGTTTAAATTTAGCAAATAAAGTGTCAAATTTATTTTCTAATAAATCTTTGAGTATGTCTTTTACAGGGTTGTCAAGTTCTGATGATATTTTTTTAAGCATTTGAATAAATTCTTGTTCTATATCTATGAGTTCTTTTTCTTTGTTTTTTAAATCATATTCTAAAGCACTATATGCAAAGCTTGATTTAAATTTTTCAATCGCTAAAGAAATTCCTTCTTGCGCTCCATAAATACTTCCAATACATAAATCATAAGCAAAGGCTTGTGATTCATTAGCAAGTTCAAAAGCTGCATTTAAAACCACTTGGGAGATTTTTAAAATTCTTTCTTTTTCAAAACTTCCTTCACAAATTGCATTAAAGACTAAATTTTTAGCAATCTCACAAGAAGTAAGTTCTATATTTTCTCCTTTTTCTAAGGTTGTGATAAAAGCACTTTCAGCAGTTTCTTTTAAAAGACCTAGTATTTCTATATCATAAAGCATAGCATCATTAATGCTTATATTAAATTCATTTAAATTCAAATCCTTTAAGGTTTTTTCTAAGTCAAAAAAATTATCACAAATTTTATGCTTAATGGTGTTTTTTTGTTCTTCGATTTTTACTTTTAATTTGCCATATTCATTAATATAAGCAAAAAATGCTTTTTTATCCTCTTCCACTCTAGCTTTGATGATACCTTGGATTATTCTAGAAATATTTTCTTCATTTATAAGTTCAAGTTTTTCTAATACCTTAGAAAAGATGGCAAAAAGTTCTTCATTGCTAGTATTTTCAAAACTAATTTTTTTATAACTTAGACTAAAAACAAGCTCGCTAATTAAGTTTGGAATTTCATTTTTTTCACAAGCTAAGAGAGAATTTTCAAAAATAATGGCTAAATTTTTCATAGTTTTTCCTTTTTATAGTACAAATTTGGCTTTACTTTTTAATTGATTAAAAATATTTAAACGGTCACTTTTGCTATCTACATAAACACTCAAAAGATAACTTTTGTATGTTCCTTGTTTGCTAGTATTTGAGATTTTGTATTTAAATTCTCTTTCATTAAGTATTTGGGTAAAAATTTCTAAAGCATCAACCCCAGCTTCAAAAACGACTTTATAATCCCAAAAAGTAGGGTAATTTATAATAGGTTCTTTTTTAAGATCGCAGATATTTACCACTTTTTCCTCCTTCTTTACTTTCTAAAACTATATTAGTAATTTGCATACTCTTATCAATAGCCTTAACCATATCATAAATAGTTAAAAGCCCAATGCTAACAGCAGTTAAGCTTTCCATTTCAACTCCGGTTTTTCCTTCGCATTTTACGGTTGCAAAAAGTTTAAAAGAATATTCTTCTTTGTTTTCTTCTATATGGGTTTGTACTTTTGAAATCATTAAAGGATGGCACATTGGAATGAGATTTGAAGTTTGTTTAGCTCCCATGATGGCTGCTGTGATGGCAGTTTGCAAAACAGGTCCTTTTTTAGCTTTATTTTCAATGATAGCTTCAAATGCTTCTTTACTCATGTATATTTTACCGCTAGCACAAGCTTCTCTTTGAGTGATATCTTTTTGACTTACATCTACCATTTTGGGATGATTTTTTTCATCTAAATGCGTTAAATTCATATTTTTCCTTAAGTAAAGTTTGAAAAATTATACCAAAATGTATATTTTTATATTAAAATACTACTAAAAAATTTTAAAGGATTTATAATGGCTTATGATGATGAAGAATTTGAAAATTACGATGATGAAATGTATGATGAAATAGATGATGATACTTATGCAAATAATCAAAGATCGTATAATTATGATGATGATGATTATGAATACGATGATGATTATAGTGATGATGATACTTATGAGATGGATTAAGAGTGAGTAAAAATCTTAGTAAAAAAGATATAAAAGTTTTAGGTCTTTCTTCTTTGGGAGGGACTTTAGAATTTTATGATTTTATCATTTTTGTATTTTTTGCAAGTTATATTTCTAAAAATTTTTTTCCTGAAAATTTAAGTCCATTTTGGCAAATGTTTAATACTTATGGAATTTTTGCTGCAGGATATTTAGCTAGACCGCTTGGTGGTGTAGTTATGGCGCATTTTGGCGATAAATTTGGTCGCAAAAAAATGTTTATGCTTAGTATTTTACTGATGGTTATACCAACTTTTTTACTTGCTTTTATACCTACTTATGAAAGCATAGGGTATTTATGTATACTATTTTTAGTATTTGTAAGGATTTGTCAAGGTATAGCTATAGGTGGGGAATTGCCTGGTGCTTGGGTTTTTGTATTTGAGCATGCTCCAAAGGGTCAAAAACGCACTTATCTTGGAATTTTAACAGCTTCTGTGGTAGGTGGAATTTTACTTGGTAGTTTTGTGTTTTTGATGATGAATAAATTTTTTACACAAGAAGAGCTTTATGAGTGGGCATGGAGAATTCCATTTTTCTTGGGAGGAATTTTTGGGATCATTTCTGCTTATTTGCGTAAATTTTTAAGAGAAACTCCTGTTTTTGAGCAAATGAAAAAAGATAAAGCCTTAGAAAAATTCCCTTTAAAAGAAGTGTTTAAAAAGGCTAAGCTAGGCATAGCACTTTCTATGTTGATAACTTGGGTTTTAACTGCTTGCATTGTTGTGATGATTTTAATCATACCTTCTTTTATGGCAAAAATGTTAAATATTGATGCAAGCGTTCAAACTTATATGCAAATGCTTGGTATAGTTGTGCTTGTAACTGGCTGTATATTAAGTGGAATTTTGGCTGATAAAATAGGTATAGTGAAAGCTTGTGTGGTTTTTTCATTAGGATTTTTCTTAACTTGCTTGTTTTATTTTAATGCTCTTTATACTAAAACACCTGATTTTAATACAGTGAGTGTGTATTATTTGAGTGCTTGTTTTTTTGCCGGAGTAATGAATTTTTGTCCTTTAATGATGAGTGAAGTATTTGATGCTAAGATTAAATTTTCAGGACTTAGTTTTTCATATAATATAGCTTATGCATTGGCTGGTGGGTTTACTCCGCAACTTGCTTTATTTTTACACACCATTGCTTTAGCAAATTTAGAAAATATTACTCGTTTTTATTTGGGATTTTATATGTTAGCTATGGCTATAATCTCACTTATTTGTGCTTTGATGTTTAAATATCTTAGTAATACCCAACGCACATACTCTCAGTGATTTTAATACGCTTTTCCAAAGGAGTGGGGCTAAAAAAATGGCATTTTTCGATGTAAATATTATAATTATAATCTAGCTTTAAAAGATCGTAAAATGCCTTTAAATTTACAAATTTAACCCCGCATACTTCTTTTATATCTAAGATTTTATAAATTTGAGAATTATTTTTTTCTACTAAATGAGATGGAGCTAAAGTAGTAAATGAGCAAAAGGCACTTGCTAATACATAGCCGCTTAAATTTTCACATTTTTGTATAAGGTGTTGGTGTTTTTTTAAAACACTTTTTTTGTGTAAAAATACCACTCTTGTACCTTGATAGCGTGCTGCTTGAATATTTTTCCAAAATTTATAAGCGTTTTTAGAGATATTTGCTAATTGATGTAATTGCACATTTAAAACATAATCATCTAAGAACTGATTGGGTGGTAAAATAGTATAAGTCATAGTTTTTCTTTAGTTTTGTTTTTAAAATTATACTAAAAATTGACTTTTGTTTATATTTTTAATCCATAAATTTAATACAATAAGTAAAAAATATTTTAAGGAAAAGCATGAAATTTGAAACTATTAATCATGATGGTATTAAAAAACTTATGGATGTTTTTTATGCAAAAGTTAGGGTAGATAAAGATTTAGGGCCTATTTTTAATGAGAAAATTGGTACAGATGATGAGAGTTGGAAAAAACATAAAGAAAAAATAGCAAGTTTTTGGGCGGGGATGTTTTTAGCTGATCCAAGTTATAGTGGTTCACCTTTGAGAGCCCATCATGAATTACCTCCATTTCCTAGAGAATTTTTTGATATTTGGCTTAACTTATTTGATGAGAGTTTGCAAGAAGTTTTTGAAGATGAACCAAGAAATATCATTATAGAAAGAGCTAGAATGATAGCCCAAAGATTTCAAATGATTATTTATGATCATAGATTTGCTTAAGAGTTTAAAAACTCTTAGCGATAGTTAAATGTATGTAAGTTTTCACTATGTGAATATTTATAACTGTATTTTCCATCAAGATATATTACCAAACGATAATACCCTTTATGTGAACCAAATACAACTTTTCTAACTTGTGCTGTATTAACTTGCAGTGTTTTGGTGTTAAAATTTTGTTTTTTAGCAAAATCTATAATAATTTTAGTAGGATCTCCTATAGAAAGATGTCTTAGTATTTTATCCTGGGTTTTGATATTGATTTTGTTATTATAAAAACCAAGAGAAATAAAATTATAAATATTTCCGCTAAAAAGTGGTGTTTCTATGTTTAAAGTAGTGTTGTTTTCTTCTGTTTTTGAGTTTTTATTTCCTTGTTTTTGTGGCACGGTTACAGATACATCAAGTATAGGCGTGGCATTTGGACTTTTAGTTTTTATAAATGAGTAGGTATCATGCCAGTTAATACTTTTGTATATATCCAGAGTGGTTTGTTCTTCAGAACCATCAAGATTAATGTAAGTAATGGTAATATTTTTTAAAATTCTCGCATCAGAATTAAAGTTAAAATCTTGCCTTTGGAAAGGACTAAGTTTTGCAAATTCGGTATTTTTTTGTTCTATGTTATTATCAAAAGGATTGTCTTTTGCATTTAAAAATACACAAGAAAGTAAAAACAATATAAAAAATTTAATTCTCATGCGAATTTTCTCCCTTAAGTCTTAAAAGTTGCAAATATTCTTTTTGAGCTTGAGCATTTTTAGCTTTTAAAGTCATTATATTTTTTTCTAAAATTTTTTGCTCTTCTTTAAGTGTTAGTAGTACATCTAGAGAAGATTTACCAAAAAACATATTACCAAAAAACATAGCAACAATAATAGCTACAAATGATAATGTAATGGTTTTGATGAGTTGACGATGAGCTTCCTTTTTTTTAGAATGCTCATCATACTCTTTTAATAAATCGCTCAGAGTTTATCTCCTAAGTACTCATCATTATCAAGTTCAATTTCTAATAAGCGATTGTATTTAGCAGTTCTTTCGCCTCTTGCTAGAGCTCCTGTTTTGATTTGTCCTGTATTAAGCGCTACTGCAAAATCAGCTATAAAAGCATCTTCGCTTTCGCCACTTCTGTGACTCATAATACATCTGTAATTATTTCTATGAGCTAATCTTACTGTTCTCATAGTTTGAGTGATTGTTCCAATTTGATTAGGCTTAATCAATACAGCATTTGCCATATTTTTCATGATACCTTCTCTTAAAATATCTTCATTGGTTACAAACAAATCATCACCTACAAGTTGAACTTTGCTACCAAGCTTTTGAGTAAGTTTAATCCAACCTTCATAATCATCTTCAGCTAAACCATCTTCAATACTAAAAATTGGATATTTTGCACATAATTCTTCATAACGCGCGATTAAGTCTTCACTTGAGAAAACTTTACCCTCTAAATGGTATTTACCATCTTTATAAAGTTCACTACTTGCTACATCTAGCGCTAGTTTGATTTTATTTTCATAGCCTGCCTTTTTAATACAAGTCATTAAAAGATCAAGAGGTTCTGTATTATTTGCTAAATTTGGTGCAAAACCGCCCTCATCGCCTAAGGCAGTAGAGTGACCTAAGTTGGCTAATTCTTTTTTCAATACTGCATAAATTTCACAAACTGATCTTAATCCTTCTTTAAAGCTTGAAAAACCAAAAGGCATAATCATAAATTCTTGAAAATCTACGCTATTGTTTGCATGTGCACCACCGTTGATGATATTACACATTGGCACGGGTAGTACGCTTGCATTTACTCCACCTAAATAGCGATATAAAGGTACACCTAGTGCATTAGCAGCAGCGCGTGCTGTTGCCATAGAAATTCCTAAGGTTGCATTTGCTCCTAGGTTAGAGTAGTTTTTTGTCCCATCAAGTTCTAAAAGGGTATTATCCAGTTGGGTTTGATTAAATGCATCAAGCCCTATAATGTTTTCAGCTATGGTGCCATTGATGTTTTCAATCGCTTTTAAAACACCTTTACCACCAAATCTTTCATCATTATCTCTTAGTTCTAAAGCTTCTTTTTTTCCCGTGCTTGCACCACTTGGAACGATAGCGCTTCCCACGCTGCCATCGCTTAGCATGATTTCGGCTTTAATGGTAGGGTTGCCTCTACTATCTAAAACTTCAAAAGCTCTTAAATCTTCAATAATCAACATTATTCCTCTCCTTCTTCATCATCTTCTTTTGCACCCAAAATCATACTATCTATACCGATTGAATTTTGTATGGCTTGAGTGATTTCATCTGCAATAGCTGGGTTTTCTTTTAAAAATGCTTTGGCATTTTCTCTACCTTGACCAAGTTTAGAAGCCTTGTAAGAAAACCACGCACCGCTTTTATCAATAATATCAAGTTTTACACCATAGTCTATTAGCTCGCCCTCACGGCTTACACCCTCGCCAAACATCACATCAAATTCAGCCTGTTTAAAAGGAGGGGCTACTTTATTTTTAGCCACTTTTACCTTAACACGGTTTCCAATAGGCTCATCATTTTGTTTTAAAGTAGCTGTTTTTCGTACATCTAAACGAACCGAAGCATAAAATTTTAAAGCATTTCCTCCGGTAGTTGTTTCAGGAGTGCCATAGCCCATCATGCCTATTTTCATACGAATTTGGTTGATGAAAATTACAGTAGTATTCATTTTATGAACGATACCGGTTAATTTTCTTAAAGCTTGGCTCATTAATCTTGCTTGAAGACCTACATGCTGATCTCCCATATCACCTTCGATTTCTGCTTTTGGAGTAAGTGCAGCAACGCTATCTACTACTATTAGATCAATGGCTCCACTTCTTGCTATGGTTTCAACGATTTCTAAGGCTTGTTCTCCAAAATCTGGTTGAGAGATGTAAAGATTTTCTGTATCAACACCTAAATTTTTTGCATATCTTACATCAAGAGCGTGCTCTGCATCGATAAACGCACAAACTCCACCTTTTTTTTGACATTCTGCTATGATGTGTAAGGTAAGTGTAGTTTTACCTGAACTTTCAGGCCCATAAATTTCTATAATTCTTCCTTTTGGAACCCCGCCAATTCCTAAAGCCAAATCAAGTCCAACCGAACCTGTAGGAATAGAATCAATTTTTTCAACTTCTTTATCGCCAAGTCTTAAAATAGTACCTTTTCCAAAGGTTTTATCAAGACTTTTTAAAGCCGCATCAAGTGATTTTCTTTTATTATCATCCATACTTGTTAATCCTTTTATAATATGTTTAAAATTGTATCAAAAAGAAATTTAATATAAGTTTTTATTTTGAATTTTGCTAAAATACTTTTTTAGATTTTTAAGGAAAAAAATGAATAAAAAAATTAGCGTAGCACACTCTCCTGATGCTGATGATATTTTTATGTATATGGCGATTAAATTTGGTTGGGTTGGAAATGCTTATGAGTATGAAAATACAGCTTTAGATATACAAACTTTAAATGAACTTGCATTAGAAAATATATACGATGTTAGTGCGATATCTTTTGCGCTTTATCCTTTAATAGCCAGTGAATATGCTTTATTAAAAACTGCTGTGAGTTTTGGCGAGGGTTATGGGCCAAAGCTTATTAAGAAAAAAGATAAAAAATTAAAGCCAAATTTTAAAGTTGCTTTAAGTGGAGCACACACTACTAATGCTTTAATCTTTCGCATAAAATACCCACAAGCTAGGATAGTTTATAAGAATTTTTTAGAGATTGAAAAGGCTGTTTTAGAAGATGAGGTTGATGCAGGAGTGCTTATACATGAGAGTATTTTAGAGTTTGATTCTAGTTTGTGTGTTGAGGCTGAACTTTGGGATATTTGGCAAGAATTAGCCAAAGATGATTTGCCTTTACCTTTGGGTGGTATGGCTCTTAGAAGATCTTTACCGCTCAGTGATGCAATAGCGGTTGAAAAAGATTTGATTAAAGCAGTAGAAGTAGCCGATCATAATAGAAAAATCTTAGCTTCTATGCTTTTAGAGCGTAATTTAATACGCGTAGATGCCCAAAAACTTGATGTGTATTTAAATTTATATGCAAATAAAAACTCTATAAATATGAATGATAAACAATACAATGCTATAGATAAGCTTTTTGAGCTTGGGTTTAATCATGGATTTTATGAGAAGTTAATAAAAAGCAAAGATTATCTTATACCTAGTGAGTATGAAGAATTTAGAAATTCTTGATAGAATTTAAATTTTTAAGGAGTAAATCATGGAAAGTACTTTAGTAGCCTTGGGTGTACAAACTTTTAAAATCACACTTATGCTTTCTTTACCTATGCTTTTAGCAGGACTTATCGCAGGGCTTATTATAAGTATTTTCCAAGCTGTAACGCAAATTAATGAAGCTACGCTTTCTTTTGTGCCAAAAATTTTACTTGTTGTTGTGGTGATAGTATTTTTAATGCCTTGGATGATAAGTTCTATGATTGATTTTACAACGAATATTTTAAATCAAATTCCAAGCTTTATTAGATGATTATTGATTTTTCTAAGTACTCTTCTGTGCGTATAGGCGAGAGCTTTGAAGTGCAAGTGCTTGAAGAGCCTTGTAAATTTGATGGTTTTTTAGTAGGTGGGGCAAATAATCTTTTAATTTCTCCAAAGCCTAAAAAACTTGGAATTTTAGGGAAAAGTTTTGATTATATTAAAATTTTAGAGCAAAATGAAAAAGGTATGTTTTTAGAGATAGGCTCTAGCGTGAAATCTTTTAAAATGTATCATTTTGCTAAAGAAAATAACCTAAAAGGCTTTGAGTTTTTAAGAAATATCCCAGGGACTTTAGGTGGTATTTTAAAAATGAATGCAGGATTAAAAGATGAGGATATTAGTAAAAACTTAATCAGCATTTGCACTTTTAATCAAGAAATTTTAAAACAAAACATCGCTTTTGCTTATAGGTTTAACCCTATTAAAGAAGTGATGTTTAGTGCGAAGTTTTTTTTAGAATATGGATTTGACCCAGTTAAAGATGAACTTTTAAAAAATGCAAGAAAAAATCAACCCAAAGGCGCTAGTTTTGGATCTATTTTTAAAAACCCCAAAAACGATCATGCAGGAAGGTTGATAGAAGCAGTTAATCTTAAAGGTTTTAGTAAAAATGATGCGATGTTTAGTAATGAACATGCAAATTTTTTAATCAATAAAAAACACGCTAGTTTTGATGATGCGATGTTTTTGATAGAGCTTGCTAAGAAAAGAGTTTTTGAAGAATTTGGGATTGTTTTAGAAGAAGAAGTGGTGATTATATAGTATTTTTAATATCTTCATAAACAATTGTAGCTATTTCTTGGACTAATTCTTGATAAGATTTATTTTTATCATTTGTGCTAAATTGAGTATTGATAGTAAGGATTTTATGATCTTTTAGTTTTTTTGTTTTAGTATTAAAAAGTTTGTATTCTATGTCGGCTTTGACTTCAAAATTGGAAAAAAGCAAGAAATTTTGTTGGCTTGCTTGAATGCTTTTTAAATCTAGCAAAATAATAAAATCAGCCTTTTTAAAACGATTAAATTCTAAAAACTCATTTGCATTGATGAAATTTTTATTTGTTTGTAAGATATTTTGGCTGTTGATATAAGTTTGATTTTCTTTTTGACTAAGTAAGGCAAAATTATTTTGCTCATTTAAAATAGCACTTAATGCTTTTAGTGTGTCTTTTGCCATGGTTTTAGCATCGATTTTTAAGTTTGAAAAATAAAAATTATATTCTTTTTCATAACTTGGCACTAAAGCTAAGGTGTTAATGTGTGAGAGTTTATCATAATTTATATTTTGTTCAAGATTGATGATATTAAAATCATCGTTATTTTGTAATTTGATGATTTTTTTATTTGCAAAAGAGTTAGCATAAATAGCACTTAAAAAACAAAAAAATATTAAAAAAAATCTCACTAAAAACCTTTTAACTTAAATTCATTCTTAGCAAAAGCTATAAAACTTGGAAGTTTAAAATCAGGACTATTATAATCTAAAGCTTTTTTATCAAAATCATATAAAATTCCACCATTTTGTTTGACTAAAAAATCTCCCGCAGCTATATCCCAAGCTTTTGGACCACCAAAACGCGGGTAAATTCCAGCTTTTGCTTCAAGTAAATATACAAATTTCAAAGCAGATGAAACCTTAATGCCTTCAAGATGATTTTGAATGAAAAAATCTTCATTGTTATCATGATTTTTAGAGTAAAGGGCTATATTTTTAACTTTTTCGTATTGTTCTAAACTAAGATTTAAAATTTCATTATTTTTATAAACCTTAGTATGAGCATGTGCATAATAAAACGCATTATTTTCCACATCGCCTATGAGTGAAAGTATAGGGATGTTTTTATGGATTAATGCGATTAAAACACAATATTCTTTATCTTTTTTAGCATAAGATTTAGTACCATCAAGAGGATCTATAAGCCAAAAATACTCTAAATTTTTTCTTTCTTCATAAGAGAGTATATTTTCTTCAGAGCATATAGCTATATCGCTTGAAGCCAAAATCTCACTAATAGCTTCATTAGACTTTATATCAGCTAAACCTACCGGAGAATCATCATCTTTAAGCCACAAGGTATTTTTGTCTTTATATTCAAGCAATACTTTTGAGGCTTCCTTGCCTGCTTTTAAGGCTAATTCTAAAAGTGTGTCTAAATTTTTCATAAAAAAAGTATAGCAATTTTATATAAATACTTAGTAGAATTATTTTCTACTAAGATTATTGATAAATTTAATTAAGCTAATGGCTAAAATTGCTTCAAGTAAAGCAGTAAGCACTAGCCCTGAGTATATATCTTGAGTGATGATATTGGTTTGATAAGAAAGCGTAGCTACTGCGATGAGTAGGGTTAGTGGCATAGAATGACTTAGCCCAAATAAAAAAGTATTTTTTAAACCAAGTATTTTTACAAAAGTCATAGCACAGAGTATTCTTAGTCCTATCATAAAGGCAGTTAGCGAAAAAGCTATGAGTAAAACTTGAGGGTTTAAAAGCATTTGAAGCTTAAAGCTTGAGCCTATGTAGATGAAAAATATAGGGATTAAAAAGCCATAACCAAAACTAGAAAGTTTATGCTCTAAGTCTTTTTTATGATCAAAAAAAGTAGCTATAAATGAACCTGCTATAAAAGCTCCAAGTGCAACTTCAAGTTTAAAATAAATCATAATCGCAACTATGGCTATGAAAATTGCCATGCAAAATCTTATATCTTTTTCGTTTTGATCTTGCCAAGGCATGAGTATGGTTTTAAGCTGTGGATACCACCAAAAAAGCACTTCTAAAAATTTAAATCCAAAAATACAAAGTGCTAAAAATCCCACTAAATATAATAAATTTTGAGTGAGTGAGAAAAGATCGGCTCCTTTTCCCAAAAATGCTGCAGCTATGGTAAGCAAAACTATGCTTACAACTTCAGCTAAAGTGGCTACTACCATAGATACATTAAGCCACTCACAGTTTTTGCCAAAATCTCTATAAAGCGTTGAGAGTAAACCTACGCTCATAACAGGTATAATAATAACAAAAATATAAGAAATATCTATACTTTCAACCGCTAAAACACTAAAAGCATATAAAAGTATAATGTAGATAAAAGCTTTATTAAGCAAGCTTCTTTCGGTGTTTAAAAAGGTTTTAAGATTAATCTCCATACCCGCAATAAACATAAGATAATAAAACCCCGCATTAGCTAAAAGCTTAAAATTCTCACTTTCTCCTATAAAACCCAAAAATCCTATAAAAGAACCAAGCATGATTTCAGTGGCTGAAAGTGGGAGTTTTAAAAATTTAGCAATATAAGGTGAAGTTAGTAAACATCCTGCTACGACTAATAAAATTTTTAAATCCGTAGCAGCTTGAGCATCAATGGCATGAGCTAGCAAAGCTAAATCCCATTTGTTTTAGTTTTTGTATGTCTTTGCTTGGTTTTTCGCCTTTGGTTGTAAGATAATCGCCCACTACTATAGCACTAGCTCCTGCGTCAAAAATTTCATATTGCCTTTCTTTTAGCACTACTTCTCTACCACCTGCTACCATGATATGTGCATTTGGTAAGTCTTTTTTAGTGTCTTTGATGATATTTAACGCCTCATCAGGATCAAGTAAAGCTTGTTTGAGTTTTAAATTTTCATTTGGTATGAAAAAATTAATAGGCGAAGAAAAAGGATCAAGCTCTTTTAAACTTGCTCTAAAACTTTTTCTATCAGCTTCGCTTTCTCCAAGACCATAAATTCCACCACAGCAAAGCATTAAACCTGCTTCTTTAGCATAAAGATTAGTTTGAAATCTTTGCTCCCAAGTATGCGTAGAGCAAATGTTTGGAAAAAATTCTTTGGAAGTTTCTAGATTATGATTATAAGAAAAAATTCCTGCTTTTTTTAATTCTTTGAGTTGTTCTAAATTTGCTATGCCATTGCAAGCTATGAGTAAAAGTCCTTCTACTTCTTTTTGCACTGCATGAGCTACCTTGCACACATACTCAAGTTTTTCATCATCAAGCCCAGCTCCTGCTGTAACTAAACAAAAACCCAAAGCCTCATTTTTCTTAGCCATTTTAGCTTCTAAAACAATTTGATCTATATCTTTTCTTTTGTATTTGTTGATATTAGTTTTCACATGAGCACTTTGTGTGCAGTATTTGCAGTCCTCCCCGCACCATCCACTTGCTATATTAGATATAGCACAAAGCATGATTTGCATTATATTTCCTTTTTGATTTTGCATTTTAAGCACTCTAAAAATGTGCCTTTTTTAAGCTCTTTGATGATCAAAGTTTCGCCACATTCGCTACATTTTTCTTCACTTGGTTTGTATTTGCTTATATAGTTGCATTTTGGATAAGCACTACAACCATAAAATTTACCACGCTTAGAAAAACGCTCCACAATCTCGCCTTCTTGACAGTTTGGGCATTTTACACCTATAGTATTGAGCTTTTTCTCACTTTTTTCTTCATTTTGTATTTCTTGTTTTAAATTTCTTGAGTATTTACATTTTGGAAAATTTAAACAAGCTATAAATTCTCCATATCTTCCTTTTCTTATAGCAAGCTCACCACCACAATCAGGGCAGGTTTCATCTAATTTTGTAAAAGTTTTTTGACTTTTTATATTTTTTTTACCCTCATCGATTTTTCTCATAAAAGGAAAATAAAACTCTCTTAAAACTTCTTGCCAGTCCATTTTGCCTTCTGCAATGATGTCAAGTTTATCTTCCATTTTAGAAGTAAAATCACTATCTACTATATCACTAAAGTTTTGTTCTAAAACTTCTGTTACAACAAAGGCTATTTCATTAGGTATGATTTGCTTTTTATCTATATGTACATATTCTCTTGCACTAAGTAAAGAAATAGTTGGAGCATAAGTTGAAGGGCGTCCTATACCAAGATTTTCTAGCTTTTTAACAAGCCCAGCTTCAGAGTATCTTGAAGGTGGCTCGGTAAAATGTGGGTTTAATTCTATATTTTGGATATTTAATGTATCTTCTAGTTTTAAATTAGGTAAAATTTTATCTTTGTCCATATCCCCATATACTTTATAATGCCCATCAAATAAAATTTTTCTACCACTTATTTTAAAACTTGCTTCATTTGATTTTGCATAGACATTTTGAGTTTGAGATATAGCAGGATTCATCTGTGAAGCTAGGAAGCGATTGTATATTAAAGTATATAATCTTGCTTCATCTTTTTCTAAAAACTCACTTGCAAGTTTTGGAGTAAAGCTAAGATTAGTCGGTCTTATAGCCTCATGTGCTTCTTGAGCGCCTTTGCTTTTAGTGGTGTAAATATTTGCTTTGCTTGGTAAGTACTCTTTGCCAAAATCATTTTTAATGAGCTTTCTTACTTCTTCTAAGGCTTCTTTTGCGATGTTTAAGCTATCAGTTCTCATATAAGTGATCACACCCATAATACCTTGATGAGTTTTTACGCCCTCATAAAGTTTTTGAGCTATCATCATGGTTTTTTTAGGGTTAAAACCTAGGCGATTGCTCGCGCTTTGTTGCAAAGTTGAGGTCATAAAAGGTGCTTGTGGGGCTATTTTTCTATCTTTACTTTCTATATCTTTTATTTTAAAGTTAGCATTTTTACAAGCTTCAAAGATAAGCTTAGCTCTATCTTCGTTAGTTAGACTTAGTTTTTCTATCTTTTGGTTTTGAAACTCAACTAGTTCAGCTTGTAAGTCTTTTTCAAAAATCATATCTATACTAAAATATTTCAAAGGAACAAAAGCTTTGATTTCTCTTTCTCTATCGACGATGATTTTTAAAGCCGCACTTTGCACACGCCCTGCACTTAAGCCTTTTTGGATTTTTTGATTGAGTAAAGGGCTTAGTTTATAACCTACTATGCGATCAAGTAAGCGTCTAGTTTGTTGGGCGTTGACGCTATTTATATTTAAAGATCTTGGGTTTTTTAAAGCATTTTCTATGGCACTTTTAGTGATCTCATGAAAAACTATGCGTGGCAGGGAATTTTCATCTTTATTAATAGCCTTAGCTATATGATAAGCTATGGCTTCACCCTCGCGATCCTCATCGGTTGCAAGGTAGATGGTTTTAGCTTTTTTAGCTTTTTCTTTGAGTTCTTTTACTAAGCTTGAATGATCATTTGAAATTCTATATTCTGGTTTAAAATTTTCATCTTCTATTTTTATACCAAAGCTAGTTTTAGGTAGATCTCTAATATGGCCTTTAGAAGCTATTACTTCATAGTCTTTACCTAGAAAATTACCTATGGTTTTAGCTTTAGCAGGTGATTCTACTATGATTAAATTTTTCATTATTTTCCTTGTGAGGATTAAAATTAGTAAAAGTGTATAAAAAAAAGTTAAATTTTTTGCTTAGATGGGTTTTTAAATAAAATGCAATTAATGTTATAATTTTCTGTAATTTAATTTCATAGGATAGATAATGTTTTTGCAAAAAAATTTACAAGCTTTAGAATTTACTAACAAACCCTTGCAAGAAAAAATTTTATCTTTAAAAGAAGAATTTATTGGTATCTTTTCAAGTCAAACACCCTTTGTGCCTTTAAAAGATGACTTAATAAAACCTAATATATTTTTTTGCGGTATAGGAGATGGGCTTTTTTTAAAAAAACTTATTAATAAACATATTTTTATTTTCGATAAAGCTGAATTTTTTGCTAATGTTTTAAGTAAGATGGATTTAAGCCAAGAACTTTCAAGTGGAAAAATATATCTTTGCGATGTAGAAGAGAAAAGGTTGGAAGAATATCTTTTTTTACTTTTTTCACAAAAAGATTGTTTTGAATATTTAGGGCTTTTTAAGCTTTTGCCTTATAGTGAATTTTATGATCAAAGTCCTATGTTTGATTTTGTGTATCAAAAATGTTTAGAAATTATAAAAAGAACAGTTAGAAATGTTGATACTAGTTTTGCTACAGATTCTAAAATTTATAGACAGTTTTTATCCAATATGCCTTTGGTTTTACAAAATATCCCATTTCAAAGGTTTATTTATGAAAATAAAGGAAAAAACAAAAGTGTTATTGTGGTATGTGCAGGACCTTCTTTGAATAAACAACTAGAACTTTTAAAAACATATCAAGATGATTATGTGATATTTGCTTTGGATGCTACTTACAAAACTTTGCTTAAGAATGAAGTTTATCCTGATTTTGTTTTTTCGATGGATATAGGTGAAAAATGTAAGTGTTTTTACGAGGATTTACCTTTAAATCCCAAAGAACCTATTTTTATACTTAGTGGAAATATAAATAAAGAATTGATATTAATTTTAAAAGATAAAAAACAAAAAATTTATATTTTACAAAATTTAGATTACCAGCAAAAATTTAATTTAAATGATTTTGGTTATTTAGATATTGGTATAAATGTAGCCCATTTTGCTTATAATTTTGCCATAGCTTTAGGGTTTATTAATGTGATTATGATAGGGCAAGATTTGTCTTTTAGTGAAGATGGAAGTTCGCATGCAGATACAGATGTTTTTAGTTTTGGTGATATTAAAACTATAGAAGATAATAGAAAAAAATCAAAAGTGTTAGCTTATAATAAACAAGGTTATATTCAAACTCATATAGTATGGGATGAATTTAGAAAGCGTTTAGAGGTTTTATTTCTTTCAAATCCACAAATAAGTTTTTATAATGCAACAGAAGGTGGTGCTTTTATAGATTATACTATAGAAAAGCCTTTTAAAGAGGTGTTGGAATTATTAAAAGATACTAAAAAAGATTATATTTTGCCTAATATTTTAAGTTTTAATAGGCAGAAAAAAATATTACTAAAATCACTAGAGCTCTTACAAAAAGATTATTTTGAATTAAATGCTTTATATGAAGATGCACAAAAAATCTTAAATGTTTTGAAACAAAATAAAACCAAAAATCATCTTTATGAAAAATTTATAGATGTTGTTTTGAAATTTAATACAATGATTGATGAAAGTAAAATTTTACAAAGTTTTATGTATAAGCCATTATTTTACCATAGAGGTCTTTTTAATATTTGCCTATATGAAGATCCTCAAAATGCTTTATTAAGATATATAGATTTTCTAGAAATATTTTTAGAATTTACAACATTAAGTTTGAAAAACATGGAAAATTCTATACATGAATATAAAAATATATTAAAAGTATAAAATTTTTTTCTTTATTTTCGATATAGTCTAAACAACGGCATGGAAGCGGTTGAATTTATTTAAAAGGATTTAAAATGGGATTTCGTATAAATACTAACGTGGCATCTTTAAATGCTCAAAACAATGCAAATTTAAACTCAAGAGCGTTGGATAGCTCTTTATCTAGACTTAGCTCAGGTCTTAGAATCAACTCTGCAGCAGATGATGCTTCTGGGATGGCTATTGCAGATAGCTTAAGATCTCAAGCTAATACTTTAGGCCAAGCTATTAACAATGGTAATGATGCTT
>NZ_JAKMSR010000014.1:0-18699 GCF_025772765.1 Campylobacter sp. CNRCH_2015_0814 | reverse complement strand
GCAAGCATTTCATTAAGATAATTTTTAAGTTCAAGCAATTGAGGGTGTGCTGGCATAGCAGTGATTCTTGCTGCTAAATTACCACCTTCAACCTCTCTAACGGTTTCTACTGATTGTTCTACTGCTTTAGCATCTTGTTCTAATGCATTTTTAGTTTTAGTGATGTTTTCATTAATAGCTTTTGCTATTACTCCAAATTCATCGTTACTTTTAACATCTATCATAGCTGAGTCTTTAGTTTTATGATTGATGAAGTCAAAGAAAGAACTAAGACCATTTTGTATAGCTTGTAAAGGTGATAGATAATAAGAGATGATGAAGTAAAGTAAAACAATACTTGCAATACTTGTAAAAATAACAATAATAGTTTGAATGTAAGCTATTTTTAGTGCAGGTGTTTCTATTACTTCTACATCTTCACCAGCACAAGTTGTATAACCATCAATTTTTACACAAATACCAAATCTATCGCCACCATTTTGAGTGGTATAATTAAAAATATTATAATCTCCAGCATTTTCATAAGCTTTAGCTACTGTAACTATATCTGGATTTTGCTCTCCACCAACCAATGATTTATCAGTTGATGCAAATACAGTATAAGCATGATCAAATACAAAAGTTCTTCCTGGTAATTCGTTAAATTTTTCTTGTAAGTCTTTAACCAAAACATCAATTGCTAATACCCCTATAAATTTACCATCTTTAATTAAAGGCATAGCATAGGTAAAACATGGCAATCCTGTTGTTGCATCAATATAAGCTGCTGTGATATATAAGCCATTTTTCTTTCTAGCTTCTATATAAAATTCTCTTGTGGTAGCATCATAATTGTCAGCTTTTCCATAAATTCCATAGTCTAAGCCTTTACTATCACTATCTGGATCGCTTACTATTAATTCTCCATTTGATTGAGCTATATAGACAGCCAAATAGCTGTTTATATCTCTAACGGTTTTAAGTAAATCGCCTGTGTTTTCCATAAGCTTTTCTTGGGTATTAAGTTCGTTATATGGAAGTCTTAAAATAGCTTGAGAAAGTTGCTCTAAAGAATGAGTATGGAGACTTTTAAAATCTCTCATTGATTTTTCTGCAACTTTTACATAGTTAGTTTCAGCCTTAACCACCTCATGATTTAAAGCTTTTTTTGTAAAAATAAAGCTAATAATTCCAAGTACTATCAAACAGATGATAGCTATAACATTAGCAATTAATGAAATTTTTAATTTAATACTTTTCATTAAATAACCTCCTTTTTTTATTTGCAATGTTGAAATTTGGTTTTATTATAACATTAAAATCAAAAATGTACAAATATTATCTAAATGATAAATTTTTATATTAATGTTTTTAAGAGTTTAGAGCATGCCTGTGAGAGTATAATATAAGTCTCATTAAAATCTCCGCTATACCAAGGATCAGGAACTTCATCATATCCTAATTCTAAAGCATAAGAAGTGATTTTGTGAATTTTGTGTTTAAAATTTGGAAAATTTTTAACTACATCATTATAATTAGAATTATCCATAACGATAATAAGATCATTTTCTTCACACATTTTTAAGCTTAGCTTTTGACTGCAAAATGGCTTGGAGTTGATATTTTTACTATTTAACATGGCTTTGGTTTTATAGTGCATATCCTCTCCATCATGATAACCTGAAGTGCCTGCGCTAGAAACAATAAATTTATCATTTAAATTTGCTTTTATTAAAAGATCTTTCATAATAAATTCAGCCATAGGGGAACGACAAATATTCCCTAAGCAAACAAAAATAATTTTAGTCATTTTTTCCTCAAAAATTGTGTAGTTTTTTCAAAATTATAGCAGTATTTCAAAATATTTTTTAAGATTAATTAAAACTAAGATATAATTTTTCATTAATGGGGAGCTTTTGCTGAGAGGAAGTTAGACTTCGACCCTTGAGAAGTTTGGTAATGCGAACTTTGAATTCTTGCAAAAACTTTCCTTTTTTATAAAAAAGGATAAAAATGATACAAGCAAAAACAAAAACTAAAATTCCTATCTTAACTATAGCAGGAAGTGATTGTAGCGGTGGGGCTGGCATACAAGCTGATTTAAAAACTTTCAGCGCTCATGATTTATTTGGTATGAGTGTAGTTTTAAGCGTTGTGGCTGAAAATACTGCAAGGGTGATTTCTTGTTTTGATATACCCACCAAGATAATAGATGAGCAAATACTAGCAGTTTATGAAGATATAGAGCCAGCTGCTGTGAAAATTGGGATGCTAGGTTCAAAAGAAATTATAACTTGTGTAAAAGAAAATTTATTACGCTTTAAAGCCAAAAATGTAGTGATTGATCCTGTGATGTTTGCAAAAAATGGCTATGCTTTAATGCCTTTGGAAAATTATCAGTTTTTTAAAGATGAAATTTTATCTTTAGCTGATGTACTTACGCCAAATATACCTGAGGCTGAATTTTTATGTGATTTTAAAATACTTAATGAAGAGGATATGAAAAAAGCTGCTATAAAGCTTTTCAAAGAAGGTGCAAAAAGTGTTTTGATTAAAGGTGGGCATAGTAAAGATAATACTAATGATGTTTTTTATGACGGAAAGAAATTTAGTATTTTTAAAGCAGAAAAAATCAACACAAAAAACACACATGGTACAGGTTGTACATTAAGTTCAGCTATAGCTAGTAATCTTGCCTTAGGTAAAGAAAAGCATGAAGCTATAAAGCTTGCTAAAGATTATGTATATGGGGCTATATTAAATTCCTTAGCACTTGGAAAAGGTTGTGGTCCAACAAATCATTTTTATCAATTTGATAAGGAATAAAAAATGATTAAAATAGTAAGAGAAAAAAATCCTTTGATTCATCATATTACTAATTATGTTACAGCTAATGATTGTGCGAATGTAACTATAGCAATGGGAGCAAGTGCTGCTATGGCTGATTTTTATGAAGAACAAACTGATTTTGCTAAAATAAGCTCAGCCTTGGTATTAAATACAGGCACTATTAATCAGCTTGTAGCAAATTCTATGCTAAAAGCAACCAAAGAATATGCTTTATTAAATAAACCTATAGTTTTTGATCCTGTTGCTTTGGGTGTAAGTAAGGCAAGAGACGGGATTAATTTTGAATTGCTTAATCTAAAAGGTATTAGTATTGTTAAAGCAAATGCGTCTGAAATGGCTAGTGTTATAGGTTTAGATGGTAAAGCAAGAGGGGTTGATAGTACTTTTGTAATTAATGATGAGTTTTTAGAAAAAGCTAGAGAATACTCATATAAAACTAAGCGTGTTTTAGCTATAACTGGAAAAATTGATTATATTATAAATCAAGAGCGCATTGCAAAAGTTTATAATGGCTCTATCATGGCTACTAAAATAACTGGAGCAGGTTGCATGTGTGCTTCTTTGTGTGGGGTTTTTGCAGGAGCATTAGAAGATAAATTTCAGGCTAGTTTATATGCTTTATTGAGTTTTGGCATAGCTAGTGAAATCGCTCAAGATCTTTCTAGTGGAAGTGGTAGTTTTAGAGTGAGTTTAATCGATGCTTTAAGCAATTTAAATGATGAAGAAATTAAAAAAAGAGCTAAATATGAAATCATTTAAAATTTATCTTGTTGCAAGCAAGGGTGAGAAAAGTGAAAGTGAGTTTTTAAATATTTTAGAAGCTTCTTTGAAAGCCAAGATTGATATTTTACAACTTAGGGAAAAAAATCTTAGCACTT
Organism: Campylobacter sp. CNRCH_2015_0814; assembly: GCF_025772765.1. NCBI lineage: Bacteria > Pseudomonadati > Campylobacterota > Epsilonproteobacteria > Campylobacterales > Campylobacteraceae > Campylobacter > Campylobacter sp. CNRCH_2015_0814. The sequence continues at coordinate 14,992 of NZ_JAKMSR010000014.1, read as the reverse complement.
TAGAATTTTATAATCTTGCTTTAAAAGTTAAAGCTTTGTGTGAAAAATATAATACGCCTTTTGTGATAAATGATAGAATCGATATAGCCATGGCTGTGAATGCAAATGGAGTGCATATAGGACAAAAGGATATGCCTTTAAAAAAAGCAAGAGAACTTTTAGGTGAAGATAAAATCATAGGACTTACGATCAATCATAAAAGCGAGCTTGCTAATACTCAAAGCGCTACTTATCTTGGAGTAGGGGCTGTTTTTGCTACGCCTAGTAAGCAAGATTGTGTTGTACTTGGTATAGATGGATTAAAAGAAATTACTAGTTTAAGTTCTTTACCTATTGTAGCTATAGGTGGGATAGATGAAACTAATTTAAATTTGTTTAAAGACTGTAATATACAAGGTATAGCTGTGGTTAGAGCAATAATGCAAGCAAGTGATCCTTATATGGCAACTTTAAATTTAAGATCAAGTTTTGATAAAACTTTTATAGGAAAATAATGATTTATTTTATAGGGGATAAAGAATTTGATGGCGTTAAGACTATAAGATTAAATGAAATCAAATTTCTTGATTTTGAAGTGAATTTAAAAGAATTTGATTGCTTGATCATTAGCTCTAAGAATGCATTAAAAGCATTAATGTCAAGTAAAAGTAAAATTAATTTTGATATTAAATTTTATGCTGTGGGGCAAAAAAGTGCTGATTTTGCAAAAGAACTTGGTTTTAAAAATGTCAAATATCCCAGTAAAGCTTATGGTAAAAATTTAGCTAGCGAGTTTTTATCTGAGTTTAAAAATAAAAAATGTCTTTATTTAAGAGCTAAGAAAATTAGCTCAGGCCTTGATGAGATTTTATTAAATGAAAATATCTCTTTAAAACAATTAATTGTTTATGAAAATGTAGCCATAGAGCCTAAAAAAGATGAGTTAAAAATACAACATCCTAGTGTTTTTATCTTTAGCGCTCCTTCAAGCATAGAGCAATTTTTGAAATTTTTTGCATTAAAAAACGAAGATAAAGTTGTAGTTATAGGTCAAAGTACAGCTTTAAAACTTCGTAATTTTAAAAATTTATATATATGTGAAAAGCAAGATCTAAACTCTTGTTTGAAATTAGCTAAGAGTTTAGATTTTTAAAAGTATTATATAGTAAAATTGAAGCAATAAAAATCATACAAATATCGCCCACTAAAGTAGCTAACCAAACTCCATTAATCCCTAAAAATTGCGTTAGTGTAGATAAAGATAAAAATGGAAAAATAAGACTTTGGGAAATAGAAATTCCTAAAGAAAGCAAAGGTTTATCAAGTGCTGTGAAAAATGAAGTGCAAAGTTTTCCAAACCAGGAAAATAAAAACGAAAAAGAAAAAAATATTAAGGCATTTTGTGCTATATGGATAAAATCTTGGTTGTTATCTTTGTTGAAAACATTTACTATAAGGTTATTGAAAAAATAAACAAATAAAAACACTATTGTGCTTATACCCCAAGAAGCAAAAAACATTCTTTTAAAAATAGCTTGAATTCTTGCAATATTTTTGTGCCCATAATTATAACTTAACGCAGGTTGCATAGCATCACACATAGCCAAAACTAGCATGAAAACAAAAGTACTAAGATATAAAATCACTGAAAATGCTGCAACAGCTGTACTTCCAGAAAGTTCAAGCAAGAAAGCATTAGCTAAGATGGTATAAAAAGAGCTAGAAATATTAGAAAAAAATTCAGATGAGCCATTATAAAGTATATTTTTTAGTATTTGTAGCTTGATTATTGGCTTTTTAAATTTTAAAACTAAATCTTTAAAAACAAAAGGTAATATCCCCAAAACGCTTCCTAAAAACATACCTATGCAAGTTGCTAAAGCTGCTGAAAAAAGTCCCCAATCAAAAACCACTATAAAAAGCCAATCAAGAAAAATATTGCTCAAAGCAGTAACAACATTAACTACCATACTATAAAAAGTTTTTCCGCATATTCTAAGATAATTATCCATAGCAAAAGCTAACATTGTAAAGGGAGCAAAAACAGCAAAAATTTGCATATATTCAGTAGATAAGCTTTGAATATTCTCATCAGCTCCCATAAAAGCACTTAATGCTTTTGCTAAAAAAAATCCTAAAATTCCCATTAAGCAAGAAATTGCAAAAATAAGAACTATGCAAAAAGAAAAAATAGCCCTTGCTTTTTCAATTTTTCCTTTACCTAGATTAATTGCTATTTGCACCGATGAACCTATGGCTATCATGTCAGCTAAAGCAAAGCTTATCATGATAAAAGGCATCATTAAATTCATAGCAGCAAGCGCGTCTGAACCTAGATATTTTCCAACAAAAATTCCATCAATAATCACATAAAGATAAATAAAAGCCATACTAGCCATATTTGGCAGGGCGCATTTTATAAATAGTTTGGTAGGATTTAATGTAGTGTAAAAATTATGTATTGACATAGGTTTTCCTTATTAAAAATTATTTTATTTAGATTATGCAGATAAAATAAATTTAATAAAGAGATTCTATGCCTTCTATGATATCTTTAAAATACGGATCAACAATGATTATAAAAAAATCTCTAAAAAGCATTTATATCACCTAAATTTTAAAAATACAATAAATAAAAGAAATTATATTATAGTAGTGGTTATAAATTTCTTAATATAAAATTTAATAATTTTTATCCGATTTTTATAAACCCACAAAAAAAGGAGCAAGGATGCAAATAAATTCGTATTCACGTGTGGCAGTGGAGTCACAGATTAGCAATAGGAAGGCTGATTCGAATACTAAGCTTGAAGATGCCAATACTAAAAGCGCTAATAGCACAAAAGATATTGATGAGGATAAGCTTAGTAAGCTTGCTAGTATAGGCGGAAAAGGCATAACAGAACTTTATGCTATGAGTTTTATGCAACAAGCATTTAGCATGAGTTCATCTAATGGTCTATCTCAAGCTGGGATTTTTCAAGGAGCTCAGTCTAAGGATTCTTTAACGGCTATTTTATCAAATGTAGATTTTAAAGCTATAGGATATGAAGGTAAAGATATACTTAGTTTAAATGCTGATGAGGCAAAAGAGCTTATTGGGGAAGATGGGTATTTTGGTGTAGCAAAAACATCTCAAAGATTGGCTGATTTTGTTATTAATGGAGCTGGTGATGATATGGAAAAACTTCAAAAAGGTTTAGAAGGTCTAAAAGCAGGATTTGCACAAGCGGAAAAAATGTGGGGTGGCAAACTTCCTGATATCAGCTATGAAACAATTGATAAAGCTATTGAAAAAGTAACTCAAAAAATCAATGAATTGGGTGGAAATTCTTTAGATATCAATGCATAAATTTATATCCCTAGTTTTAAACTAGGGATTTAGTCTATTTTTAAAACGCTTAAAAATGCTTCTTGAGGTAAATGTACTTTGCCAATAGCTTTCATTCTTTTTTTACCTTCTTTTTGTTTTTCAAGAAGCTTTCTTTTTCTAGTAATATCCCCGCCATAGCATTTTGCAGTTACATTTTTACCCATAGATTTTACATTTTCTCTTGCGATGATTTTATTTCCAATGCTTGCTTGAATGGCAACTTCAAAAAGCTGCCTTGGGACGATTTCTTTCATCGCTTTTACTAGCTCCCTACCTTTGCTTAATGCCTTTTCATTTGGCACTATGATGCTTAGTGCATCGACATTTTCACCGGCTACTTTAATATCAAGCTTTACAAGATCACCCACTCTAAATTCAATAGGCTCATAATCAAAACTAGCATAACCTTTAGTGAGTGATTTGAGTTTATCGTAAAAGTCCATAACGATTTCATTTAAAGGTATATCATACTCAAGTAAAACACGCTCAGGAGTGATATAATCCATCTTAACTTGCATACCACGTTTGCGATTTAAAAGAGTGATTAAATTTCCTAAATATTCGCTTGGGGTTATGATAGTTGCTTTTACATAAGGTTCTTTTATGTGATCGATTTTATTTACTGGAGGCAACTCACTTGGGTTTTGAATTTTTAAAACTTCTCCATCGGTTTGATAAATTTCATAAGTAACAGTTGGAGCAGTAGCAATCAAATCAAGGTTAAACTCACGCTCAAGTCTTTCTTTAATAACCTCCATATGTAAAAGACCTAAAAAACCAACTCTAAAACCAAACCCTAAAGCTAGCGATGTCTCAGGTTCATAGGTAATAGAACTATCATTGAGTTTTAATTTATCTAAAGCATCTCTTAAATCTTCAAATTTATCCGTTTCTATAGGGTATAATCCTGCAAAAACAAAAGCTTTGGCTTTTTCAAAACCACCAATGGCTTCTTTTGCCTTATTTTTGGTTAGTGTTATGGTATCGCCCACTTGAACATCAGCAACATTTTTAAGTCCAAGCACGATAACACCTACTTCACCTGATTCTAATTTTTTGGTTTTTATAGGACTTAATGGATGAGGGTAAAAAAGATCTTGCACAAGATGTTTTTTATCTGTACTCATAACTAAAACTTCATCATTTTTAGCTATATTTCCCTCATAAATTCTAACCAAAGCCAAAGCTCCAAGATAATTATCAAACCAAGAATCATAAATTAAAGCTTTAGTAGGTGCTTCATCATCGGTTTTTGGCGCAGGAATTTTTGTGATGATGGTTTCTATGAGTTCTTTTATACCTACACCTGTTTTTGCGCTAACACAAATTGCATTTGAACAATCAATGCCTATAATATGTTCTATTTCGTGCTTAACTTTTTCTATATCAGCTGAAGGAAGATCTATTTTATTTATCACTGGTATGATTTCAAGATCGTTTTCTAAGGCTATATAAACATTGGCTATAGTTTGAGCTTCTACTCCTTGTGAAGCATCAACAACAAGCAAAGCTCCCTCGCAACTTGCCAAAGAGCGACTTACTTCATAGGAAAAATCAACATGACCTGGAGTATCTATTAAATTTAATACATATTCTTCGTTATTAAGTTTATAATTTAAACGCACAGATTGAGCTTTTATAGTTATACCACGCTCTTTTTCTATATCCATAGTATCCATTACTTGGGCACTCATTTGTCTATCGCTAATTGCACCACACTCGCTGATAATTCTATCGGCTAATGTACTTTTTCCATGATCAATATGAGCTATAATAGAGAAATTTCTAATATTTTTCATCAAAAAACCTTAAGATTGTCTCATTTTTCTTTTTGCTAAACCTATTTGCTCATAAGCATCTATTTCGTTTTTTAAAGTTTTATATCTTTTTTTTAATTCATTATTTAAAAACGAAATATTCTTAGGAGTGGCATTGGCATTTGCTGAAATAGCACTAATAAAATCAAGTTTTCTTTTAGTGGCGCTATCTTTTGGATTAGATCCTAATTTTTGTGAATTTAAAAACTGCAAAATCAAAGCTTGAATTTCTTGAGAATTTTTTGCATCATTAGCTTTAGATATAAAATCTTCAATGTTAATTATTTTTGGAGTTTTAGTGATATTTGATTTATTGGTGTTTTTATCTTTGTGTGTAAAAAATAAAACTAAAAGAATTCCAAGTATAATAACAATAACTAAAGCAATAATCAAAAATACAAAAAGAGAATTATTCATTTAAAACTTTCCTATAATTTTTTTGCATAAGATTTTTTGAAATAACTTGCTATGCTTAATGCCACCATAAATAAAAAGCCCCAATACACATAATCAGGAATTTTTACTGAATCTCCTGCTGCGTAAGAGTGCATACCAGTTAAAAAGTAATTTACTCCAAAATAAGTCATAATAATCACCCAGTATGCAAACATAGAACAAACTGCAAAAGTGTATTGATTTGCCCATTTTGGCACCATTCTAATATGTAAAATAGCTGCATAGACTAAAATGCTAATTAAAGCCCAAGTTTCCTTGGAATCCCAACTCCAATATCTTCCCCAGCTTTCATTTGCCCATATAGCACCTAAGAAATTTCCAACTGTAAGTAAGCAAAGTCCTAAGATCATAGCCATTTCGTTGATTCTTGTTGCTTCTGTAATATTTCTTAAAATATTTTCATTATGCTTACCATTGATTTTTAGCATGCATAGTAAAACAAGTACAAATATGCCTAATAATGCACATAGTCCTAAAAATCCATAGCTAGCAGTAATAACTGAAACATGTATAGTTAGCCAGTATGATTGCAACACAGGAACTAAGTTGGTAATTTGTGGATCCATTTGGCTAAGATGAGCTACACCTAAAGTAACCCCTGCTAAAATAGAAGTTAAAGAAAGTGCAATAGGGCTTTTTCTGGAAAAGAAAATTCCAGATAATGATAAAGCCCAAGCTATATAAACCATACTCTCATAAGCATTGCTCCATGGTGCGCGACCTGCTATATACCAACGCAAAGCCAAACCTAAAGTATGGATGAAAAATGCCACGATATTAAATACATAAACACATTTAAAAATAAAATCAATGCGTATTTTTGGCAGTAGCATCTTAATAAAAACTATAATTAAAAGCAAAAATCCAGCACAAAGATAAAGAGGGGTAAGATTTACAAAAATTTGACTTTTATTGAAAAAGATTTCTGTGCTAATTTTTTTAGCACTAGGCATAACTTCATGGCCGTATTTTTCTTGGTAATTTTTGATAACATTTAAGTTTTTAGTTGCTTCATCCCAGTTATTATGTACAATGGAATTACTAACTGCATTAAAATAGTTTTCTAAAATACTTTTAACTTCTGCACCTTCTTCACCTTTTAATCCTATATAAGCTTCACGTGGTGCCACCCATTGATTATTTGTGCTATTTTGTAAAGGAATAAATCTAAAAATATCACCTGAGAAAATTAAATTTACAATATTAACCCTTTCATCAAGCTTGATGATTTCTTTATCAAAAACACTTCTGCGGTTTGGATTTTTTCTATTAGCATTTTCTACATATTTTTGTAGTTTATATGAATCTGTAGTGAAAAAATCTTTAAAACTAGTATAGGCTCTAGGCTCAATTTCTAAAATTTTAGAAATTTCTTCATTAACCAAACGACTGCTTGGCATAAAAATAATATCTTTATCATACCATGCACTACCATCAAAAATCATCGATATAATTGTTGCTTCAGCGCTTTGTCCTTGGAAGGTCGTTGTTTTATGTATTTTTTCTAAAACTTCCATGGCTAAAGTATTAAAAGGAACCATTCTACCATCAGGCTTTTGCACTATCAAAGAAGCAAGTTCTTTAGCGTGTGCTTCATCTACCTTGATAGGCTCATTTGCGTAAGTATTTTGGCCTGCAAATAAAACTAATATAAAAGCCAATATCGCGCTTGTTCTTTTCAAGGTGTCTTGATTGATTAATTTAGCTAAAGTCCTAAATCTTGAATGAGGATTTAAAATATTTAAAAACATTCCTAATGTGAGTAAAAAATATCCAATATATGTAGGAATTTTACCCGGATCTTTATTCACTGAAAGTATGGTACCAAGCTCATCTTGATCATAAGAACTTTGGTAAAATCTATAGCCTTGATAATCTAAAACATTATTCATGAAAATTTTATATTCTAGTTTCTTATCAGCATTGTCAATTTCTACATAACTTGCATAAGACATAGGCGACATCGAGCCAGGATAACGTTCTAATTCAAAGTCTTTTAGGTACATTTCAAATGGCATTTCTATTCCTTTAGGACCCCATCTTAAAAAGAAAGGTTGACCTGCTACATCAATACGGATAGGCGAGTTGTATTCTACTAGGAAAACTTCTTTGGATTCTCCTTTGTAACTTAGTTTTAATTTTAAAGCATTAATAGCATTATCTGAAAGTTGAGTTGGCATATATTTAGTGCTTTGAGCAAAATCTTTGAAATTATTTAATAAAGAATTATTCCAGTATTTTGCCTCGCCAAATAAAGAAATCAAAGCATTGCGTCCTAGCTCTATCCAACTATTTTTAAACCAAGTAAAAAAGCTTTCATCTTGAGCTTGATTGATACCTTCTAAAGTTTTTTTGCCATGCAAGGAAGCAAATTTAACCACTAAATTAATATCATTAAAAGAATATAATCTTAAATCTTTAGCTTGTGCTTTTTGATTTGCTTTTAAAATATTTTCTTTGCCATCACTCATTGACATGTATTTTAAATCAAAATCAGCACTAAGTTTTAAATCTTTATCGATTTTTATATAAGGACTTGGAACAGAGTCATTTAAAAATGCTATATTAACGCCGTTGATATTTTCAATATCTCCTGCTTGAAAAAGCAATTCTTTAGATTCGTTATTTTGTGAAAGCATTAAAGATAAAAGTGGAGCAGAATTATTATCATCAATATAAACTTCTTTTGCATCTAAGATTAAATTTTCATATGCAATTTGAGCTTTTTCATCAGGCAAGATTAAATCAAATGAAAAATCATTTACAAAAGGCAGGGTTGCAATATATTCAGATTTTGAAGCACTATATACTTTATCATCTTTTAAGGTTGCTATGTAAATATAACTTTTTGAAGTTTCAATAATATTGTTTTTTTCATTTTCTCTAATGTGTAAATTTCCCTCAAATCCCATATATCTAGTCATCGCTGAGCCTAGTAATATAAATAAAAATGAGATATGAAAGATTAAAAGTGGTATTTTTTTCTTATTAAACATTTTGTATTTAAAAAGAGCTGCTAAAAGATTAATCCCTAGTATGAGTTGTATAAAGCCAAACCAAGAAGAGCCATAGATCATCGCCCAAGCTGTTGGTGTATTATAAGCACTTTCTATGAAAGTAGCTAGGGCACAAAATAGGGCAAAAATTAAAAACAAAAAAATAGAAATTTTTATATCCCCAAAAGCTAAAAGTTGTTTTTTCATGAATTAAGCTCCAAGGTATTTTTTTCTAATCTCATCATTGCCGATAAGATCTTTTGCAGGTGCATGCATAGCAATTTTGCCATTTTCCAAAACATAAGCATAATCGCTGATTTTTAAAGCTGAAAATGCATTTTGCTCTACTAATAAAATGGTGATTCCTTCTTCTTTTAATTTGACTATAATATCAAAAACTTCTCCAACTATTTTTGGAGCAAGACCTAATGAAGGCTCATCAAGCATTAAAAGTTTTGGCTCACTCATGAGTGCTCTTGAGATAGCTAACATTTGAGCTTCTCCGCCACTTAGAGTTCCTGCAAGGGCATTTTTTTTATCTTTTAATCTTGGGAAAAGTCTATACATTTGATTTTTTAAATGCTCATAATTTTCTGCATTATTAAAAGCACCAATTTTTAAATTTTCCTCTATAGTAAGATTGATAAAAACTCTTCTTCCCTCAGGTACTAAAGCAATGCCTTTTTGAACTAGAGTGTGCGGTAAATGTCTTTGAGTGTCATAACCTAGAAAAGTTACCTCGCCAGTTTTTTTAACACAATTTAGCATAGCATTAAGTGTTGAGGTTTTTCCTGCGCCATTTGAGCCTATTAAGCTAACTATACTTCCTGTTTTTATAGTAAAATCAATACCTTTAACAGCTTCAATCAAACCATAATAAACATGTAAATCTTTAACTACTAGCATTAAAATCTCCCAAATATGCACTAATTACTTCAGGGTTTTGCACCGCATCGTTTGGTTTTCCCTCAAAAATGGTCTTACCATAATCAAGCACCATAACTCTATCACAAAGCTTATTTACAAATTTCATATCATGCTCTATAAGTAAAACACTAATTTTTTTATTATCTCTTATGTCAAAAATTAACTCAGCCAAATCATCACTTTCTGTAGAATTCATACCTGCTGCAGGTTCATCTAGCAATAAAAGTTTAGGGTTTGTTGCTAAAGCTCTTGCTATTTCAACTTTTCTTTGCTGGCCATAGCTTAAACTAGTAGCTTTTTCATCAGCCAAATGAGCAATATTGAGTTGTTCTAAAATTTCATAAGCTGCTTTTTTTGCATTTTTTTCTGCTTTGGAAAATCTTCCAAGATGTAAAAAGGCTTCGAAAATATTATATTTAATACTCTTATCAAAACCAATCAATACATTTTCTAAAACACTCATGCTTGAAAAAAGTCTTATGTTTTGAAAAGTTCTTGCTATACCTAGATGAACTATTTTGTGTGGTTTTAAATGATCAATTTTTTTTCCTAGAAAAAAGACTTCCCCGCTACTTGGCTTATAATTTCCTGTAATAATATTAAATAACGTAGTTTTTCCTGCGCCATTTGGGCCTATAAGTCCAAAAATTTCACTTTCTTTAATAGCAAATGAGGTATTAGCTATAGCGCTAACTCCACCAAAATTTTTATGAATTTCTTTAAGTTCTAAAATCATTTTTTATTCCTTTTAGAAAACTTAAACAAAACATCTGTTAATTCTTTATCTCCCATTATTCCTCTTCTTGCAAAAAGCATTACCAAGATCAATACAATGGAAAATACAACCATTCTAAGACCAGGCATAGCAGGGGTTTCATAACCAAAAATATTCATACTTTCATCTAAAAATCTTAAATACTCACTTCCACCTATTACTAAAATAGCCCCAATGATAGCACCAGTAGTTGAACCTAAACCACCCAAAACAATGATGATTAAAAGTTGGAAGGTAAATAAAAAGTCAAATTGCTCAGGTGAAACTGAAGCTAGTGCACAAGCTAGCAAACCTCCCCCAACACCTTCTAAAAACGCTGAAGTGCTAAAGGCTAAGGTTTTAATATTAAAGGTGTTTATACCCATTGCTAGTGCTGCATCTTCATCATCTCTTATAGCTTTCATAGCTCTACCAAATTTTGAACTAACAATGTTTAAGATGATAACAACTGAAAATATGGCAATCCCACCACTCCAGTATAAAGTAGTGTGTTTAGGAATGTCGTTTAAGCCTAAAGAGCCATTTGTAACAGAAGCAAAGTTAATCGCCATAAGTTTAATGATAATACCAAAACCTAGTGTTACAATAGCTAAATAATCCCCTCTAACTCTAAATACTGCAAAAGCCAAAACTAAAGATAAAAGCATAGCGCAAAGTCCAGCAGCAAGTAAAGCCACAATAAAACTTGGCGAATGAATCATCAAAATAAAGCTACTTGGATCTTCTAAAGAAAACTGATCGATTTTGCTTTCACTTGTAAGTAATACTAAAGCTGCAACATAAGCTCCTATAGCTACAAAGCCATTTGGTTCTAGTGAAAATTGTCCTGTAACCCCGTTGATAAGATTATAGCTTACTGCTAAGATAACAAAAATAGCAATATTGCTTAAAATTCCTATTTTATAATCATTGAAAAAATAAGGAGATATAAAAAGAAAAGCAAGTGCTATGATAAAAAAACTTAAATGTGTAATTTTTCTTGCAACCATCTTAAAACCTACTTTTTTCAAAATTTATGCCCAAAATTCCAGTTGGTTTAAAAAGCAAAATCAATACTAAAAAGATAAATGCAAAAGCATCTTTAAAACCAGAAAGATCGGGGAAAATAGCAACTACAACAACTTCTGTAAATCCTATAATCAAACCACCTAATACTGCTCCAGCAACCGAACCAATACCACCTAAAACAGCAGCGCCAAATGCCTTAAGTCCTATAAGAGTTCCCATGCTAGGTTCAACAGAAGGATAGCTAACAGCCCAAAAAATACCACCAATAGCGGCTAAAGCTGAGCCTAGTGCAAATACAATAGCGATAATACGATTTGCGTCAATCCCCATTAAATTTACAGTATGAATATCAAAAGCTAAAGCTCTAATAGCAATGCCATATTTGCTTTTATAAAGTATGAATAAAACCACTAATAGTATAAAAAATGTCAAAATAGGTACTAAAATACTATTAATGCTAATGCTGATATTATTAAAATTAATCACTGTTTCAAGATAACTTGGTACAGGAAAATATTTTGGGGTTGAGCCAAATAAGACATTAAATACATTTTGTATTAAAAAGCTTATACCTATGGCTGTAATAAGTAGAGAAATTCTAGGTGCTTTTCTTAAAGGTTTATAAGCTACTCTATCAATAGCTATACCTAAAGCTGCTGCAAATAACATAGCCAAAGAAAGAGCTCCTAAAAAAGGCACATTCATACTTGTGACACAAAATAAAGCTGAGTATGCACCTACCATCATGATATCACCATGTGCAAAATTAATCAATCTTAAAACACCATAGACCATTGTATAGCCTATAGCAATAAGTGCATACATGCTACCTAAGCTAAAACCATTTATAATTTGCTGTAAAATTAAAGAACTATCCATTGAACCTCTTAAAATTTTATTTACGGAAGAATCGTATCTTTATAAATTTGTTTTTGATTTTCTATTGATTTTATAACAATTGAACGCGTAGCATTGCCTGTTTTATCAATGTTAATTACTCCGCTAACACCTTCAAATTTTGAAGTAGCGTGGATATTGTTATTGATACATTCACTGTTAAAATCATTAATACATTTTTGCATAGCTTCAAAAATCACAAAATATGCATCTGCACCCATAGCTGTGAAATTTGGAACTTCTTTGCTTTGTTTTTCTTTTTCATAAGCTAGTATGAAGTCTTTTGAAAGTTGTGTTGGTGGGTTGTTATAATCAAAACTATCGGTAAATAAATATCCCTCTGCAGCATCTTGAGCTAAATTAACAAAGGTTTCATCAGCCACCCCATCTGCTGAACCCATAGGGATATTTATACCCATTGCTTTTGCTTGACGTGCAAATAAAGAAGCTTCGGTATAATATACTGGAAGATAAATAAAATCAGGTTTTAAATTTTTAATTTGTGAAAGAATAGCTTTAAAGTCTTTATCGCCTGCTGTGATTCTAAATTTATCTAAAATTTTTCCACCTTGCTTGCTAAATTCTTTTTCAAAGGCTCTAGTTAAACCCAAAGAATAATCCGCACTTTGATCGCTAATTATCACAGCTTTAGTATAGTTAAGTTTATTTTTTACATAATTAGCTAAAGATGAGCCTTGAAAGCTATCCATAAAACAAACCCTACTAGCATATAATTTTTTATTTAAAATTTTATCAGCAGTAGCTGCAGGAGCAACCACTGGGATCTTTTTTTCTTCGCCAATTCTTATCACTTGCAAAGTATTAGCTGTTAACATTTCACCAATTAGCGCATAAGCTTTGTTTTGCGAAACTAATCTTGTGCTAGCATTGGCACTTTCTATTTTATCACCTTTTGTATCAACTACTACTAAATTTACTTTATCTCCATTGCTTAGAGTGTTTTTCATGGAATTTGCAATTTTCACTCCATCTAAAGCACTTTGTCCATATGCTGCCGTAGAACCTGTTAGAGGTAAAACTACGCCAATGTTGATTTCTTTTGCTTGTATAATATTGCAAGCTATGACAGATAATATAGCTATACTAATTTTTTTCATAGTTTACCTTTCAAGGATTGATAATAGTTTTATATACTTGTTTTTGATCTTGTATTTCTTTTATAACTACAGAACGACTCGCATTACCACTAGCATCTATGCTTATAACCCCACCCACACCTTCAAAATTACTGGTTGAGTGAATTTTTTCATTAATGCATTGTGCATTAAGATTGCTAGCGCATTCATTCATTGCATTTACCATTACATAATAAGCATCAGCTCCCATAGCAGAAAATGCTGGAAGCTCTTTGGTGCCATGATCTTTTTCATAAGCATTGATGAAATTTTTAGACAAAGCTGTTGGAGGATTGTTATAATCAAAACTATCAGTAAATACTACTCCATTGACAGCATCACCACCAAGCTCTATAAATGTTTTATTATTTACCCCATCTCCTGCGCTTAAAAGTTTGTTAAATCCAACCGCTTTTGCTTGTCTTGCTATTAAGGCAGCTTCTGGGTGATAAATTGGCATATAAACAAAGTCTGGATTGATACTTTTAAGTTGTGAAACAATAGCTTTAAAGTCCTTATCACCCGAAGAAATGGTTAATTTTTTAAGTACTTTTCCACCATTTTGCTTAAATTCTTTTTCAAAAGCTCTTGCTAGACCCAATGAATATACATTGCTTTGATCGACTATAACAACCACGCTTTTTAAATTTAAATCTTTATAGGCATAATTAGCAAATTTATCTCCTTGAAAGCTATCCATAAAACAAACTCTACTAGCATAGCTTTTTTTATCTAAAAGCTTATCACCTGAGGCAACTGGAGCTATAGCAGGAACTTTTCTTTCTTCGGCTATGGATAAAACTTGCATAGTATTTGGTGTAACAGCTTCGCCTATAAGACCTAAAACTTTATCTTGAGAGATAAGTCTAGTAGTAGCATTTGCTGCCTCTATTTTATCACCTTTAGTATCAATGGCTATAATTTTAATACTATCTCCATTTTTTAAATTCGGGTTTAAAGTATTGGCTAGTTTAATACCCTCATATACATCATTACCATAGGCTGCTAAAGTGCCAGTAAGCGGTAAAACAACCCCTATTTTTACCTCTGCAGCATAAATTGAACTAGCACAAAGTAAGCCAACTAATAGTAGATTTTTTTTCATGAAAACTCCTTTTTTTTGTTATTTTAAAAATGTATTGTGTTTAGTTTTTGGTGCTGGCTCTTCTTCTAAAAGATCTTTTTGATTAAGCTCTATAGAAAAATTTTGTCCTTTTAAATAAGCTATGATGTGGTTCATGTCACTATCACTTATTTTTTTAGCATACAAACTCATTTGGATATTATCGCTTGATTGATTTTTAAAATATCCATTAGCATAATCTTTCAAAGCACCTTTGATTTCTTCTGGATTTAAGTCTTTAAGAGCTCTTTTACCATAAGAATTTTTTTCTCCGTTCTCTCCATGGCAAGTATTACATTTATTTTTAAAATATATTTCTTTAGCTTTTTCTAAGTCATAGCTAATGTTATCATTAAAAGTATAAGTAAATAAAGATTTTACATTAAAAGCTAATAATGAATTGACAAATAAAATACTTACAATAAACAAGCGTAACATAAATATGCCTTTAAATATAAATAAAGCTCGATTATATCTAAAAAAAATAAACAATTTTACTCCACTT
>NZ_JAKMSR010000013.1:0-24952 GCF_025772765.1 Campylobacter sp. CNRCH_2015_0814 | reverse complement strand
TGATAGAGTTTTTTAGAAAAATAGTGGAAAATGATAGAATATGAGTTGTTATAAAATATGAAAAAATTCGTGTCAAATATAAAGAAAATAATATCTTAAATATAGATAATAAATAAGAAAGTAAAAGAGAAAACAAACAATTAAAGATAAAACTTGATTTAGATAAATTTATACTCAAAATACTTGAAAACAACAAATGGATTATATTTTAAGATAATATAAGTGTATTATCTTTTTTGTTTATTAAGAAGATTCACACTTAATAAAACAATAAAACTAAAAATTAAAAGTATGAGGCTATAAATATGAGCTGTGATAAAATCTAAATTTTCCATACTTTCATATATAGCAATACTAGCTACTTTTGTTTCTCCGCTTAAAGAGCCGCCTATCATTAATACTATACCAAACTCGCCCATAGTATGTGCAAAACTTATTACTAAAGCACTTAATATAGCTGGTTTAATACTAGGTAAGATTACTTTAAAAAGTGTGATGAAAGAATTTTTTCCCAAAGAAAAACTAGCTTCTATAATATTTTTAGAAATCATAGACATTGCATTATATAAAGGATTAAACATAAAAGGTAAAGAATAAATACAACTTGCTATCACTAAACCTTCAAAGGTAAAAGCTAAAGTGATATTAAAGTGTTTTTCTAAAAAATTACCCAAAAAAGAGTATTTTGAAAATAAAATCAACAAGTAAAAACCAACAACAGATGGTGGTAAAACCAAAGGTAAGGTTATTATGGTTTCTAGAATTTTTTTTGCTCTAAATTGCTTAAAAGCAAAAACCCAAGCAAGAGGTATACAAAAACAAAATAAAATTATACAAGTAATAATAGAAAGCTTTATGGAAACTAAAAAAGGTGTCCAATCTATACTTAATAATAATTGTGTCATTACTGAAACTTTCTCAAGTCAAAAAAGACTTGAGATTACTTTCCTAAATTTGGCTCCATTTCTATAATTTTCCAAGGAAGTCCTTGAGTATTTAACTCATCCATAAAAGGTTTAGCATCAAATTCTTCCATGTTAAACACACCTTTTCCTTGCCAAATTCCTTTAGCGATTAACTTTGTTCCTATCATTGCAGGAACTCCAGTAGTATAACTCACAGCTTGCGCTCCAGTTTCTTTAAAGCATTCTTCGTGATTGCAAACATTGTAAATATAAACTTGTCTATCTTTTCCATCTTTTACACCACGAATCACACAACCTATATTAGTATAACCTTTGGTGCGAGGACCTAAACTAGCAGGATCAGGAAGTAGTGTTTTTAAAAATTCTATTGGTATTATTTCTTTGCCTTGATGCATAACAGGCTTAATACCTAGCATACCAACATTTTCAAGACATTTCATATGAGTTAAATAGCTTTGCCCAAAAGTCATAAAAAATCTTATTCTTTTTAAACCTTTGATATTTTTTACTAAGCTTTCAAGCTCCTCATGATAAAGTAAATAGCTATCCTTTACCCCTACTTCAGGATAATCCCATTCCATTTTTATTTCCATAGGTGCAGTTTCTATCCATTTTCCATTTTCCCAGTAACGACCTTTAGCAGAAACTTCTCTTAAGTTAATTTCAGGATTAAAATTAGTTGCAAAAGCATAGCCATGATCGCCTGCATTACAATCTAATATATCTATATAATGAATTTCATCAAACAAATTTTGCTGTGCATAAGCACAAAATACATTAGTAACACCTGGATCAAAACCGCTACCTAAAAGTCCTAAAATTCCTGCTTGTTTAAATTTATCATTTCTTGCCCATTGTTCTTTATATTCAAATTTAGCTAAATCAGGATGTTCATAATTTGCAGTATCTACATAATGGATATTAGTTTGAATACACGCATCCATTAAGGTAAGATCCTGATAAGGTAAAGCTACATTTAGTAAAATTTCAGCTCCTGTTTTTTTGATAAGTTCTACAACAGCAGCAGTGTCATCTGCATCTATTTGCTCAGTTTGAATTTCTATACCCAAACGCTCTTTTATAAAAGCTGCTATTTCATCACATTTACTTTTAGTTCTACTTGCTAGAGTTATTTTGCTAAAAATATCACTATTCATTGCACATTTTACAGTCGCAACACGACTTACACCGCCTGCACCTACAATCAAAAGATTTTTCATTTATTTTCCTTAAATTTTTTAGAAAATTGTAACAAAAAAACTTTATAAAGCATTGAAATAAAAAATAAAAAATAATTTTTATAATGTTTTTTTAAACCAAAACAAGTAAAATGATAGTTTTTTAAATTTTTTAAGGACACTTATGAATTTACAAAGTGTGGAACTTTCTTATCCTATTATTATTACTTTTATTACCTATGCATTTTTAATGCTTTTTATAGGTTTGTATTTTTACAAAAAAAATCAAAACAGTAAAGATTATTTTGTTGGTAATGCTTCCATGGGGCCTGTAATATCTGCCTTAAGTGCAGGCGCTTCTGATATGAGTAGTTGGCTTTTAATGGCTTTTCCTGGTGCTTTATATGCAGCTGGTTTGGGACAAATTTATATAGCCATAGGTTTAAGCTTTGGTATGTTTTTAAACTGGACTTTTGTTGCTAAAAGATTAAAGATTTTTTCTCAAATAGCCAAAGAATGTATTACAATTCCTGATTTTTTCGAAAGTCGCTTTCATGATGATAAGCATATTTTAAGAAGCATTTGTGCGGTAGTTATTTTGGTATTTTTTACTATTTACATTAGCGCTGGATTAGTAAGTGGTGCTAAACTTTTTGAAAGTGTATTTAATTTGCCTTATATTTTTGCCTTGAGTATTGGATTTTTAGTTATTGTTTTATATACTTTTTTAGGTGGTTATAAAGCTGTATGCTGGACTGATATGATACAAGGACTTTTAATGATGAGCTCATTAATCATCATTCCTTTTGTGATGATTTTTGAACTTGGTGGCTTTGGCGAAGCTTTTTCTACTATAAATGATGTAAAACCCCAAGCCTTTGGTTTAGATGGTGGTGGTTGGCTAATCGTAGTATCAACCCTAGCATGGGGGCTTGGTTATTTTGGTCAACCTCACATTTTAATTCGTTTTATCTCTATAAAAAATGTAAAAGAAATTCCTACTGCAACTTTTATAGGCATAACTTGGATGGTAATTTCTTTATTTGGTGCTGCTATGATAGGATTTTTAGGTATTGCTTATATAGCTAAATTTAATCTCACTTTAAATGACCCTGAAAGAATATTTATTGTAATGTCTCAAGTGCTTTTTAATCCTTGGGTGGCAGGAATTTTACTCAGTGCTATATTGGCAGCTATTATGAGTACTGCAAGTTCTCAACTACTAGTATGTGCTTCTAGCTTGGTGCAAGATTTTTATACACAAATCTTAAAAAGAAAAGCAAATGATAAAAATATTACTTTATTATCACGTCTAGGTGTTTTAGCTGTTGCTTGCATAGCTTTTATACTTTCACTTGATACTCAAAGTCAAATTTTAGGTATAGTTTCTTACGCTTGGGCTGGTTTTGGTGCAAGCTTTGGAAGTGTTATTTTATTTTCTTTATTTTATAAAAATATGAGCAAAGAAGGTGCAATAGCTGGAATGGTTAGTGGAGCTTTAACTGTTATATTTTATAAACATTTTGGTTCAAATTTTATAGCAATTTATGAAATCATTCCTGGATTTTTAGTTGCAAGTTGTTTTATTGTGATTTTTAGTATAATTTTTAAAGCAAAAAAACATACAATAAAACACTATGAAAAAATGTTAAAAGAAATTTAAATGTTTAAATCTTTTTTTTATTCAAAAAAATGGGCATTGTGGGCTTATTTGGGTTTGTTTTTTTTACTAGCTTCTTTACTTGCTCAAACTTCCATTAATGTTGCAATAAATGAATGGTATAAAGAATTTTATGATGTTTTACAAGATGCAAAAAATCATAGTATAGATGACTTTTATCATTTTATTAAGCAATTTTTATATCTAGCATTGCCTTATGTATTAATCGCTACTATCACACAATATTTTGGAAGTATTTATGCCTTTAAATGGCGTGAGGCTATGACTTTTGATTATATTAAATTTTGGCAAAAAAAAGATGATAACATAGAAGGTAGCTCACAAAGAATTCAAGAAGATATTTATAATTTTTCAAAAATCATAGAAAGCTTAGGATTGGCTTTTGTTAAGGCAATTATGACTTTAATTGCTTTTGTTCCGATTTTGTGGATGTTAAGTGCGCATGTTAATTTACCTATCTTAAAAGACATTAATGGCTCCTTGGTATGGATTGCATTTTTGGTTTCTTTGGGAGGTCTTGTTATATCATGGTTTGTTGGTATTAAATTACCTGGTCTTGAATATAATAATCAAAAAGCCGAAGCTGCTTTTAGAAAAGAACTTGTTTTTGCTGAAGATGATAGAAAAAATTATGCGAGCGATGAAAGTATTTTAAGTTTATTTACTGGACTTAAAATCAATTATAAAAGATTATTTTTGCATTATGGGTATTTTAATATATGGCTTTATTTATTTGAGCAAATCATGGTTATAGTGCCTTTTTTAATCATGGCTCCAAGCTTGTTTTTAGGACTTATACAACTTGGAATTATCATACAAGTTGGCAATGCTTTTGATCAAGTTAGATCATCATTTAGTATTTTTATTACCAATTGGACAACTATCACACAATTGCGTAGCATTTATAAACGTTTAGATGAATTTGAAAAAAATATTGAATATAGAAAACATAAATTAATTTAAAATATGTCGTTTATTTTAAGCTAATTTTATAGTTTTGATTTGATATAATTTTGCAAAAATTTTATTAAAGGAGTTTTTTTGGACCCCAGTCAATCTTTAGACTTAAATCAAACATTACCCGCTGTTGCCTCAATTGATGTAGGCTATTCTACTTTTATGATTCTTGTTGCATTAGCTTTAGTGCTTTTAAATGGATTTTTTGTTTTATCTGAATTTGCTATTGTTAAAGTACGTAGATCAAAACTCGAAGAAATGGTAAAAGAAAAAAAACGTAATGCAAAAAAAGCTTTAGAAGTAACCTCAAAACTAGATACTTATTTAAGCGCCTGCCAACTTGGTATTACGCTAAGCTCTCTTGCTCTTGGTTGGATAGGTGAGCCTGCTATTGCTAAAATTCTTGAAGTTCCTTTGGCAAATTTAGGCTTAGCTCCAGCATTAATTCATACTATAGCATTTGTTATCGCTTTTGCTATTATCACATTATTGCATGTTGTATTAGGTGAATTAGTTCCAAAGAGCGTTGCTATCGCTATTGCAGATAAAGCTGTTTTATGGGTTGCAAGACCATTACATTTATTTTGGTTACTTTTCCTACCTTTCATCAAAACATTTGACTTTTTAGCTGCAATTTCTTTAAAAGTTATAGGTATTAAACCTGCTAAAGAACATGAATTAAGCCACTCTGAAGAAGAAATCAAATTTATTGCGAGTGAAAGCCAAAAAGGTGGAGTTTTGGATGAGTTTGAAACTGAAATCATACGTAATGCTGTTGATTTTTCAGATACAGTAGCAAAAGAAATCATGACACCTAGAAAAGATATGATATGTCTTAACAAACAAAAAAGCTATGAAGAAAATATGCAAATAGTTTGTCAATACAAACACACACGCTTTCCATATATAGATGGTTCTAAAGATATCATTTTGGGTATGGTACACATTAGAGACATCATGCAAAATGAACTTAGTAAAGATAAGAAAAATTTAGATGATTTTTTAATCAAAATGATCTTAGTTCCAGAAAATATCAGCATATCCAAAGTCCTTTTCATGATGAATAAAGAACAAGTGCACACGGCATTAGTAGTGGATGAATATGGTGGCACAGCTGGACTTTTAACCATGGAAGATATTATGGAAGAAATCGTTGGAGATATTAACGATGAGCATGATGATTCTAGTCCACATTTTAAAAAACTTGCAGAAAACATTTATGAATTTCAAGGAAGATATGAAATTAGCGAAGTAGAAGAAATGCTTGATATACGCTTTAATGAAGAGCTAGAACAAGTCACTATAGGTGGATATGTTTTTAATCTCTTAGGACGCTTACCGGTTGTTGGAGATAGAATAGAAGATGAATTCTGCTACTATGAAGTCAAAAAGATGGATGGAAATAGTATAGAACGCATTAAAGTTGTACGCAAGAATACTGATGAAGAAGAGTAAACAAACTCTTCTTTTTGCTCTCATATAGTCCTTAACTTATCCATTCTAACCTATAAGGAAAATATATATGCAATTACATGATGAAATCAATCAATTTATACAAGAATGCAAAAGCATTATGGTATCTTCTTTAAATTTAAATAATCAAACCATATGTTCATATACACCTATTATAAAAATTAAAAATGACTTTTATATTTATATTAGTGAAATTGCTGAACACTTTGAAGGAGTAAAATACAATAATAAAAACATAGAAATTATGTTTATAGAAGATGAAAAAGATTGCATGTCAATCTTTGCAAGAAAAAGACTTAAATTTAGAATAGAGTGTATAGAAATAACAAGAGATAATCAACTCTTTGAGCAAGTATTAAATACTTATGAAAATGAAAGCAATAAAGAAATAATCCAAGTCATTAAAAATATGCAAGATTTTCATTTATTTCAACTTATACTGAAAAACGGAAGATATATTAAAGGTTTTGGAAAGGCATATGAAATTAATGAAGGAATAATTAATTTAATTAATTCAAAAGGACATAAATAATTCAAGATGAGCTTTTTGCCCATCTTGGTAGATTAACCATTTCTTTTTTTGATAATTTCTTCAGAAACGTTTTTTGGAACTTCATCATAGTGATCAAATTCCATAGAATAAGTAGCACGACCTTGAGTTTGACTTCTAAGATCAGTTGAGTAACCAAACATCTCAGCCAAAGGACAAAATGCTGTAATAATTTTATTACCACCTCTTTCATCCATTGAATTTACTTGACCACGACGTTTATTTAAATCTCCAATAACATCACCCATATATTCTTCTGGAGTTTCAACTTCAACTTTCATCATAGGTTCTAAGATTACCGCACCTGCTTTTCTAGCACCTTCTTTAAAGCCCATAGAAGCTGCAAGTTTAAATGCCATTTCAGAAGAATCCACTTCGTGATAGCTTCCATCATAAACAGTTACTTTAACATCTTCAACAGGATATCCTGCTAAAACACCGTTTTGTAATGCTTCTTGAACACCTTTATCAACCGCTGGAATATATTCTTTTGGAATTACCCCACCTTTGATATCATTTACAAACTCATAACCACTGCCTGGCTCAAGCGGCTCAAGTCTTAAGAATACATGACCATACTGACCACGACCGCCTGATTGTTTAGCGTATTTGTACTCTTGCTCAACTGTTTTTCTAATAGTTTCACGGTAAGCAACTTGAGGTTGACCAACTTCTGCTTCAACTTTAAACTCACGAAGCATTCTATCAACAATAATTTCTAAGTGAAGCTCACCCATACCTGAGATGATAGTTTGACCACTTTCTTCATCTGTAGAAACTCTAAAGCTTGGATCTTCTTGAGCTAATTTATTTAAAGCAATAGACATTTTTTCTTGATCTGCTTTTGTTTTAGGCTCAACAGCAACTGAAATAACAGGATCTGGAAAATCCATTCTCTCTAAAATAACTTTATCTTTTTCACTTGCTAAGGTATCACCAGTAAGTGTGTCTTTAAGACCAACAACCGCTCCAATTTCTCCTGCATATAAAGTTTTAATCTCTTCTCTTTTATTAGAGTGCATTTTCAAAAGACGACCAATTCTTTCTTTTTTATCTTTTGTTGAATTATATGCATAAGAACCACTTTCTAAACTCCCTCTATATACACGAACGAAAGTTAATTGTCCAACAAATGGGTCAGTCATAATTTTAAATGCAAGACCTGCAAATTCACCATCATCAGTTGATTTTACAGAAACTTCTGTACCATCTTCATACTCACCTTTGATATTAGCAACTTCATCAGGAGCTGGTAAATAAGCAACAACAGCATCAAGCAATGGTTGAACACCTTTGTTTTTAAAAGCCGTACCACAAAGCATAGGAACCATAGAAAGACTTAAGCATCCTGCTTTAATACCTGCTTTGATTTCTTCTTGAGTAAGCTCCTCACCACCTAAATATTTTTCCATTAATTCATCGCTTGTTTCAGAAACAGCTTCTATCATTTTTACACGATATTCTTCAGCCTTTTCTTTAAGCTCAGCTGGAATTTCTTTTTCTACATAATCAGTTGGTTTGCTTTCATCTTCCCATACTAAAGCTTTCATAGTGATAAGATCAATCACACCTTTGAAATTATCTTCAGCACCAATTGGAATTTGAAGTGGAACTGGGTTGCCTTTTAAGCGATTTTTAATTTGCTCTTCTACATTAAAGAAATTTGCACCAATTCTATCCATTTTATTTACAAAAACAATTCTTGGAACACCGTATTTATTAGCCTGTCTCCAAACAGTTTCTGATTGTGGTTGAACTCCACCTACTGAACAAAATACTGCAACAGCACCATCTAAAACACGCATTGATCTTTCAACTTCGATTGTAAAGTCAACGTGGCCTGGAGTGTCTATAAGGTTTATTTGGTGATTTTTCCAAAAACAAGTTGTAGCAGCAGAAGTAATTGTAATACCTCTTTCTTTTTCTTGTTCCATCCAGTCCATTGTAGCTGCACCATCATGTACTTCGCCAATTTTATGACTCATACCTGTAAAGAAAAGAATTCTTTCACTAGTAGTTGTTTTACCAGCATCAATGTGAGCTGCAATACCTATATTTCTAACTCTTTTTAAAGGAGTACTTCTTGACATGTTTTACTCCTCTTACCAACGATAATGAGCAAATGCTTTATTAGCTTCTGCCATTTTATAAGTATCTTCTTTCTTCTTAAATGAAGCGCCTTTACTATTAGCTGCGTCTAATAATTCAGCTGCTAATTTTTCAATCATAGTTCTTTCACTTCTTTTTCTAGCAAAAGAAATAATCCATCTTATAGCTAAAGCTTGTTGTCTAGCTGGGCGTACTTCTACTGGAACTTGATAAGTAGCACCACCAACACGACGAGATTTAACTTCTAATAAAGGCTTGATATTTTCAATAGCATCATTAAAAATTTCTATGCCTTTTTTTTCTCCACCTTTTTTATCGATAGCTTCTAAAGCACCATACATAATAGTCGTAGCCGTGCTTTTTTTACCATCATACATTAAAGAATTAATGAATTTTGTGATTACTTTGTTTCCATAAATCGGATCTGGCAAGACTTCTCTTACCGGAGCTTTTCTTCTTCTCATAATTTTCCTTCAAATTTATAATTTTACTCAAACAAAATCAAATCTAACGGATTTGTCTGCAATCTTATTACTTAGCTGCTTTAGGGCGTTTTGCACCATATTTAGAACGAGAAACAGTTCTTTTTGCAACACCTGCAGTATCTAAGGCACCACGAACAATGTGATACTTAACACCTGGTAAGTCTTTTACCCTACCACCACGCACTAAAACAATGCTGTGTTCTTGTAGGTTGTGACCTTCACCACCGATATAACTAATAACTTCAAAGCCACTTGTAAGTCTTACTTTGGCAACTTTTCTTAACGCTGAGTTTGGTTTTTTAGGAGTTGTTGTATAAACCCTAGTACAAACTCCCCTTCTTTGTGGGCAATTTTTAAGCGCTGGTGATTTAGATTTTTCTAAAACTTTTTTGCGCTCTTTTCTAACCAATTGATTTATGGTTGGCACAGTAATTCCTTTCATTAATAAAATAATAAACTTTGGATAATATCTAAATTTTACTTATAAAATTATAAACTATTAAGGTTTTCTTGGAGTTTTTCTAAAAACAAATAAATGTGATAAGCATCATTGGTGGCATGATTAACATTAATACTAAAAGGAATGAGAAATTTTTTATTTTCTTTTATAATCTTTCCACTTGTTATAATAGGAAAGAAATACTGCTCTTTTTTTGGCAAGTGTAAAGAAAAATTTTCAAAAACTATCCAAGGAATAGCAGAAATATTAAAAAGATTATCTATAGGTTCTTTTAAAAACATACTTTTATCGTTTTTTATTAATTGTTTATCCTCTTCATATAAAGATAAAAAATCATTTAAATTTTCTTTATAGAAAGTCCAAAGAACAGAAAAAGTTTTAGAGTCCTTATGAAAAATAGTATAAGAAGGATGGATAATATCATAACATATTAGTTGTTTGTTTTGATCTAAACTAAATTTAAAATTATCAAAAGCATTTATACTTTTACTAATAGTGTGGATAAAACAAGGGTAGAATTCATAATTATTGTTTTTAATAAAATAATAAAAAGAACTAATATCTAATTTAACAGTAATTTCAAACGAGCAAGGAATATTTTGAGTATAAAAGTTAAAATGTTCTTTTCTTTTATATTGTTCTAAATCAATTATTTTAAACATAAAATACTTAAAAAATCCTAGCAAAATTGCTAGGATTGAAAATTAATTTTGTTGTTTAAGCTTTAAATTTTGATCTCCATAAAGACCTGTACCAACAGGAATCATGCGACCTAAGATTACATTTTCTTTTAGATCTTCAAGATAGTCAAATTTACCTGCAATACTTGCTTCTGTTAAAACCTTTGTTGTTTCTTGGAATGAAGCAGCCGAAATCACACTATCACTTCCAATAGCTGCTCTTGTAACCCCAAGCAACACAGGCTCAGCTACAGCAGGTTCACCGCCATATCTTAAAATTCTTTCATTTTCTTCTCTAAATTTTCTTCTTGAAACCAAATCACCTACAATAAAGTTTGTATGACCACTATCAACAATTTTTACTTGTCTTAGCATTTGTGATACGATGATTTCAATATGCTTATCAGAAATCACAACACCTTGACCACGATAAACTTGCTGAATTTCAGAAATAAGATAATAATGCAATGCTTTTTCACCTAAAATTCTAAGCACATCATGACTTGAAATAACTCCATCGGTTAATTTTTCACCCGCATGAATAAATTCACCATCTCTTACTTGAATGCGTTTTGATTTATCAATTAAATACTCTGCGCTACTTCCATCTTCTGCTTGGATAATGATTCTTTCTTTTGATCTTAAAGGTTTATCAAATCTAACAACCCCGTCAATTTCAGCCACAACAGCAGTATTTTTTGGCTTTCTTGCTTCAAATAATTCAGATACCCTTGGAAGACCTCCAGTAATATCTTTTGATTTAGCTGCTGCCTTTGGTGTTTTAGCTAAGATATCAGCTTGCTTAACCTTATCGCCATCGTTTACATAAATAACAGTTTTTGGTTCGAGTTGATAACGCACCACTTTATCGTTTTCACCTATGATTAACAACGCTGGACGCACTCCACTTGGTAAATACTCATTAATAACAAGTGATCTTTTACCAGTTGCTTCATCAATTTGCTCATCAGCACTATAGCCTGATTCAATATCTTCAAAGTTAATTGTACCTGCAACTTCTGCAATTACAGTATTATTATATGCATCCCATTCAGCAATGATAGTTTTATCTTCTTTGCTTGATTTTGCTATGATAGTTTTAGGATTATCCACAAAAGTACTATCATCAAATTCAATCACAGAATCTCTTGGTATATAGTGTCTTTTTGCTTCTCTATCATTTTCATCAGCAATAACAACAAAAACACCTTTTTCTTTAACTACATCACCTTTTTTAAGATTTCTAATTCTATCTAAACCATCCCCTTTAAGCATATAAAACTTCAAGGTACCTTTTGCACCAGCTACAATATCTTGAGTGATAGGATCGCCATCTTTTACTAGCAATTCACTCGCATAAGGGATACGGTTTGGTATATTCCAACCCTCTTTGATTACCTCTACAATACTTTCATTTTCAGCTACTTCAGCACCATCACTATATGGAATATATAATTTACCTTCGATATTACCACTTACACCTGCAAGCTCATTAGCTTTTGCTAAGTCATATTTTCTTAATATAAATTTAGCTTCATTATTTTTTGCCTTAACACTAACTACCACATCTTCATATGCATGCTCAATATGGATAGTTCCTTTAAATGGAGCTTTGATTTTTGGCTCCACAAGTAAAATAGCAGCATTGCGGTGATTAGCCACTATAGTTTTACCTTGTCTATCTTCATAGGTATTAAGATTATAAAATCTTACAAAACCTTCTTTATGTGCTACCACTTGACGATCTTGTAAATCTGTACTAGCAGTACCACCGCTGTGGAAAGTTCTTAGCGTAAGCTGTGTTCCTGGCTCACCGATTGATTGAGCAGATATAATACCTACAGCCTCACCTGGTTTAACTAATTTTCCTTCGCCTAGGTTAATACCATAGCATTTAGAACAAACTCCTTTTTTAGCTTTACAAGTAATAGGAGTTCTAATGCTTACACTCTTTACTCCACTTTCAACAATAATTCTAGCTTTTTCCTCATCTACTAAAGTACCTTCTGAGAATAAAATCTCATTAGTAATAGAGTCAATAATATTTTCAGCTAAAACTCTTCCTAAAATTCTTTCTTCTAAGGTTTCAATCACAACACCATCTGCGGTAATTTCATTAATCTCAACACCCTCATGTGCACCACAATCTTCCATTGTAACTTTTACATTTTGCGCCACATCGATAAGTTTTCTTGTCAAATAACCTGCATTTGCTGTTTTCAACGCTGTATCTGCAAGACCTTTTCTAGCACCGTGGGTTGAAATGAAATATTCAAGAACGTTTAGTCCTTCACGGAAGTTCGAAATGATCGGTGTTTCAATAATAGAACCATCAGGTTTAGCCATAAGACCCCTCATCGCAGCAAGCTGTGAAATTTGAGCTGCTGAACCCCTAGCACCAGAATCTGCCATCATATAAATAGAGTTAAATCCTTCTTTGTCTTTTTTAATCAACTCCATCATATCTTTTGATAAGACATTATTAGTGCTTTTCCAAATATCAATAATCTTGTTATATCTTTCGCCTGAAGTAATCAAACCTAAATTATATGAATTTTGGATTTCTCTTACTTGTTTTTTAGCTTCTTCTATACTTTTTTGCTTTTGATCAGGCACAATAATATCAGCAATTGAAATAGAAATACCCGCTTTTGTTGCATATTCAAAACCAAGATCTTTTAATTTATCTAAAAAGCTAGCACTTACTTCAAGACCGCCTTCTTTATAAACATAATCAACCAAAGCTGCAATATCTTTTTTCTTCATGACTTTATTCCACATATTTTCAGGAACAAAATCAGGTAAGATAGACTTAATGATTAATCTTCCCGCAGTTGTTGTGATTTTTCTTCCATCAACTACGCTTCTAATACTTGCATGAATATCTAAAGATTTTGCTTCTAGAGCAATCATAACCTCTTCAATACCTGTACAAATTTTATGCTCACCCTTAGCACCATCTTTTTCTAAAGATAGATAATAAATCCCCAAAACCATATCTTGAGAAGGTACAGTCACAGAACGACCACTTGCTGGAAGCAAGATATTCATAGATGAAAGCATTAATACTTTACACTCAGCTATTGCTTCTTGAGATAAAGGTACATGTACAGCCATTTGGTCCCCGTCAAAGTCAGCATTAAATGCTGCACACACCAATGGATGAAGTTGAATTGCCTTACCCTCTACAAGCACAGGATGGAAAGCTTGGATGGAAAGCTTATGTAAGGTTGGTGCACGATTAAGCATTACAGGATGACCTTTAACAACCTCTTCTAAACACTCCCAAACTTCATTGGTTTTATTTTCAATCATTTTTTTAGCTTGTTTTACAGTAGTTGCATAACCTTTTTCTTCAAGCTTAGCTAACAAATGTGGTTTAAATAATTCTAAAGCCATTTTTTTAGGCAAGCCGCATTGATCCATTCTAAGTTTTGGCCCAACAACAATAACACTACGACCTGAAAAATCCACTCTTTTACCAAGTAGATTTTGTCTGAAACGACCTTGTTTTCCTTTGATGATTTCACTTAAAGATTTTAATGGACGTTTATTTGCACCTTTAACTGCATTTGCTCTTCTACCATTATCAAATAAAGCATCGACTGCTTCTTGAAGCATTCTTTTTTCATTTCTAATGATAATTTCAGGCGCATCAAGCTCCATAAGTCTTTTTAAACGTGTATTTCTATTAATAACTCTTCTATATAAATCATTCACATCAGAAACTGCAAATTTTCCACCATCTAAAGCTACCAAAGGTCTTAAATCAGGTGGTAATACAGGTAAATTTGTAATCATCATCCATTCAGGACGATTTGGAACTACTTCATCACTATTTGTATTAGTATTTAAATTACTATTTAAGAAATTTTCCACCACTTTTAAGCGTTTGATGATAGTTTTTTTCTTTGCTTCTGAATTAGTTGCTGCAATATCTTCTTTTAATTTATTTAAAAGCTCAACAAGATCTAAATTTGCTAGTAAATCTCTAACAACTTCACCACCCATTCTAGCTTTAAATCCACTACTTTCATAGCGTTGCATTAAATTTAAATACTGCTCTTCATTTAATACATCACAAAATTCAACTTTTTTAGTATTTTCATTATCATAGTATGCATCACCTGGATTTTCTACTATATATGCTTCATAATACAATACGCGCTCTAAGTCTTTCATCTTTACACCAAGTAAAGTGCCGATACGACTTGGCAAAGAATTTACATACCATATATGTGCTACTGGTGTAACTAGCTCGATATGCCCCATTCTTGAGCGGCGTACTTTAGAACTAGTAACTTCAACACCACATTTTTCACACTTAATGCCTTTAAAACGCATTTTTTTATACTTACCACAAAGACATTCATAATCTCTTACTGGTCCAAAAATTTTAGCGCAAAAAAGCCCGTCTCTTTCAGGCTTTAAAGTTCTATAATTAATTGTTTCTGGTTTTTTTACTTCGCCATAAGACCATGATTTGATTTTTTCAGGACTTGCAAGTCTTAATTGAAAAGCTTCAAAGTCTCTAGGTCTACCATCTTCTTTTATTTCGATAGGTTTAAATTTACTCATTATTCTCATCCTTATCAAAAATCTCAACATCTAAAGCAAGAGATTTTAATTCATTTGTAAGTACAAAGAATGTCTCTGGAATACCTGTTGCTGGAACATTCTCACCTTTTGTTAAAGCTTTATAAGCACTAAATCTACCTTCAACATCATCAGATTTTATGGTTAACATTTCTCTTAGAGTATGAGCTGCTCCATAAGCTTCAAGAGCCCAAACCTCCATCTCACCAAATCTTTGTCCACCAAATAAAGCCTTACCACCAACTGGTTGTTGTGTTACAAGACTATAAGGTCCAGTACTTCTTGCGTGAACTTTTTCATCTACTAAATGGTGTAATTTAAGCATATACATACATCCAACATGCACACGCTCTGCCATTTTTTCACCAGTTCTTCCATCATAAAGTTCGCTTTTTCCGTCCATAGCTATTTTAGCCATTTCAAAAAGCTTACCAAATTCTTCAACCGTTACGCCTTCAAATACAGGAGTAGCAAATTTCACTCCTTTAGCCCAATCTCTAGCATAAGAAATAAGCTGTTCATCATTTAAAGTTTGCACAAATTTCTTTTCTAATTCAAGTCTAGATACACTACAAATTTCAAGAATTTTTTCACGTAATTCTTTTACAAAATCTTTTTGTTTTCTATCAAAAATTTCTTGAATTTGATCACCTAGTCTCATACCAACAATCCCCAAATGACTTTCAAGAATTTGTCCTATATTCATACGACTTGGAACCCCTAGAGGATTTAAGGCTATATCAATAGGTCTTCCATCAGGTAAATATGGCATATCAACTTCTGGAACGATATTAGACACAATACCTTTATTTCCATGGCGTCCTGCCATTTTATCCCCAACTTTCAATTTTCTCTTAGTCGCGATATATACTTTAACAAGTTTTACTACCCCACTTGGTAAAATATCATCTTTTTCTAAAATTTCTAATTTTTCATCATGCTCTGTTTTAAGTTTTTTCTTCTCATTTTGGAAATGATTTTTTAAATCATCATATTCTTTTTGTACTTCTTTAGAATAAGCTTTAACTAAAGAATTTAACGCAAAACGATTGATTTTTTCTAATTCTGTAATTTCTACTTTAGAGCCTTTTTTATATTTAACACCATTTATTTCTTCATCTGAATTTAAAGCTGATTTAGAAAGTAAAGAACATACTCTTAAAGTTTCTTCTCTATCCATCATTAAAAGTCTATCATGATGTTCTTTTTCAAGATTTAATTTTTCATCATCATAAGCTTTTATAGCGCGTGCATCTTTTTCATAACCTTTTTTAGTAAAGATTTTTACATCTACAACAACACCTTCTAATGAGGCGGTTGCATATAAAGATTTATTTACAACATGTCCAGCTTTTTCACCAAAAATAGCTCTTAATAATCTTTCTTCAGGTGTAGGTTTTACTTCACCCTTAGGTGAAACTTTACCTACCAAAATCATACCAGGCTTTATATGAGTTCCTATTTTAGCGATACCACTCTCATCAAGATGTGCTAAATCTTCTTCTTTTACATTTGGAATATCTTTTGTAATTTCTTCTACACCATCTTTAAGCTCTCTAGCCTCTACTTCTTTTTCATAAATATGAACACTAGTAAAAGTATCTTCACGTAAAATTTTCTCACTAATTACAATAGCATCTTCATAGTTATACCCATGCCATGGCATAAATGCGATTAAGGCATTCTTACCAATAGCAAGTTCGCCTTGATCCATACTTGGGCCATCTGCAATGATTTGACCTACTTGAACAAATTCTCCTTTTTTAACAATTGGATGCTGTGTAAAAGTTGTATTTTGATTTGTTCTTAGATTTTTTTCCATTTTGTAATGATCTATAAATGGACCATTTTCATCTTCGCCCAAAATAAAAATATTTTTATTGTCAACTTTTTCTACAATCCCTGCTCTTTTAGCTTTAATAGCCTCCCAAGCATCACGAGCAATGATTTTTTCCATACCAGTACCTACTATAGGTGCTTGTGCGGTTAGTAAAGGCACTGCTTGACGTTGCATGTTTGAACCCATTAAAGCTCTGTTTGCATCATCATGCTCCAAAAATGGAATCAAAGAAGCTGCAACCCCTACTATCATGCCTGAACAAAGGTCAATCAAATGTACTTCTTCCCTTCTTGCTAGGATTGTTTCACCATCTTGTCTTGCTTCAACAAATTCCTCAACAATATTACCTTTTTCATCAATTTTAGTTGAAGCCGCTGCAATCACCAAGCCCTCTTCTTGAGTAGCAGTCAAGTAAACAATTTCATTGCTTACTTTTCCATTTTCTACCTTCTTATAAGGTGCTTCAACAAAACCTAGATCATTTACTTTAGCATAAGTTGAAAGTGTATTAATTAATCCGATGTTTTGACCTTCTGGAGTTTCAACAGGACAAATTCTTCCATAATGCGTTGCATGAACATCACGTACTTCAAAACCTGCTCTTTCTTTTACTAAACCACCTTCACCAAGTGCTGATAAACGACGTTTATGAGTCACTTCACTCAATGGGTTTGTTTGATCCATAAATTGAGATAATTGACCGCCGGTAAAAAATTCCATAATTGTAACAGTAATTGTCTTAGGATTAATCAAATCATAAGGCATTACTTTATCAATATCTGTATTTAAAGCCGTAAATTTATCTCTAATTGATTTTTGCATTTTAGCAAGACCTACATGAAGTTCATTAGCTAAAAGTTCTCCTATTGATCTTATACGACGATTACCTAAATGGTCTCTATCATCAATATGACCTCTACCATTTTTTACTTTAATTAAATATTTTGCAGTTTTTACTATATCTTCATTGGTTAAAATCGTAACATATTCAGGCGTATCTAAGCCTAATTTATGATTCATTTTCATACGACCAACTTTTGTTAGATCATATCTTTCAGGATTGAAAAATAAATCATTCACAAAAGCTTTTGCAGCATCTTTTACTACCGGTTCGCCTGGTCTCATTACTTTATAAATTCTAATAGCTGCTAAATCATTCTCATCATCTATATTCTCAGTTTGTTTTAACAATTTTAAAGTTTCATTATCTTGAATGAAAGAATTAATAATAGCAGCATCTACTCCATTAGCTAAGTCATTAGCAATATCAAACTGTTTTTCCTCTTTAATTTTTGCTAGTTTTCCCTCGTCTAATAGCGTTAAAGAATCAAACAAAACCTCACCAGTTTCTTTATTAATAATAGGATTAGCCAAATATCTATTTGTTAAAATTTCAACTGGATATTCAACCCATTTAACCCCATCTTTTACAAGCTGTTCAGCCTTTTTCTTTGTCATTCTTTTACCAGCTTGATGAATTACATTGCCTTTTTCATCTTTCAAGTCATACTCAACTCTATCTAAAAAGTCATTTGGATTAAATTCAGTTAAGAATTTATCTTTTTTAACATGAATAGTTTGTATAGGGTAAAATAATTTTATAATGTCTTGTTTTTTATAACCAAGTGCTCTAAATAAAATTGTAATAGGCACTTTTCTTCTTTTATTAATACGCACATAAAGCACATCTTTAGCATCATATTCAAAATAAAGCCAAGAACCACGATCTGGTATGATTTGGGCTGTATATACTAATTTATTTGCAACAGTAGAACTTTCTTCTTCTTTAAATATAACACCCGGACTTCTATGAAGTTGATTTACTACAACCCTTTCAACTCCGTTAATTATGAAAGAAATTCTATCTGTCATTAAAGGGATTTCTCTAATATAAATTTCTTGTTCTTTAATATCTTTTATACCAATTTTTTCACCCGTTTTTTCATCTTTTTCATGTAAAGTTAAACGGATTTTCATTTTTAAATTTACAGAATAAGTCAAACCTCTTTCCATGCACTCTCTAATAGTGTACTTAGGTTTACCTACTTCACTACTTACATATTCTAAACTTAATCTATTTTGTGGATCATGAATTGGAAAAATAGATTTAAATACTTTTTCAATTCCACTTTCTGAATTTTTAGCATCTATGTTTAAAAAATAATCAAAACTTTTCTTTTGTAATTGTAATAAATTTGGAATGTCTATTTGTTGTGGAACATTCGAGAAGTCTATTCTTAAACGATTTCCTGATTGTGAATTTAACATATTATTATACCCCATGGTAAAAGTATTGAAAGAAAGAATCCTAATTAAAGGAAAACAAGAAAGGACATAAAATCCTTTCTTTTAAAACAAAAAAATTATTTAAGCTCAACCTTAGCGCCAGCTTCTTCAAGTTGTTTTTTAGCTTCTTCGGCTTCAGCTTTGCTAACACCTTCTTTAAGAACTGATGGAGTTTGTTCAACAGCATCTTTTGCTTCTTTTAGTCCAAGACCAGTTAAAGCACGAACAACTTTAATTACATTGATTTTTTTATCGCCACCATCTTGTAATACGATGTCAAATTCAGTTTTTTCTTCAGCAGCACCGCCAGCAGCACCTGCAACAGCAGCACCTGCAACCATAACTGGAGCAGCAGAAACACCAAATTTTTCTTCAAATTCTTTTACTAATTCTGAAAGTTCAAGAACACTTAGGTTAGAAATAAATTCTAATACATCTTCTTTAGTAATTGCCATTTTTTATCCTTTTTAAATTTTATTCAGCTTCTTTTTTTTCTTTTAATGCATTTAATCCAATTGTAAAATTGGTGATTGGTGCATTCCAAACTTGCAAAAGCATAGCAAGCAATTCATTGCGAGAAGGCATTTTAGCTAAAGCTTTAACTTTATCTACTGAAGCAACTTCACCATCAATAAATGCGGTTTTGATTTCAAATGTTTGATTAGCTTCGCTAAATTTATCAGCAACTTTTGAAACATTTAATTGGTCTTCACCCCAAAGATAAATATTTGTATCTTTAAGTTCCATTCCATCTTTGCCGGCATTTTTAAGAGCAATACCTGCTAAAGTATTTTTAATAATTTGAACTTTAACATCCATTTCTCTCGCATTATTTCTTAACTCTTCAAGTTTTTTAGTGTTTAAACCTTTGTAGTTACAAACTACAACAGCTTCACTAGCCTTAAAACCCTCTTCAAGCTTAGAAACAAGTTCAATTTTTTGGCTTTTAGTCATCTTTACTCCTTTCCGACCGGTGATTTCAAGCAGAGCAGAAAATCTAATTAAGTCCCAAGACCTCGGCTATCTCCAATCTAAGATAAAAATTAGATAAAATAAAAGATATTATCTTATCTAATTTTTATTAATGAGAGAAAAACTCTCATTAATTTTATTTTGTATCAAGCAATTCTTGAGTATCAAGAGAAAGAGAAGGACTCATAGTCAAAGAAAGACTAGCATTTTTAATATATCTTCCTTTTGCAGCAGCTGGTTTATGCTTATTAATAGCTTTCACAAATGCTGTCATATTTTCTTTTAATTGTTCTTGAGTAAAACTAACTTTACCCAAACCTGCATGGATGTTTCCTTGTTTATCAACACGGAAATTAACTTGTCCATTTTTAGCATTATTAACAGCTTGAGCAACATCCATTGTTACTGTACCTGTTTTAGGATTTGGCATCAAACCTTTAGGTCCTAAAATACGACCTACTTTACCTACTAGACCCATTAAATTTGGTGTAGCAATTAAAACATCAAAATTCATATTACCTTTTTGAATTTCTTCTACTAAATCATCGCTACCAACTATATCAGCACCTGCATTTTTCGCTTCATCAGCTTTTGCATCTTTTGCAATAACAGCAACACGAACTTTTTTACCTGTACCGCAAGGTAAAACAACACTACCTCTTACCATTTGATCTGCATGTCTTGGATCAACATTTAATTTTAAAGCAATTTCAACTGTTTCATCAAATTTAGCAGAAGCAAGAGTTTTTACTGTGCTTATTGCCTCATCCATTAAATAGTTTTTATTTGAATCTATTTTTTTTAATAATTCTGTAAATCTTTTAGTATTTTTAGACATCAATTTTCTCCGCATTTTATATAAAGTGCTACCGCCTTTTTAAACTCTTGGCGGTAAAGAGTATTAATCCACGATTTCAACACCCATAGAACGAGCAGAACCCATGATAATTTTAGCAGCTTGCTCTCTATCTTTTGTATTCATATCAGCGATTTTTTTATCTACAATTTCTAAAACTTGTGCTTTAGTTAATTTACCTACTTTATTTTTTAAAGGGTTATCTGCACCTTTAGAAATACCTGCAGCTTTTTTAATTAAATCTGTAGCTGGTGGTTGTTTTGTTATAAATGTAAAGCTTTTATCTGCATAAACAGTAATAACAACTGGAATATTAAAACCAGCCATATCTTTTGTTCTTTCATTAAATGCCTTACAAAATTCCATAATATTAACACCTTGTTGACCTAAAGCAGGACCAACTGGAGGTGATGGATTAGCCTTAGTAGCAGCTATTTGTAATTTAATTTCTCCTACGACTTTTTTAGCCATAACCTTTCTCCTTTACTTACTATATAATCAAACTATTTTTTCAACTTGAGAGTATAAGATTTCTACTGGAGTTGATCTACCAAATATAGAAACATTTAGCTTTAAAACGCCTCTAACCATATCATATTCCTCTACAATACCGACAAAGTTTGCAAAAGGACCTTCAGTTATTCTTACACTTTCTTCTTTATCAAATGAAATTTTAGGCTTAGGTGCTGCTTTATTTTTCACCTTTTCTAAAATAAGATTGATATCTTTTTCACTTAATGGAGTTGGTTTTTTACTTTCACCTATAAAACGACCAACCTTTGGTAAAGACTGAATTTTATGCCAAAGCTCTGTTGATAAGTCTATATTAGCAAATACATAGCCTGAATATAAACTTCTTTCGCTTATTTTTTCTTTACCATTTTTAAATTCAATCACATCTTCAGTTGGAACAATTACTTCTAATAATTGCTCTTGAATTCCATGATCTCTAACTAAATTTTCTATGGCTCTTTTTACAGCCATCTCACTACCTGCATAAGTTTGAATTGCATACCATTTATGATTCATTTTTCTATCCTATAATCTTAGATAATGAAAATGACATAATCAAATCAACTAATGCTAAAAATAATGAAACAACAGTAACAACTACAAAAACTGTAATATAAGCATTTCTAACTTGCTCTTTCAAAGGCCAAATCACTTTTCCTAATTCAGCTTTTGACAATTTAAAATAAGTTATTAGTTTTTCCATATTTTACCTTATTTTGTGGCAGGGCAAGAGGGATTCGAACCCCCAACCATCGGATTTGGAATCCGGCGCTCTACCGTTGGAGCTATTGCCCTAAGGGCTTTTTTATAAAAGCCTTAACTTTTTAATTTAACTTCTTTATGAATTGTATGTTTTTTCAATCTTGGGCAATATTTTTTTAATTCTAACTTTTCAGTTGTATTTTTACTATTTTTAAAAGTGCTATAATTAATATCACCGCACTCTTCACATTTTAAACCAACTTTAATTCTCATTTTTATTCCTTAAAAAGCGAGATCAAATCTCGCTTATAATTATTTAATAATTTTAGAAACAACACCTGAACCAACAGTACGGCCACCTTCACGGATAGCAAAACGAGTACCTTCTTCAAGCGCAACTGGTGCAATAAGACTTACAGTAATTCTAACATTATCGCCTGGCATAACCATTTCAACGCCTTCCGCAAGCTGAATAGAACCAGTAACATCAGTTGTTCTTACATAAAATTGTGGTCTATAGTTATTAAAGAATGGAGTATGGCGTCCACCTTCATCTTTATTTAAAATATAAACTTCTGCTTCAAAATCAGTGTGAGGAGTGATTGATTTAGGTTTAGCAAGAACCATACCACGAAGAACATCTTCTTTTTTAGTTCCACGAAGAAGAACACCAACGTTATCTCCTGCTTCACCTTGATCCATTTCTTTTCTAAACATTTCAACACCAGTTACTGTAGTGCTTTGTGTTTCTCTAATACCAACGATTTCAATAGTATCGCCAACTTTAACAATACCTTTTTCAATTCTACCAGTAACAACTGTACCACGACCTGAAATTGAGAATACATCTTCGATAGGCATTAAGAAATCTTTATCTGTATCACGAGCTGGAGTTGGAATATACTCATCAACTGCTGCCATAAGATCTAAGATTTTTTTAGACCATTCACCATCTTGTCCGGCTTTTGCTTCTTCAAGAGCTTGTAAAGCTGAACCTGAAATAATCGGAGTATCATCTCCTGGGAAATCATAAGAGCTTAATAATTCTCTAATTTCCATTTCAACTAATTCCAATAACTCAGCATCATCAACCATATCAGCTTTGTTCATGAAAACAACAATATATGGTACACCTACTTGACGAGAAAGCAAGATGTGCTCTCTAGTTTGTGGCATTGGGCCATCTGCAGCAGAAACAACAAGAATAGCACCGTCCATTTGAGCAGCACCAGTAATCATGTTTTTAACATAGTCAGCGTGACCTGGGCAGTCTA
Organism: Campylobacter sp. CNRCH_2015_0814; assembly: GCF_025772765.1. Classification (NCBI taxonomy): domain Bacteria; kingdom Pseudomonadati; phylum Campylobacterota; class Epsilonproteobacteria; order Campylobacterales; family Campylobacteraceae; genus Campylobacter; species Campylobacter sp. CNRCH_2015_0814. Next base: position 1,414 of record NZ_JAKMSR010000013.1, on the reverse strand, counting down.
CGTGAGCATAGTGACGATTTTCTGTTTCATACTCAATGTGAGAAGTAGCAATAGTAATACCACGCTCTTTTTCTTCAGGAGCGTTATCGATATTATCATAATCTTTAAGCTCAGCCAAACCTCTTCTTGAAAGAACAGCGGAGATAGCAGCTGTTAAAGTAGTTTTACCGTGGTCAACGTGACCAATAGTACCAATATTTACGTGAGGCTTATTACGTGAAAATTTTTCTTTAGCCATCTTTTTCCTCCATATAAAATTTACAAACAAATACTAATTTATGTTTTATAATCTTTTGAAATCAATGGAGCTCATAGCGGGACTTGAACCCGCGACCTCTCCCTTACCAAGGGAGTGCTCTACCTCTGAGCCATACGAGCGCTCAGAAAAATTAAAAACATAAACTATAAAATTTTGGAAATTTGAAACTGCTAGAAATTCTGAATTTAAAAACAGCTCCCAGTTTCACTCTACCAAAATCAGGTTGGAGCGGGAAACGGGACTCGAACCCGCGACCCTCAGCTTGGAAGGCTGATGCTCTAGCCAACTGAGCTACTCCCGCAAAGCAATGGTGGTGAGTCGTGGATTCGAACCACGGAAGGCGAAAGCCAGCAGATTTACAGTCTGCCCTCGTTGGCCACTTGAGTAACTCACCATGAATAATAATGCTTTTTATTTCTGGTCAAACACTGCTATTAACAATGGAGCTGGTTAAGGGACTTGAACCCCCGACCTGCTGCTTACAAGGCAGCTGCTCTACCAACTGAGCTAAACCAGCAAAAAATAAAGTTGAATTATAATGTAATTTTGAATTAATGTCAAGTGTTTTAAATAATTTTGTATAATTTTTAAAAAATAAAGGATTTATTATGAAAATTTTATTTTCACCTAGTGAGGGAAAAAGTAAAATAAATACACATAGTTGTTTAAATGAAAAATCATTCATATTTAACAAGTTATACGATAAAAGACTTGAAGTGATTGCTAAATACAAAAATTTTATTAAAGAATGTGATGAAAATGTTCTTGAAAAATTTTTTGGTATCAAAGACAAAGATGAACTATATAATCTTAGCCAAGATATATTAAAAAAAGATACAACTAAAGCGGTTCAAAGATACAATGGTGTTGCTTTTGAATATTTAGATTATGAAAGTTTGAATGAAATAGCTAAAAAATATATAGATGAAAATATATTAATATTTTCAAATCTTTTTGGTCCTATTTTAGCAAAAGATTTAATACCTTATTATAAATTAAAACAAGGAGAGAAAATCAAAGATTTTAATATAGAAAAATTTTATAAAAATAATTTTTCCAGTGAACTTGATGATTTTTTAGAAAATGAATTAATAATCGATCTTAGAGCCAAATTTTATGAAAAATTTTACACCATTAAACAACCCTTTATTACCC
>NZ_JAKMSR010000012.1:0-37776 GCF_025772765.1 Campylobacter sp. CNRCH_2015_0814 | reverse complement strand
AATACACCATTTTTTGTTTAAACCCCAAAGAAAATTTCAGGTTTTAATCTAAGCATTAAACAATATGCAGCCAAACTAGCTTGTTCTCTTGTGTAGTTTCTATTGCCTTGTATGTGAATGCATTCTTGTAAAAAGGTTCCATCTTTATACATAGCTCCTATGTAGATGGTGCCTGCTTTGGTATTTTTATCATTTTCTTCCCCAGCTACCCCACTAAGTGCTAAAGCAAAATCACAATTTGTGGTTTTAAAAACCCCTTTTAGCATAAAATAAATACAACGATCAGAGTATTCTCCAACACTTTCTAAGGTATCATTGCTCACCCCAAGCCAAGAATTTTTCAAACGATTAGAATAAGTCACCAAAGAGCCTTCAAAAATGCTAGAAATTCCAGAGATTTCAGCAAATTTTGAAGCACAAAGTCCAGCTGTGCAGCTTTCTGCAAAGGAAATTTTTAAGTTTTTTTCTAAAAGTTTTTTAGCTATAAATTTAATAGGATCATTCCCTAAAAATACTTTGCCCGTAAAAAGTTTAAAAACTCCCTTTAAAAAGCCTTCTAGTTTTCCATACTGACTAGTGCTTGCTCTAATACAAATGAGATTATCTAACAATGCACTTGAGCTAGTTTGAATTTCAAAAGAAGTAGTAAGTGTGCTAAGTAAGATATTTGCACTCATTTCATCTATATCTAAAAGACAAAAATAGGCATAATCAAGTTCAGGATTTTGTAAAATCATAGGCAATTTTTGCTCTATATTTATGTTTAATAAATTAATATAGCATTTTTCAAAAGAGCTTAAAAAGGAATTTTTTTCACGTAAAGCTTTTGAAGGTACTAAAGTATCATTTTCTAAGATTAAAACATCATCATTTAAGGTTGCTATGATTTTAGCTATGGTTGCATAGTATTCGCTAATGCTAAAAATGGTTATATAATCATATTCTTTAGAAAGTTTTTCAAGTAAAAAAGGAAGTTCTTTGTCAGGTTTGTTTATAAATTTTAGCTCATGAAGTTCTAAAAATTGTTTTTTGTATTCTTCTTGTATATAATGCATATAATTTTCATTAATAATAATTTCACTACCTATAATGATGATAAGATGTTTCATGGTTTTCCTTTTTTTCTTGCGATTATAACAAAAAAATAAGTGCAAATTAAAAGTATTTTAAGTAGAATTTACTATTTTTAAATTTTTCAAGGTGGATTATATGGATTATAAAGATACGCTATTGCTTCCAAATACGACTTTTGCAATGCGTGCAAATTTAGCAGAGCTTGAGCCTAAGCGTTTTAGCAAGTGGTTTGAAAACAACTATGCTTATGAGAAAATGAAACAAAAAAGACAAGGGGTAAGTGAGAGTTTTACTCTGCATGATGGACCTCCTTATGCTAATGGACATTTGCATATTGGCCATGCTTTAAATAAAATTTTAAAAGATATCATTATAAAAATGCATTATTTTCAAGGTAAAAAAGTGCGTTTTACTCCGGGTTGGGATTGCCATGGTTTACCGATAGAACAGCAAGTTGAAGTTAAGCTTAAAGATAAAAAGCAAAATTTAAGCAAAAAAGAAATTCGTGAGTTTTGCAGAGAGCATGCGAGAGAATTTGTAAATATCCAAAGAGATGAATTTAAGTCTTTGGGTGTGATTGCTGATTGGGATGAGCCATACTTGACTATGAAAAATGCTTTTGAAGCTGACATTTACAAAGCTTTATGTAAAATCGCTAAAAAAGGACTTTTGTTAGAAAGAAGTAAACCTGTTTTTTGGAGCTGGGCTGCTAAGAGTGCGCTAGCAGAAGCTGAAGTAGAGTATGAAGATAAAGAAGATTATTCTATTTTTGTAGCTTTTGAGCTTGATAAGACTTCTCTTGAAAAGCTAGGTGTAAAAAAAGCCAAAGCAGTCATTTGGACTACCACACCTTGGACTTTACCGGCAAATCAAGCTATATCTTTAAATCCAAATGAAAAATATGTTATCACTGAAGAAGGTTATATTTTTGCTAAAGCCTTGCTTGAAAATATGATCAATAAAAACTTCACTCAAGGAAAAATTCAAAAAGAACTTTTAGGTGTTGAATTTGAAAATTTAAGTGCTATTAATCCACTCAATCAAAGAAAATCCACTCTTATTTTAGGCGATCATGTTTTAATGGAAGGCGGGACAGGACTTGTGCATACTGCGCCAGGACATGGTGAGGATGATTATTATGTGTGCTTAAAATATGGCATTGAAGTGATTATGCCAGTAGATGATGGTGGGTGTTATGATGAAACGCTAAGAGCTAAAGGGCTTTTACCAGAGCATTTACTAAATGAATTTATAGGACTTCATATTTTTAAAGCAAATGAGCGTATTTTAGAACTACTTGGCGAAGCTTTGCTTGAAAGTTCTAAATTTACACACTCTTATCCATTTTGTTGGAGAACACATAAACCAGTTATTTATAGAGCTACAAAACAATGGTTTATTTTAATGGATGAGAAAAAATTAGATGGAAAATCTCTAAGGGAGCTAGCGCTAGAGCAGTTAAATAATGTGAAATTTTACCCAGAAAGTGGGGTAAAAAGACTTAGTTCTATGATAGAAAATCGCCCTGATTGGTGTATATCAAGACAAAGAGATTGGGGTGTGCCTATAGCGTTTTTTAGAGATAAAAGCACCAAAGAAGTGATTTTTGATGATGATGTTTTAGATCATTTGGTGGGAATTTTTGAAGCAAATGGAGCTGATGCGTGGTGGGATTTAGAAATAAAAGATTTGTTACCGCCAAATAGCAAATATGATCCAAATAATTTAGAAAAAGTTTATGATATTTTAGATGTTTGGTTTGATAGCGGTAGTACTTGGGAAGCAGTATTAAACTCAGCTAGATATGACGCAGGAGAATATCAAGCTTCGATGTATCTTGAAGGAAGTGATCAGCACCGTGGATGGTTTCAAAGCTCACTTTTAATTTCTACCGCGATTAATCATAAAACCCCATATAAAAGCATACTTACTCATGGCTTTACCGTAGATGAGAAAGGTCAAAAAATGAGTAAATCAAAAGGCAATGTGGTTTTACCTCAAAATGTAGCTAAAAATTATGGGGTAGAAATTTTAAGACTTTGGATAATGCTTAGTGATTATTCAACGGACTTAAAAATTTCAGATAATATCTTAAAACAAGTAAGCGAGCAATATAGAAAGATAAGAAATACTATAAGATTTTTACTTGCAAATACTAATGATATGGAATTTTTAGAAACAAAAAATTTCACACTTTTAGACAAATGGATCTTAATGCGTGCGAAAGTTGCTTTTGAAGCATGTGAAGCTGCTTTTGAAAAATATGAATTTGCAAAGGGCTTTAGTGTGCTTTTAAATTTCTTAAGTGCGGATTTAAGTGGAATTTATTTAGATGTGTGTAAAGATAGATTATATTGTAATGCAAAAGATGACACAAAGAGAGTAAGTGCGCAAAGTGCTATGGTGCTAATAGCTAGAAAACTTTTTACGCTTTTAGCTCCAAGTTTAACTTATACCATAGATGAAGCTTTAGGGCATGCAAATGTGGCTATTAAAGAAAATGCTAAAGATGTGTTTGATTTGGTGTTAAAAAATGGCTTTGATTATGAGTATAAAATCGAAGATGATTTATTTATAAAATCAAGGGAAAAATTCTTTGAACTTGTTGATGTATTAAAAAAAGATAAAATCATCAAATCAACTCTAGAGTTAAGCTTACAAACAAGCGCAAATGAGCTCTTGAGTGAAGATATTGAAGAAGTAGCTGATTGGTTTATGGTAAGCTTGGTAGAAAGCTTAGATGATAAAAAAGCTTTGAGTGAGTTTAAAATAGATGATCATAGTTTTAAAATCGTGCGTTCTTCATTACACAAGTGTCCAAGATGTTGGAAGTTTTTAGCAAAAGAAGAAGAATGTTTATGTCCAAGATGTAATAGCGTGGAAAAAGCAAAAAATGTTTGAACAAGCTTTACCTTTTAGCGTGGTAGTGATTACTTTATTAGGCTTTTTATTTATCACGCTTTTTTTGTTTTATTTGGTTAAAAAATTTAAGGATAAATAATGATAACTTTAAAAGAAGCTTTGAAATTTTCAAATGAAGAATTAGAAAATCTAAAAAAAGAATTAAATGAAAAAGCACATCAGCAAAAGCATTTGGGTGCTTATGTAGAGCAGTTTTTAAATAAAGATTTAAGCACTTCAGGCGCTGGCGTACCAGTAGCTATAAAAGATAATATTAGCGTAAAAGATTGGGAATTAACTTGTAGTTCTAAAATTTTACAAGGCTATGTAGCTCCTTATGATGCAAGTGCTATTGTGAATTTACGTAAAAATAATTTTGCTCCATTTGGAAGATGTAATATGGATGAGTTTGCTATGGGAAGTACGAGTGCGACTTCTTTTTATGGTAAGACTTTAAACCCACTTGATAATACTAAAGTCCCAGGTGGAAGTAGTGGAGGGAGTGCTGCGGCTGTAGCTGCGGGGATAGCTTTGGCAAGTTTGGGCTCAGATACGGGTGGTTCGGTAAGACAGCCTGCTGCATTTTGTGGTTGTGTTGGGTTTAAGCCAAGTTATGGAAGAGTTAGTAGGTATGGTTTAGCAGCGTATTCTTCAAGTCTTGATCAAATCGGAGTTTTAACGCAAAATGTTGAAGATGCTGCGATTTTGTATGATGCTATTGCAGGTTATGATGAAAAAGATAGCACAAGTGCAAATATAGCTTTTGAGCCAACTGCACCAAAACTAAATGCAAATAAAAAGCTAAAAATAGCTGTGATTAAAAACTATGTAGAACAAACCAATGATGATGTAAAACAAGTCTTATTAAAAACCATAGATATGCTAAAAGTAAATGGACATGAGATTGTTTATAAAGACTTAATGGATTCTACATTTGATGTTGCAGCTTATTATATCATAGCAGCAGCTGAAGCAAGTGCAAATTTGAGTCGTTATGATGGTGTAAGATATGGCAGAAGAAGCGAAAAATGTGACAATCTTAGCCAAATGTATGTAAATAGCAGAAGTGAAGGCTTTGGCGAGGAAGTAAAAAGAAGAATTTTACTAGGAACCTTTGTTTTAAGTAGTGGGTATTATGATGCATACTATATCAAAGCACAAAAGGCTAGAAGATTTATCAAGCAAAAATATGAGGAAATTTTAAACGATTGTGATTTGATTTTTATGCCAGTTGCTCCAAGCGTTGCTTTTGGCTTTAATGATGTTAAAACCCCTATTCAAATGTATTTAGAAGATGTATTTACTATTTCAGTGAATTTAGCAGGACTTGGTGGCATTAGCGTGCCAGTAGGAAAAAATGAAAATGGACTTAATATCTCTGCGCAGCTTATCTGTAAAGCTTACGATGAACAAACTTTACTAGATGGCGCTTTAAGCTTAGAAGAAATTATTAAAAATAAATAAAGGAAAAATTATGAAAATCATCAAACGCGCTTTGACTTTTGAAGATGTTTTACTAGTTCCTCAATATTCTGAGGTTTTGCCTAAAGAAGTAGATATCAAAACAAAACTTACAAAAAATATTACCTTAAATATGCCTTTAATTTCAGCTGCTATGGATACGGTTACTGAGCATAGAGCAGCTATTATGATGGCAAGACTTGGTGGTATAGGGGTGATCCATAAAAATATGGATATAGCTTCACAAGTTAGAGAGATAAAAAGAGTTAAAAAAAGCGAAAGTGGCGTGATTATGGATCCTATTTACATAGGGGCTAAAGCAAGCGTTAAAGAAGCGCTAGAACTCATGGCTGAATATAGAATTTCAGGAGTTCCTGTGGTAGATGAAAATAAAACCCTAATAGGAATTTTAACTAATCGTGATTTGAGATTTGAAACTAATTTTGATAATTTAGTAGAAAATGTAATGACAAAAATGCCTTTAATCACTGCTAAAAAAGGCTCTACTTTAGATGATGCAGAAAGGATTTTCTCTACTAATAAAGTAGAAAAACTTCCAATCGTAGATGAAAATAATCGTTTAGAAGGTTTGATTACTATAAAAGATTTAAAAAAACGTAAAGAATATCCAAATTCAAATAAAGATGCCTATGGAAGATTAAGAGTAGCTGCAGCCGTGGGTGTAGGTCAGCTTGATCGCGTAAAGGCTTTAGTGGAAGCTGAAGTTGATGTTATAGTAATGGATAGTGCGCATGGACATTCTAAAGGTATTATTGATACATTAAAAGCAATTAAGGCTGAGTTTAATGTAGATGTGATAGTAGGAAATGTTGCAAGTGCTAAAGCGGTTAAAGATTTATGTGAAGCAGGCGCGGACGCTGTTAAGATAGGTATAGGGCCTGGAAGTATTTGTACTACACGCATTGTTTCGGGTGTGGGTGTGCCTCAAATTTCAGCCATAGATGAATGTGCGATAGAAGCAAGTAAATACGGCGTGCCAGTAATCGCTGATGGGGGTATAAAATACTCAGGTGATATTGCAAAAGCTATTGCAGCAGGTGCAAGTAGTGTGATGATAGGTTCACTTTTAGCAGGAACTGATGAGAGTCCAGGTGAGTTATTTACTTACCAAGGAAGACAATATAAGAGTTATCGTGGTATGGGAAGCTTAGGTGCTATGCAAAAAGGAAGTTCAGATAGATATTTCCAAGAAGGTACAGCTCAAGATAAACTTGTACCTGAGGGAATTGAAGGTAGGGTACCTTATGTAGGAAGTATAAAAAGTGTAGTTCATCAACTTTTAGGTGGACTTAGATCTTCTATGGGTTATGTAGGTGCAGTAGATATCAAAGCTTTCCAAGAAAGAGCTGAATTTGTAGAAATCACCGCAGCAGGATTAAAAGAAAGCCATGTGCATGATGTAACTATCACTGCTGAAGCACCAAATTATAAGGTAAGTAATTAATGGAATTTGAAGATTATATCAAACAAGCTGAGCTTTCTTTGGAAAAACTTAACGATAAAGATTTAGACCTTAAAACTTGTGTGGAAATTTATAAAGAAGGTTTAAAAAGTATCAAACAAGCAAGAACTATGCTTGAAAATGCTAAATTAGAAATCGAGCAAGTAGATGAGTAGTGTTGTAGCTTTACAATTTCCGACTTTAGCTTTGAGTGAGTCAAGGCTTGATTATTATCTAAAAGCTGCTAAGGAAAGTGGTGCTAATTTGGTGGTTTTAGGTGAGTATGTTTTAAATAGTTTTTTTAGTGAGCTTAAGAGCATGCCAAAAAGTATGATTAAAGAGCAAAGCCAAAGTAAAAAGGCAAGCTTGATAAAACTTGCTAAAAAATATGATTTAAACATTATTGCACCTTTCATAAGTGTAGAAAATGATGGTTTAAAAAAACTATGCTTAAAAGTAAGCCCACAAAATGTAAAAATGTATGAGCAACAAATTTTAATGCCTTATGCACACTGGAATGAAGAAAAATTTTTTAACAATAAAAAAACTGATAAACTTAAACTTTTTACTTTCGCGCATGAGGGTTTAAAATGCGCTTTGCTTTTTGGCTTTGAGGCGCATTTTGATATCTTTTGGCAAATGATTATGAAAAAAAAGATAGACTTAGTCATCATTCCTACAGCTAGCACCTTTGAAAGTAATCAAAGATGGCTAGAACTTTTAAAAACAAGAGCCTTTTTAAACTCAACAAGCGTTTTAAGGGTTAATCGCATAGGTAGCCCAAAGCAAGAAAATGATTGGAAATTTTATGGAGATAGCTTTTTTATCAATGCTTTTGGAGAGGTGCAAGAGCAACTTGGCGATCAAGAAGAAATGCTTGTGGTAGAAGTTAATAAAGCAAATGAAGCTAGAAATTTATGGGGCTTTGATAAACTTATAAAAAATTACGAAGAGTAATCTTTTTAACAAGAAAATATTATTAAAGGTGTATAATGAGAAAAATTTTATTGCAAATTCTTTCTTTTAGTTTTATTTTTATGGGAATTTTTGCTTTAGTTAGGTTTTTGATGATAAAAAATTTAACCAATGAAAGTGAAAATACCTTAATGGTGTATGTATATGGACTAGGTCATGATATGAGAACCTTTAGTGCTATTTTTTTACCTCTATTTTTGTGTGGTTTATTTTCTTATATAAATTTGGTTTTTAAGGATAGAAAATACCACGCTACGGGGGGGGGTAATCGCTAAATTTTATATTTATCTTTCTAGTTTTTATGTAGCTTTTATAGCTTTTGTTGTTTTAATTTCTGCGTTTATACATTATTATTACTTTCAACTTTATGCAAGCAAAATTGATATTTTTATTTTTGGTTTAAAAGATGATAATACTAAGGCGATATTATCTATAGTTTTTTCTGATTATCCCATTATAAAAGCATTGTTATTAGCTGTAATTTTTAGTATATTTTGTTTTTATCTTAATATTAAAATTCTTAGCTTAAAATTAGAGACTATTAAAGTAAAATTTGTATTTTTTATTTTATTAAACATTTTACTAATTTATGCTTATATTGTAGCGCTAAGAGGACATTTTACTTATAATGCGCTAAGAGCTTCAAGTTATGTATTTAGCACCATAAAAGCTTTTAATGAAATTTCTACAAATCCTTTGATGGCTTTTTCATGGGCATATAAAGAGTATAAAAATCAACAAGAATTTAAAAGCGTAGATATAAAACAGCTTAATCAACTAGAAGAAAAACTTTTTCCTATGTTTGATACTACTTTGACACATCAAAATCATGCTAAAAATCATATTTATATTAATATCATGGAAAGTTTTGGTTTAAATTTAACTGAGTTTAGCACTGAAAATACTAATCTTTTGGGAAATTTAAAAAAACATTTTGAGCAAGATATTATTTTTACTAGATTTTTATCTAGTGCAAACAATACCATAGAAAGTTTTAATCGTTTGGTTTTTTTAAGTCCAAATATTATTTCAAATGGATTATATCAAAAAGAAAAATTAGCCTTTACGCCTTTGCAAATTTACAAGAATGCAGGGTATAAAATAGTTTTTGTTTATAGTGGTAATGCTTCTTGGTATAATCTTGGCAATTATTTTAAAAATCAAGGTGTAGATGAAATTATAGATGAAAATACGCTTATGCAAGATTTTCCACAAGCTAAAAAAACAAAACACAAATACGGTATAGCTGATGAGTTTATGTATAAAAAAATATATTCTATTTTTGAAAATGCTAAAAATCCTACGCTAGTTATTTCTCTTAGTATTTCCACTCATAGACCTTATATACACAAAAGCAAAACACAACTTATCGATGAGAATGCTTTAGATAAAAAGATATTAAATCAATTTATTATCAGTGATTTTATAGGTGCTTTAAATGCTTATGCGTATGCAAATGATGAATTTGGAAAATTTTTAGATCGCATAAAAGAAAGTAGTTTGAGAGAAAATATTATTATTGCTGCTACAGGTGATCATAGATTTAGAGATATTAAAATGGATATAAAATCCCAAAAAGCTTTTGCTTATAGTGTACCTTTTTATTTATATCTTCCAAAGTATTTAAAAAATGATATTTATTATGATAAAAATCGTGTGGGTTCGCATAAGGATATTTTTCCAACGCTTTATAATCTTACTCTTAGTGATACAAAATATTTAAGTTTAGGAGGAAGAGATATATTAGCACCTATAAAAAACGAAAAGCTAGAATTTGGTTTTAATGAGCTTGTTTGGATTGATCAAAATGGAGTGTATGATGGAAATAATGGTTATTATTTTGAAAATAATACTAGTATAAAAGATACAAATAAGGCTTTTGAGTTAGATTTATATCATAAAAATTTTTCAAAAAATTATAAAGATTTATTTCAAAAGCAATTAAATTATAGACTAATTAATCTTAAAACATCAAACAATGGTGATTAGATTTTATTTATAAAGATTTTTTATATTTTATTTTTAGTAAATAAATGATAAAATTTTGCCTTAAATTTTCAAAAAATTTGAGGCAAGAATGCAAAAAATTCATTTTATAGGTATAGGTGGTATTGGAATTTCAGCTTTGGCGAGATTTTTAAAAGAACAAGGCTTTAAGATTAGTGGTTCTGATATCAAAGAAAGTAAAATCACAAAAGAATTAGAAAAAGAAGGCATAGATATAAAAATTCCTCATCATAAAGACAATATCAAAGATGTGGATTTGGTGGTATATTCAGCTGCTATTAAAGAAGATAATGAAGAATTAATCAGCGCAAAAAAGCAAAACATCACAACACTTTCAAGAAAAGAAGCCTTGCCTATGATTTTAAAAGACAAAAGAGTTTTTGCAGTTGCCGGAGCTCATGGCAAAAGTACAACTTCAAGCATTTTAGCAAGCTTGATAGAAGCTTCTGTGATTATTGGTGCAGTGTTAAAAGAAAGTGGCACTAATATGCTTTATAAAGAAAGTGAAAATCTCATTTTTGAAGCTGATGAGAGCGATAGTTCTTTTTTAAACTCAAATCCTTATTTGGCTATAGTGACTAATGTTGAAGCAGAACATTTAGATCATTATGGAAACGATCTTGAAAAATTACACAAAGCTTATGAGGACTTTTTGCATTTGTCTAAAATTCAAGTGATTAATGCTGAAGATGAGTTTTTATCAAGTTTAAATTTAAATAACGCTAAAAAACTTTACCCAAGTAAAGATATCACAAATATTTATATGAAAGTAGAAAATTTTAAGCCAAAAACCTATTTTACGCTTAAAGATTTAGGCGAATTTAGCGTTTTTGGTATGGGTGAGCATGTAGCGATGGATGCTGCTTTGGCTATTTTGGCTGCGAGTGAATTTATAAATATAGAAGAGCTAAAAACTAAGCTTTTAAAATATCAAGGCATTAAAAAAAGATTTGATATTTTATTTGCAAATGAAAATATGGCTTTGATTGATGATTATGGACATCATCCAACAGAAATCAAAACCACACTTAAAGCAGCAAGTGAGTATGCAAGGCTAGCTGGATATGAAAAAATTATAGCTATTTTTGAGCCTCACCGTTATACGCGTTTAAGTGCAAATATAGAGTATTTTAGTGAAGTTTTAGTAAATGTTGATGAACTTTATATTTTACCTGTATATGCAGCAGGAGAAGCTAAAATAGAGATTAGTATGCAAAAATACTTTCCAAAGGCTAAATTTATAAAAGAAATCAAAAGAGAAGAAAATGCTATTTATCTTGATGATGAGTTGATTGAAAATGGTTTGGTAATAGGCTTTGGTGCGGGAGATATCAGCACAAAGCTCAGGGGAAAGTATGTTTAAGATTTTTTTATATATCTTAGCTTTTTTTGCGATTTTGCTTTTTTTTGTTTTTTTACGTAAAAAAATAGGCAAGATTAGTAATTATCTTTTGATTTTAGTATTGATTTTAATGATTGCTTTTGCGATTAAATTTGAGTTAAGTGCTACAAGAAGTGGTGTTTTAAAAAAAGAAACACTCAATGCGTTTTTACAAGGACAAAGTCTAATTTGTAAAGATATTAATGTCACCAAAGAGTATTTTAACTTCGAGCATGGAACACAAAGTTTTATTTCAAATGGCAAAAATAAACAATTTAAAGCCTATGTTTTTGATATAAAAGATTGCAAGGTAGATAAATAATGCAAGAGCAATTTTTTAAAAAGCTAGATTTAGATGGCTATATAGAAGACTTTAGAGGACTTTTTGCAAGAGATAAAGAATTTTTTTTACAAGGCGATAGTAAGCTTCATTATAAAAGGATTAATGAGCTTTCGCTGATAGATTTTAATCCCCCGCCTATGATAGAAGAGCTAAATGGTGCTTTAACTCATCTTAGCAAGCAAGGAATTTTGCATTTAAGTCAAAGCTTTGAATTTATTAAAATCTGTATGTATTTTAGATACTTAAAGGGCTTAAAATTTGAAGAAAGTTTAAGAGAATGGCTTTTAAAAATAGAAATTCCACAAGCTATTTTAGAGCTTTTTGAGTATTTTGATGAAAAGGGTGAGATTAAAGAAAGTGTTGATGAAAGACTTGTTAATTTAAATTTAGCTCTAAAAATGAAAAAAGAAAGCTTGGTGGCCGAGTTTAAAAAACTCACCTATACTAAAAATCTTAGTGCTTATTTAATTGATACACAAATCCATCTTATCAATGGTATGGAAGCCTTGCTTTTACGCGGTGGGTTTAATCATGTCTTAAAAGCAAAAATCATAGGTAGAAGTAGTGGTGGCGGATTTTATGTGGTGCCTTTAAGCGTAGAAAAAATTCAAAGCCAAATTGATGAAATCAAAGATGCTAAAGAAGAAATTTTTTATGAGTATGCTAAAAAAATTAGCTTGACTTTTTATAAAAATTTGATGTTTTTGAAATTTATCAATAATGCTTTTGATTTATTTGATCATTATAGCGCTAGAGTTTTGATGGCTAAAAAACATGATTATGAGTTTGTTTTAGCTGATAGTTCTAATAATTTAAGTTTATATAACTTCGCACATCCTGCTTTAAAGAATGCAAAAAGCGTTAATATAGAGTTTAATAAAAAAGTTTTAATCATCACAGGTGTAAATGCAGGTGGTAAGTCTATGCTTTTAAAAGGAATTTTAAGTGCAGCTTTACTTGCAAAGCATTTGCTTCCTATGAAAATTAATGCACAAAAAAGCCAAATAGGAAATTTCAAAGAATTTGATGCGATTTTAGAAGATCCACAAAATGTAAAAAACGATATTTCTACTTTTGCAGGAAGAATGTTACATTTTTCTAAGCTTTTAGGTAAGAAAAATGTTTTATTAGGGGTTGATGAGATAGAGCTTGGGACAGATTTTGAAGAAGCTGCGTGTTTATATACTGAGCTTATTTCTAAGCTTTTAGAACAAGATAATAAAATCATCATCACAACTCATCATAAACGCCTTGCTATGCTTTTGGCCAAAAATTCACAAGTAGAACTCATCGCTGCTTTGTATGATGAAGAATTATCACGCCCAAAATATGAGTTTTTAAAAGGCACTATAGGCAAATCTTATGCATTTGAAACGGCTTTAAGATATGGCATAAGTGCAAATTTAGTGCAAAATGCTAAAAAGCTTTATGGAGAAGATAAAGAAAATTTAGAAGAAATGGTAAGTAAAAATATCAATCTTGAACTTTCTTTACGTAAGAAAAATGAAGAGCTTGAGAAAAAAGAAGCTAAGGTAGATGAAATTTTACTTTCACTTAAAGATCAAAAAGAAAAAAATGAGCAAGAATTTAAAAAGCTTATTTCTAATTTAGAATTTAAATATCACAAAGCCATAGAAGAAGCTAAAAAAACGATAAATCTAAAAGATATTAAAGAAAAACAAAGAAGTTTAAACAAAGCCAATGAACTTAAAAAAAGTATTGTTTTACCAAGTATGGAACAAAATGAAGAACTTAAAGTTGGGGATTTTGTAAAATATGAAAAAATCAAAGGTAAAATCACTGCAATTTCAAAAAATGACGCGATGATTCAAAGTGATGGTTTGAGTTTGCGTGTACCATTAAAGCTTCTTAAAAAAAGCAATCAAACCCCTACACAAAAGGTAAAATCAAGTGTTAATATAACCCGTCCAAGCGCTTTAAATATGACTTTAGATTTGCACGGCTTAAGAAGTGATGAAGCGCTTGAAAGATTAGATAAATTTATTTCTGATGCTTTGATAGTAGGTTTTGATGAGGTGATAGTTTATCATGGTATAGGCACGGGGAAATTAGCTTTTGCGGTAAAAGAGTTTTTAAAAGCTCACAAAAGTGTAAAAAGCTTTAGTGACGCACCGATTAATCAAGGTGGTTTTGGTGCTAAGGTGGTTAAGCTTTAAGTAAAATTATAGTAAAACCTTTAAAACAATAATGAGGTTTATTAAATGAAACAAGTGATGATTTTAAGTGGAGCAGGTTTATCCGCTCCAAGTGGTATAAAAACTTTTAGAGCTAGCGGTGGATTATGGGAAGAGCATGATGTAATGGAAGTTTGCTCTGCAACTGGCTTTAGAAAAAATCCTAAAAAAGTTTTAGAATTTTATAATAAAAGAAGAAAAGAGCTAGCTGATGTTAAGCCAAATCACGCACATAAAATCATCGCTTTATTAAAACAAAAATTTCCAAAACAAATTAGCATTTTAACGCAAAATGTAGATGATTTGTTAGAGCGAGCAGGTTGTGAAGAAGTGGTGCATTTGCACGGTTTCTTACCTGAACTTAGGTGTTTAGAGTGTGAAAATATTTTTAACATAGGCTATGAAAGTAGTGATGATGAAATTTGTCCTAAATGCCAAAGCAAAAGTGTAAGGCACAATATAGTGATGTTTGAAGAAATGGCGCCAAATTATAAAATTTTATATGAAAAATTACAAAATTGTGATTTATTTGTATGTATAGGCACAAGCGGGCAGGTTTTACCCGTGGGAGAATATGCAAGAGTATGCAAGCAAAGTATATTAAATAATCTTGATGAGGATAAATATTTAGAAAGTAATTTCACAAAAGTTTATATAGAAGATGTTTGCACGGCCATTGATAAAATCAAAATCGATATAGAAAATTTCTTGGAAGCAAAATGCTAGAAGTAATCTTACAAGGCATAATTTTAGGTATGGGTGTGTCTGTGCCTTTTGGGCCTGTGAATATTTTGATCTTAAATACTGCTTTATCTTCTTTTAAAAATGCTTTTTGTGTTGGGCTTGGCGCTTTAAGTGCTGATATACTTTTTTTGATTTTGATTAATCTTGGGCTTTTAAGCTTTGCAAATAATGAATTTTTTTATAAAATACTAGCAGTTTTTGGCTTTTTCTTTTTGAGTTTTATGGTATTTTTAATGCTAAGAAAAACAAGAAAAGTCGATCTTAACAAGGTAAATAAAACACATCCTTTAAAAGGTTTTAGTAAAGGATTTTTCTTAAATGTTACAAATCCTTATGTTATAGGCTTTTGGGTGAGTGTAGCAGGGCTTAGTATGCAGAGTAAAAACTCTTTTGCTTTGCTTTTTGGTTTGGTGGGTTTTATTGTATTTTGGATTTTTACTCTATCGTTTTTTGTGTCTAAATTCAAAGCCCTTGTGAAAAATAAACATATATTTTACATTAATCTTTTTTCAGCATTTATTTTAGAGTATTTTGCTCTTTCTATGCTGTATAAAGCTTTTATAGGATAAAACATGCAAGTAGTTGAAATTTTTAAAGAATTAAGTAAATTTAAATCCATCACTCCAGATGATGATGGAGCATTAAATTATATCGCAGTGGAGTTAAGTGATTTTGAAGCTTTTTTTATAGAAAAAGAAGGTGTGAAAAATCTTTTGCTGACTAAAAAATTTAGCGATGATGGGGAACATTTGGCTTTTGGTGGGCATGTGGATGTAGTGCCTGCGGGAGAGGGTTGGAGTAGTGATCCTTTTGAGCCTTTAGAAAAAGATGGGTTTATTTATGTAAGAGGCGCGCAAGATATGAAAAGTGGTGTGGCTGCTTTTATGTGTGCGGTTAAGGAAGTGGAAAATTTCAAAGGAAGAATTTCGCTGATTTTAACAAGTGATGAAGAAGGCGAGGCTAAATTTGGCACGCTTGAAGTGCTTAAATTTATGCAAGAAAAAGATATGCTACCTGATTTTGCTGTGGTTGCTGAGCCAACTTGTGATAAAAAATTTGGAGATAGTATTAAAATAGGGCGTCGTGGCTCTATCAATGCAAAATTACTCATCAAAGGCAAACAAGGTCATGTAGCATACCCGCAAAAATGCATTAATCCTGTGCATAATTTTGCTTCTGCTTTGAAATTTTTAGCAGGATTTGATCTTGATCCAGGTGATGAGATATTTGCACCATCTAAAATTGTTATTACTGATATACGCGGTGGTATGGAAGTGTGCAATGTAACTCCAAATGATTTAAAACTGATGTTTAATGTAAGAAATTCTCCACAAACTAGCTTAGAAGATGTAAAAGCTTATGTAGAAAAGACTTGTGAAGGACTTGATTATGAATTAAGCATAAATCAAAGCTCAAAGCCTTTTTTAACACAAAGTGATTCTAAAATCGTACAAAAACTAAATGAGAGCGTACAAAAAATCACTCAAATAGTGCCAGAACTTAACACCAAAGGTGGCACAAGCGATGCAAGATATTTTGCTGAGTTTGGTGTGAAGGTAGTAGAATTTGGTGTGTGTAATGATAGAATTCATGCAATTGATGAAAGAGTGAGTATAGAAGAACTTGAAAAATTGTATTTAGTTTTTAAAGATTTATTAGAGAATTTTAACTAGGAAAAAACATGGATATAATAGGAATTTAGAGTAGCCTCTCATTTAAGAGTACCTTGCAGCTACCGGCAAGTTAGCCCTCTAAACTTCCAAAATTATATCATTAATTTTTTAAAATGGAATTAATAGGAAGTGAAATGTCTTTTGAGCTTGATGTAAGTAGCTATGAAAAAATAGAAAAGCTATTTATCAATTTTAAATTAAAATGTGATTTTAAATTTAGAATGATAAAAGGGATCAATGTTTTGCATTTTGGATATTTATGGGGAGCTTGCAAAGAAGCACAAAAGATTCTAGAAAAAAATCAAAAATGCGAAGATTTGTTTGAGCTAATTATGAAAATTTATTCCAAAAGACGTAAAAATCATCAAGCAAATTTTTTACTTTTACAATGTTATGAAAATGCTCTAAGAAGTACTTTAGCAGTAAAAATAGCAAATTTGTATAATAAGTTGGATGATGATTGGTTTAAATCTAGTAAAGAAGTTTTTAATCCTGCTTTAAAAAATCTTTTAAAAAAAGTTAAAAAGAGATGTCAAAAAATAGATGAATATAATAGTACTTGGCAAATTTTTGATGATTTTTGTTTGATTGATTTAGAAGAGATATTGATAGATCATTGGAGTGAATTTGCTTATATATTTAAAGATAAAAAAATATATAAAAATCAAGTCTTACCAAGTTTTGGCACCAAAGAGCATCTTAAGACAAAACTAAGTCAAATAAGAAAAGCTAGAAACGAAACCTACCATAATAAACCTACAAAAATAAAATTTAAAAAAGATTTGAAAATTTTACTTTTGAGACTTGGTTATAATTTAGAAGATGCTATTGATATTGGAGAGATAAAAGAAGCTATTATTTTAAGATTTAATTATAATAATGCAAGCGAGTAAGTATTTTAAGTAAAATAAATAAAGGTTTTAAATGATTATCAATGGACAAAAGCTTGAGTTAAAAGAGCTTAGATTTATGGATTATGTTAAAGAAAAGCAATTAAAAATAGAATTTATCGCCTTAGAATTAAACGGAGAAATTATCCCGAGGGATAAATTTGAAAATCTAATCTTAAAAGAAAATGATAAAGTAGAGATTGTTACTTTTGTAGGTGGTGGTTGATGAGAATTAAATTTAATGGTAGCATGATAGACACGCATTTTAAAAACACTTTGGAATTTTTTCAAAGTGTGAGTAAAAATGAAAATGATGTATGGATAGTCAATGGTTTTGCAACAAAAGAAAGTTTGGAGCTAAAAGAAAATGATGAACTTTTTTGTATAGAAAAAAATACTTTACCATCATATGAAGCTCTTGATGCTATGATGAGAGCAAGACATACTCCAAAGCTTCATGATAAACTCAAAAAGGCAAGTGTAGCAGTGTGTGGGCTTGGTGGGCTTGGCTCGCATATAGCTATAAATTTAGCAAGAAGTGGGGTTGGTAGGCTTCATTTGATTGATTTTGATGTGGTGGATCCAAGCAATCTTAACCGTCAAGCTTATATGGTGGAAGATTTAGGTAAATTTAAGGCTGAAGCTTTAAAAGATCAAATCGCTAAAATTAATCCTTTTATAGAAGTATTTGCACAAGTTTTAAAAATAGAAAAAGAAAATATAGCCGAACTTTTTACAAATGATGATTTAGTTTGTGAAGCCTTTGATAGTGCAAAATACAAAGCTCTTTTAGCGCAAAATTTTCACCAATACTATCCTCAAAAAACATTAATTTGTGCTTCTGGCTTAGCAGGATATGGCGATAGCAACAGCATACAAACAAGAAAAATAGCAAAAAACTTTTATGTTTGTGGTGATTTAAAAAATGAGGCAAAAGTAGGCAATGGACTTATGGCACCGCGTGTAAATATTTGCGCAGGACATCAAGCAAATTTAGTTTTAGAACTTTTAGCGAGCGAGTAATGGAAAAATTAAAAATAGGAAAATATGAGTTTAATTCTAGGTTTATTTTAGGTTCTGGGAAATTTTCTTTTGATCTTATAAAATCAGCCATTGAAGAGGCAAAAGTTGAGATTATCACCTTAGCTTTGCGTAGGGTAAATGATAAAGGCATAGAAAATATACTTGATTTTATCCCAAAGCATATTAAGCTTTTACCAAATACTTCAGGTGCAAGAAATGCTAATGAGGCATTGCGTATAGCAAGACTTGCAAGAGAGCTTGGTTGTGGAGATATGATTAAGGTTGAAGTAATTAGCGATAGTAAATATTTATTACCGGATAATTATGAAAGTATAAAAGCAGTAGAACTTTTAGCAAATGAGGGTTTTACACCTTTAGTTTATATGTATCCTGATTTATATGCAGCACGTGCTATGGCTAATGCAGGAGCTGCTGCTATAATGCCTCTTGGAGCTCCCATAGGAAGCAATAAAGGCTTAAAAACTAAAGAATTTATACAAATTTTACTTAATGAAATTAGTTTGCCTATTATAGTTGATGCAGGCATAGGAAATCCCGCACAAGCTTGTGAAGCCATGCAAATGGGAGTAAGTGCAGTGATGGCAAATACTGCCATAGCTCAAGCTAAAGATGTAGCAAAAATGGCAAAGGCTTTTGCTTTGGCTATAGAAGCAGGATATAATGCGTATTTAGCAGGCATAGCAAATGAAAGCACGCCAAGTGCAAGCTCGCCTTTGAGTGGTTTTTTAAGAGATTAAAATGCAAAAATATCCTCATATGCAAAGTATTGAAAGTGAAATTTTAACTAAGGTTTTAAAAGAAGTTGAAAATTTTGATGAAAGTAAATTTAGCGCTTTTGATGTAAAACAAGCTTTAGCTAAAGATTATCTTAACTTAGAAGATTTAAAAGCCTTGCTTTCAAGCACAGCGGAAGATTTTATAGAAGATTTGGCGCAAAAATCAAGCAAGATTACTCAAAAATATTTTGGAAATTCCATTTTGCTTTTTACACCTTTATATCTTTCTAATTTTTGCAATAGCAAATGCACTTATTGTGGGTTTCAAAAAGGAAATAACATTAAAAGAGCTAAGCTAAATGAGGCTGAAATTCACAAAGAAATGCAAGAGATTAAAAAAAGTGGTTTGGAAGAAATTTTACTCTTAACAGGTGAGGGCAGGGAGTATGCTAGCGTGGAATATCTTGCCAAAGCTTGTGAGATAGCAAAAGAGTATTTTAAGGTCGTTGGGATTGAAGTTTATCCTATGAATGTAGATGAGTATGCGCTGCTTCATGAAAAGGGTTGTGAATATGTAAGTGTTTATCAAGAAACTTACAATCAAAAAACTTATTCTAAAATTCATATTGAAGGTGAAAAAAGTGTATTTGAGTATCGCTTCCATGCGCAAGAGCGAGCGTTAAAAGCGGGTATGAGAGGGGTTGCTTTTGGAGCTTTACTTGGTGTGGATGATTTTAGAAAAGATGCTTTTGCTACGGCTTTACATGCGTATTTTTTACAGCAAAAATACCCTCATGCTGAAATAGCTTTATCTATCCCTAGATTAAGACCTATTATTAATAATAAAAAAATTCATCCAAAAGATGTAAGCGAAACAAGACTTTTGCAAGTTTTATGTGCTTATAGATTGTTTTTACCTTTTGCAGGTATTACGATTTCTACGCGTGAAAGAGCAGGATTTAGAGACGGAGTTATTAAACTTGGAGCTACTAAAATGAGTGCAGGTGTGAGCGTGGGAGTGGGTGAGCATCAAGGTGATAAAAAAGGTGACG
Source organism: Campylobacter sp. CNRCH_2015_0814 (assembly GCF_025772765.1). Lineage (NCBI taxonomy): Bacteria > Pseudomonadati > Campylobacterota > Epsilonproteobacteria > Campylobacterales > Campylobacteraceae > Campylobacter > Campylobacter sp. CNRCH_2015_0814. The sequence continues at coordinate 17,858 of NZ_JAKMSR010000012.1, read as the reverse complement.
ATCAATTTCAAATTAGTGATATGCGTAGTGTTGATGAGGTTTTATCTATGTTAAAAAATGCAAATTTGCAAGCTATAATGAGCGATAGTATTTATGTGGGATAAAAAAGTCATTGCTATTAGCAATAGTCAAAATACCCAAGGAGATTTTTTAAATTTTATTGAAAAACTAAGTCAAAGTAGTATTGATGCTTTGGTGCTTAGAGAAAAACATTTAGATGAGTTAGAGTACGCTAAATTGGCCAAAGAAGTATTAAAAATTTTTAATAAAACTCAAAAGATTTGCTTTTTGCATTATCATTATGAAGTTTGTTTAAAATTAAATCATCAATTTTTTCATGCTCCTTTATTTGTTTTACAAAATTACCTACAAAGCTATAAAAAATTTGAGCTTTTGGGTACTTCCATCCATTCTAAAGAAGAATTGGATTTAGCTTATAAACTTAAAGTAAATCATGCTTTTTTTGGGCATGTATTTAAAAGTTCTTGTAAGACTGATTTAGCTCCAAAAGGTATTAAGAATTTAAAAGATTTGTTAGAAGTTTCAAAAATACCCATTTATGCCATAGGTGGCATAAATACTCAAACTATAAAACACTTAAAAGATTTAAATTTAGCAGGTGTGTGTATAAGAGAAGCTTTGTATAAAAGTGAAAATGTAAAAAAATATATTTTAAGATGTAAAGATCTTTTAGTCCAAAAGGACTAAAAGATTATAACCAGAAGAAATATGCAATTATTGCAAGGCTAATTGAACAGAATATATTTAGTATAATTCCTACTCTTACCATTTCTTGTTGTTTGATATGGCCAGTACCAAAAACTATAGCATTTGGTGGTGTAGCAACTGGTAGCATGAAAGCACAAGAAGCGCCAATAGCAATAATTAAAGCAAGTCCTAAAGCAGGAACACCTAAAGTATCTGCTATAGAGATAAACAAAGGCACAAGCAAGGCTGCTGAAGCAGTATTTGAGGTAAATTCTGTTAAAAATACTATAAAAAATGCTATGATTAAGCCTATAACAAATAAATGTCCATTTTCTATAAATGAAATAATGGTATCAGCCATAACCTTGCTAGCACCTGAATCCTTTAACACTACACTTAGAGTAATACCTCCACCAAAGAGCATTAACACGCCCCAATCAGTATTTTTTTGTATATTTTTCCAATCAATTACTTTAAATGCACATACTAAAACAGCAGCTAATAAAGCAATAATCGCATCAAGATTTGCTATTTTATGTCCAAAAATACTTGTGATGATAGGACCTATATTACCACTAAAAATCCAAGATAGTGCAACTACTAAAAAGATTATTAAAGTGATGATTCTAGGTCTTGTAAGCTCTATATTTTCAGTGTGTAAATTAACTTGTAGATTAAATCTTGGTTTAAACATAAAATACAAAATCAAAATCATTGCAGGTAAAAAGATTAAAACAATAGGAATACCATATTTTAGCCATTGTGCAAAACTAATGTGTAATTGAGTAGCAACAATAGCATTTGGCGGAGTTCCCACTATAGTGCCTATACCACCTATACTTGCACTAAAAGCTATACCTAAAAGAATGAAAACATAAGTATTTCTATCTTTTTGTGGATCAAGTGAAGCTAGCATGCCTATAGCAAGCGGAAGCATCATGGCTGCGGTTGCAGTATTGCTCATCCACATAGATAAAAATGCAGTAGTGATAAAAATATATAAACTTGATAAACCTAAATGTCCTTTTGCCAGGGTTAAAATTTTATGCGCAATTAGCTTATCTAGTTTTTGATGATGCATGGCTGCTGCTAGAGCAAAACCACCAAAAAATAAAAAGATATTAGAATCAGCAAAGCCTGTTAAAGCCTTAGCAGTAGGTAATAATCCTAAGATGGCTGCTAAAACAGGTACTAAAATAGCTGTAATAGTAACATGCAAAGCTTCGCTAAGCCACAATATAGCGATAAAGATCAACAGGGATAATCCTTGGTTTACCTTAGTTTCGCCAAAAGGGGAGAAATAAAGCAAAGCGATAAATAACACTAAATCAGCAATAACTATAAGTGTTTTTGTGTTTGAACTCATTTAACAACTCCTTTAAAATATTGTAGTTTTGTAACATATTCTAAATGAATTTTCTTTTAAATATTAATTTTTATATAATTTTTTTTTACAAAATTATTTTTGTGTGAAAAAAAGTAATTTTTAGTAAAATTCATTTGTTTTTGGTATAATTTTTGCTGATTAAAAATCATCTTAATCAAAAAGATGATTGCTTTTAAGGAAAGATAATGTTTAAAAAAATGTTCGTATGTATTTTAGCTTTGTTTTTTGGCGCTTGTGCTGTAAACCCTAAAAATCAAGGTGTAGCTAAGGTTAATGAAGTTATAAAAATCCAAGCACAGTGTTATAATCCTTCTGATTCTAAAGCATATGAAGCAAAAATTAAAGGTCTTGTGTATATTAGTGATGTAGGACTTAAGTATTGTACAAATAAAAGAACAATTGATAAAAGTGCTTCTTTGAAAAAAGTTTATATTCATAGAGTGTATGATTTAAATGAGAATTTGAAATATTCTTCTTCTAATGGAAATAATTATTATATTAATGAAAATTTTAACTACTATTTTTATGTGTTTTTAAAAGAAGAATTAGAAAATAGAGGTATAGTAGTGGTTGAAAATACACAAGATTCTCCTTATGTTTTAAGAGTAGATTTAAGTTTTAATGATTTTTATTCTAAATTTGATTCTAATTCTTTATTTTCAATTATTGCTAGTCAGTTAATATTAAAAGATATTAACACTAATAAAACTATTAACATTAAAACTAAACAAGAAGTTAAAGGTTTTTATAATATTAAAGATCTGCCTTTCTTCACTCAGCTTCTTATAAAACAAGTAGCTAATAAATCTGCAGATATTATCAGCTCTTTGTGAGGTGTTTTAGTTGCCATGGATTTTCCTTTGCGAGCTTTTGTCCAGCTTGCAAGGAAGAGCTTTTAGAATATTCTTTAGGTATAAGAGAACTTGATAAAGGTTTTAAGGTTTATTATTTTTATCAATATGAACAAATTAAACATCTAATTTATTTTAAACACAAATTTCAAGGATATTTTGTTTTAAATGCGCTTGCAAAATTAAGTTTTGCTAAATTTAAAGATTTTTTTCAACCCTCTTGTAAAATTAATGCCATAGCCTTGGATGATAAAACATATAAAAACTACTCTCATACTGCTATTTTAACCAAACATTTAAAAACTCAATTTATAAAACCTATGTATTGCACCTTGCAAGCTAATTCAGAATTTAAATATAGTGGAAAAAGTTTGCAATTTCGTAAAGATAATAAAAGATCTTATAAGCTTTTAAAGCGTCCAAAGTATCCTGTGATTTTAGTAGATGATGTTGTAACTACGGGATTAAGTTTGCTTGAAGCAAGAGAGCTTTTAGAAAAAAATAATATCGAAGTACTTTTTGCTTTAGTTTTAGCTAATGCAAAAGAATAATCTGCTAAAATATAAAGATTAATTTTAAGGATTTTTATGGAAAATATTTTTACTAAAGATTCAGATATTGAAAATATAGATATAGAAAGTTCTATAAAGAGTAGTTATTTAGATTATTCTATGAGTGTTATTATAGGCCGTGCTTTACCTGATGCTAGAGATGGGCTTAAGCCTGTTCATAGAAGAATTTTATATGCTATGAATGATTTAGGTGTTGGAAGTCGTAGTGCATACAAAAAATCAGCGCGTATAGTGGGTGATGTTATCGGTAAATACCATCCACATGGTGATACAGCTGTATATGATGCTTTAGTAAGAATGGCACAAGATTTTTCTATGCGTTATCCAAGCGTAGATGGGCAAGGAAACTTTGGTTCTATTGATGGTGATGGCGCTGCTGCAATGCGTTATACTGAAGCTAGGATGACGATTTTAGCTGAAGAACTTTTGCGTGATATAGAAAAAGATACGGTTGATTTTATACCAAATTATGATGATTCTATGAGTGAACCTGATGTTTTACCTGCTAGGGTACCAAATTTATTACTTAATGGTTCAAGTGGTATTGCAGTAGGTATGGCTACTAATATTCCTCCGCATAGCTTGAATGAGCTTATTGATGGTTTGCTTTATTTAATTGATAATAAAAATGCAAGTTTAGAAGAAATAATGCAATTTATTAAAGGTCCTGATTTTCCAACCGGTGGTATTATCTTTGGTAAAAAGGGTATTATAGAAGCTTACCGCACAGGTCGTGGTAGGGTAAAAGTAAGAGCAAAAACTCATATTGAAAAAAGAGCTAATAAAGATATTATCGTTATAGATGAACTTCCTTATCAAACTAATAAAGCAAGATTGATAGAGCAAATCGCTGAACTTGCTAAAGAAAAACAAATCGAAGGTATTGCTGAAGTTAGAGATGAGAGTGATAGAGAAGGAATTCGCGTGGTGATTGAACTAAAACGCGATGCTATGAGTGAGATTGTGTTGAATAATCTTTTTAAATCTACCACTATGGAAAGCACTTTTGGTGTGATTATGCTTGCTATATATAATAAAGAACCAAAAATTTTTTCTTTAATTGAACTTTTAAATTTATTCTTAAATCATAGAAAAACCGTAATTATTAGAAGAACTATTTATGAGTTGCAAAAAGCTAGAGCTAGAGCGCATATTTTAGAAGGTTTAAAAATAGCACTAGATAATATTGATGAAGTGATAGCTTTGATTAAAAACTCTCCTGATAACCCAACGGCTAAAAATTTATTAATGCAAAAATTTGGCTTAAGCGAGCTTCAATCTAATGCGATTTTAGATATGAAATTAGGTCGTTTAACAGGACTTGAAAGAGAAAAAATCGATAATGAATTAAGAGAATTATTAGCAGAAATTGAAAGACTTGATCAAATTTTAAAAAGCGAAATTTTGCTTGAAAATTTAATCAAAGATGAGTTGAAAGAAATCAGAACAAAATTTGATGTACCAAGAATTACTCAAATTGAAGATGACTATGATGATATTGATATAGAAGATTTAATACCAAATGAAAACATGGTAGTTACCATTACTCATCGTGGTTATATCAAACGTGTCCCAAGCAAGCAATATGAAAAACAAAAACGCGGTGGTAAAGGCAAGGTCGCGGTTACAACTTATGATGATGATTTTATAGAAAGCTTCTTTACGGCAAACACACATGATACTTTGATGTTTGTTACTGATCGTGGGCAACTTTATTGGCTTAAGGTATATAAAATTCCTGAAGGAAGTAGAACCGCTAAAGGCAAAGCCGTGGTTAATCTCATTAATCTACAAGCAGATGAAAAAATCATGGCAATTATTCCAACTACTGATTTTGATGAGAGCAAATCATTGTGCTTCTTTACTAAAAATGGTATCGTAAAACGCACAAATTTAAGCGAATATCAAAATATTAGAAGCGTGGGTGTAAAAGCGATTAATCTAGATGAAAATGATGAGCTTGTTACTGCAATTATTGTATCAAGAGATGAAAGTGAAATTATAAATATAAATACAGATGAAAACTTAGAAGCAGAAGATAATCTGGAAATTGAAACAAATGAAAATAGCGAAGAGCTTGAAATTGTTAGTGGTAAAATGCTTTTTGCGGTTACCAAAAAAGGTATGTGCATTAAATTCCCACTTGCTAAAGTTAGAGAGATTGGCCGTGTAAGTAGAGGGGTGACTGCGATTAAATTTAAAGAAAAAGATGATGAAGTTGTGGGTGCTGTTGTTATAGAAAATGACGCTCAAGAAATCTTAAGCGTAAGTGCAAAAGGTATAGGTAAGCGTACTGATGCAGGTGAATATAGACTTCAAAGTAGAGGTGGTAAGGGTGTAATATGTATGAAGCTTACTGCTAAAACAAAAGATTTAATCGGAATAGTTATAGTTGATGAAAGTATGGATTTAATGGCATTAACAAGCAGTGGTAAGATGATACGCGTTGATATGCAAAGTATTAGAAAAGCAGGTAGAAACACAAGTGGTGTGATTGTTGTTAATGTGGAAAATGATGAAGTGGTAAGCATTGCTAAATGTCCTAAAGAAGAAGATGAGGAATTAGATGCTGAAACTAATATGGATTTAAATTTAGAATAGTAAAATTCTGGAATGCTTTTTGCTATCTTAGATAATATCAAATAAATTGAAGGTGTAAAAATGAAAAAAGTTATTTTTATGTTTTGTTTGGCTTTAGGTTTTAGTGCGTGTGCACTAGATCAAAGAGGTGCGAAACCTACTCAAGCTCAAGCTACTCAAGCTGCAAGTTCTGATGTTGTAGTTCAAAAAGTAGACAAAGATGATGTGCGTAATATCATTAGAGAAGAAAAAATGCTTGCAAATGATACAAGCACAGATAATGATTTAACTTTTACAGCAGTGGGTGAGGGTATTGCTCCTTTAAATACAGTTTCTGTTGGTCAAGCTTTGGCTTTAGCTAAAAGAGCAGCAATCACTGATGCTTATAGACAATTAGCTAGTAAGTTATATGGTGTAAGAGTTAATGGTAAAGATACAGTAAAAGATGCAATGCTTAAAAGTTCAACCATTACAGCACAAGTAAATGGTTTGATTAAAAATGCAAGTGTAGTTGATCAAGACTTTAAAGATGGTCTTTATAGAGTAAATGTAGAACTTAAAATCGATGCTGACAAGTGGAAAGAATTGTTTGCTTATTAATCCTTATAATTTTTAATGCTACTGCCCAAGATGAATTTATATTTTGGGCAGAACTCTCTAATAAAAATTTAATCCTTTTTCATCAAAATGAAACTATTTCTATGGCTATGACTAAGAGTAAAAAAAAGAATTTAGAATATGCTTGTGAGTTAGTTTATACACCAAGTGACTTGAAGTCTTTAGTGCGCAATGATTTTGGTATGATAGATGAAGATAAAATGACAAAATTAGATAAATTTAATTTTTTAAATGCTCACAAAAATGATTTAATTGATTGCTTTTTTAATGCAAAAATAGATGTAAAAGATTTTGTAAAAAGTGAACAAGCAAGCGCTCAAAGTGAAACTTATGTAAGAATTTTACCTTTAAGATTTATAGTTGAATTTCATGATAATAGTGCCTTTGTATATTATCTTAAATAAATATAAAGCTAGCTTTTATAAAAATCAAGTTAAAATACTTAAAAAAATATTAAGAGTATAAAATGCAAAAAAGTATCCCACGTTATTTATTATTTAAATATTTGCGTTTTGATAAAGATCAACCCTTTATCATGCTTTCAAAAATTTTAGCCTTTTTAGGTGTGAGTATAGGGCTTTGCGTGCTTTTAGTTGCAATGGCTATTATGAATGGTTTTGATAAAGAATTTGAAAGAAAACTTTTTACGATGAATTATCCTATCACTATATTGCCACGTTTTGGAGCAAGTGTGGATGATAAATTATTACAAGAATTAAGAATCAAATTTCCAAATTTATTATTTAGTCCTTATATTGCTACTCAAGTCATAACAAGAAATGATTTAAAATTAGAAGGTGGTATGCTTTTTGGGGTTAATTTTGAAGATGAAAAAAAGATCAATGAAGTAGTAGCTCAAGCTTTAGGAGATAAAAAATTAGATAATTTTGATATTTTAATTGGTAAGGGTTTAAAAGATGAATTTGGACTAGATGATAATGAAAAAATAACTCTAATTTTTTCCAATCTAAATGCTAGTGGTCTTTCGCTTATCCCGCAAGTTAAAAGATTTGATGTTAAGGCTGATTTTTCTTCAGGGTTATTAGCCTATGATAAAGCTTATATGTATACAGATGCTAAAGCCTTAGCTAAAATTTTATCATATCCCCAAGGAAGTTATGATGGAGTGCATGTGTATTCAAATAAACCCTTTGAAGATATTAAACAAATTGGTGCTTTTTTGGGTGCAAGATATGCTAGCATCGGTTGGTGGGAACAAAATGGGAATTTCTTTGCAGCTCTTGCTTTAGAAAAAAGGGCTTTGTTTATAGTATTAATGTTGATTATTTTAGTTGCAAGTTTAAATATAGTAAGCTCTTTATTGATGATAGTGATGAATAGACGCAGCGAAATAGCTTTATTGCTTTCCTTAGGTGCTAGTAAGCTAGAGATTAAAAAAACCTTTTTTTCTTTAGGGTTTTTAATAGGTGGAAGTGGTATTATAGCAGGTGTGATTCTTGCAGCTATAGCTTTATGGGTGCTTGGAAATTTTGATATTATTTCTTTGCCAAGTGATGTTTATGGTATGAGTAAATTGCCTTTAGAACTTTCTTTAGTTGATTTTTGTATTACACTTTTTGGAGCTATTGTGATTGTAAGTTTATCTTCTTATTATCCTGCCAAAAAAGCAACTCAAGTAGATATTTTAGATACTTTAAGAAACGAATAAATTGTAAAAGTTTATTCGTTTAAGAATTTTTGAATTTCGTTAAAAAAGCTTTCATAATTAATATCTTTTATGGTTTTAATAAATTTTCCATTCTCATCGATCAGATAAAATTCACCACTATGCGCTATAGAATATCCCATAGCAGAATCTTTAAGATTGATTTTTTCATATACCACACCATAATTTTTAGTAACTTTTTCTAATTCTTTTTCATCTTTAGCAACTAAAGCGGTAGAATTTGGATAAAAATATTTTACCCATTGACTAGTTTGAGTTAGATTGCTATCTCTTGCTGGATCTAGTGAGATAAACACCACATGAGCTTTTTCTTTATTTGGCATTTTTTCTAAAACATTGGCAATTAAGGCAAGTTCACTAGGGCAAACATCAGGACAATATGTATAACCAAAATATACAATCAATTTTTTACCGATAAAATCTTTTAAACTAAGCATGCCTTTTTCAGAATTTAAGTGAAAATTGTATTTGTTATTTTCAAAATATTGCACTGATATAAAAAACACCCCAAAAATTACCATAATTAATAAAAAAATATTTATTTTTTTCATACTTTACCTTTTTACATCAAAGTCAAAATAAAAATCTAGTGGAGTTTCATCATCAAAAAGTTCTATTCTAAAACGCATCACATCTAGTGTACAAGAACTTAAAACTAATTTAGCATGATAAGTGTTGTTGATTTTTTTAAATTGTGGAACAATATCTCCCATATACATATTAAGCCCATAAACTCTAGCGTTTAGTTTTTTAAACTCACCTAAATTAGTGATATTTAAATCAAGTTCATTTAGTGTAGTTATAGGCTTTGGATTTAAATTTATCAAGATTTTTTTATCTTTAAAATTATACTCACACTCTTGAGTGTTTAGATCGCATGCTAAAGGCGTTAAAGTGATGATTAACTCTCTTTTTTTCCCAGAATTTGTTGAATTAGTATAAAAATAAGCCCCGCATATAGCAAAGATTATAGCTAGGGCAAAGATAAGTAGATTTTTCATTATTTTTTAATACTTCTTGACTTAATATCTTTTAGTTCAATTGTGCTATTATCATCAAAATAAAGTGTTAAATTAGCTTTGGTTTGAGGTGTGATATTTTCTTTAAGATTTAGTATCATAATATGCATGCCACCTGGCTTAAGTTCAGCGCTTGAATTGGCTTTTATGGTAATTTGAGGGATTTGCACCATCATTTTTTTACCATTTTCCATGATATGATCGTGAATTTCAGTTGTATCACTTAATGAGCTTTGAGCTTTTATTAGTTTTATATCTTTATCAGAGTTGTTTTTAAGTTCCAAAAAAATTGCTGTTGTTTTAGAATTTGGCGGAGTTTGTCTAACATAAGGATCATTTATAGTGATTTCATTTGCAATAGCAAAGGTGCTTAATATAGCTAAACTAAGTAATTTTTTCATTATCATTCCTTTATATTTTTTAGTCAATCATAAACATTATACACGGAAAAAATTAAAAATATATTTATTGTAAAAATATTATAATTATCTCTTTGTTGTTTTAAATTTTAATAGAAAGGTATAAATTGTTTAAAACTATATTAGTATTATTTAGTCTGGTTGTATTTGTAAATGCAAGTGATCTTGCAAAAATTTATTTAAATCAAGGTATTGATGCAGTTGAAAAGGTGTTAGAGCAAGAATTAAGCAAGAAAGATTTTTGGCTTGATGAGATAAAAGATAAAAATGTTAGCCTTGGTTACTACGAAGAAAATGTAGCTATTGTATTGACTAATAAAAGCGACAAAATCATTAGAGTTTATCATTATAATGATGGAAAAGTAGAAAAGAAATTTATTCAAAAAGATGTTTTAACTGGTTTGGCTGGAGATAAAGAAATAGAAGGGGATTTAAAAACTCCTATAGGTTTTTATGAGCTTGGAAAGAAATTTTATCCTGGTGACCCATATTATGGACCATTTGCTTTTGCGACAACTTATCCAAACGTTTTAGATAAAACTTTAGGTAAAACAGGTGGTGGAATTTGGATTCATGGATATCCTTTAGATGGAACGCGTTTAGATACTTATAAAACTAGAGGTTGTATTGCTGTACAAAATGATTTACTAGAAGATTTTAATAAATTAGTCGCTGATAGAAAATCATATGCAATGACAGAGGAAAAAAATAAAGTAAGAACAAACCATGAAGAAGTTGCTATTTTGTTAGCAAATTTATTTGCTTGGAAAGACAGTTGGCAAAAAAGTGACATTGACAAATACTTATCTTTTTATGATCAAAAAATATTCAAGCATAAAAATAAATTTTCATATGAGCAGTTTGCAAAAAACAAACAAAGAATTTTTGCTAAAAAAGAAGAAAAAACTATTAAATTTTCAGATCTTAGCATAAGTCCTTATCCAAATGAAAAAAATGAGAAGATTTTTAGAATAGGATTTTATGAAGATTATCGTAGTACTAATTATAAATTCAAAGGAGAAAAAGTTCTTTATGTTAAGCTAGTTGAAGATAAAATGCAAATTTTAGCTGAACAATAATGGCTTATATAAAAATCGATCGCTTAGCTTATGAGTATAATCTTAACCTAATAGCCTCTAAGGCTGGAGGTTATGAAAAAGTAATTTGTGTTTTTAAAGATAATGCTTATGGTCATGGAGCTAAACTTTTAGCTCCTATAGCTAGAGCAAAAGGTATAAATTTTATAGCCGTAAAAAATGAAGACGAAGCAAAAGAGCTTGAAAATATTTTTGATAATATCTTAATTTTATCTCATCATCCACATGGTAATGAAAGTGAAAAATTTATTTATGCATTAAATGCAAAAAATGACATAAAAAAGCTTAAAAAAAATACAAAAATTCATTTAGTCATAGATACAAACATGCATAGAAATGGAATTTTGCTTGAAGAAATTCAAGAAGTGATGCAAGGGTTAAAAAGTAATAATTTGATACTTCATGGAGTGATGATGCATTTTGCAGGAAGTGATGAAGTAGATGCGAGTTATTTTGTGCAAAAACAAAAATTTCAACACGCTAAAAAGTTAATTTATGATTTATTACAAGAAGAGGCTAAGAACTTAGTATTTCATTCTCATAATTCTGAAGCTTTATTTAGAGCAAATATTTTAGAAGATGATGAGTATTGTAGAGTAGGGCTTGTACAATTTGGTTATGCGCATTTTAGTAAAGACTTGCGTAGGGTTTTGAGTTTATGGGCTGAAAAATTAAGCCAAAGAGTGTTAAAAAAAGGTCAAAGTGTTGGTTATGGTGGAATGTATAGTGCAAAAGAAGATATCGAAATAGCAACTTATGATTTAGGTTATGCTGATGGGCTTTTGCGTTATGATGGTAAAAAAGATTTTTTTCTTCCTAATGGTAAAAAAATACTTGGAAAAATGTCTATGGATAGCTTTTCTTGCGAGAATGATAGTGAGGTAATTTGTGTTATGAATGATGCAAATGTTATGGCCAACTTTTTTAATACTATTAATTATGAAATTTTAGTAAAACTTTCTCCAAATTTAAAAAGAATTGTAATTTAAGATAAAAAGTACTAATATATCTAAAGAAAGGATAAATATGGCATTTTTAAATTGGGCTATTTTAATTTTATTTTTATTTATAGTGTTTTTGCTGATTAATCGTTATGAAAGAAAAATAAAGATTTTGCATAAAAATATAGAGATTTTAAAAAATGAATGCAAGAAAAATAGTGAAAACATAGAACAAAATAGAATTTTAATAGAAAAAAATAGATCAAACATTGAAGATATTAAACATCAAGATTAGTTTTCAATCTTGAAGTGTTTTAGCTATAAGTTCTAATGGGTGTAAAAATCTTGTGGAAATTTTTTCATGCTCTAATGCATTTGAAATTTGCATTCTACAAGCTGAGCACTCTGCACTAATGATTTCTACATTACTTTTTTGTATGTTTTGAGCTTTTTTTATGCCAACTTGCAAAGCTTTTTCATAATGATCAGTTTGCATGCTAACTCCACCAAAACCACAGCACTCATTTGACTTGATAAGTTCTTTAAAAGCATAATTTTGCTTTAGTAAAGCTCTTGGTTCTTTAAAAACTCCTTGCATTTTTCTTGCATGGCAAGGATCATGATATGCGATTTTTGTATTTATTTTTTTCTTTGTTTTTAAAAGTTCTTCTAAATTAGTGTATTCATAAAAATATTTTGTTGCAAGTAGTATTTTACTGGAAATATTTTTAGCTCTTATTGCCCATTCTTTATCATTTTGCATATGGAAAAAATGTTCATAGTCTATATTAATCATCGCAGAGCAGGTCGCTTCTGGGATAATGATATAATCTAGTGTTTTTAATTTTTCCTCAAAATAAATGATATTTTTTTTAGCTAATTTTTCTACGCTGTTAAAATCTCCGGTAAAATAATGAGGAGCACCACAACAAGATTGATCTTTTAATAAATCTACATTAATTTTAAGATGCTTACAAATTTCAAGCAAGGCAAAACCTGTATTAGTGTAAGAATAATTAGACAAACAACCTATAAAAAGTCCTATGGTTTTTTCACCTTGGTTGTTTATAAAATCAGGATTAGAGGCTAAAAAACTTTTCTTAGCTAAAGAAGGTAATAAGCGGTCTTTTTTGATTAAAGGTAGGCTAAATTTAGCTTTCATTCCTAAATTTTTATGTTGCAAGCTAAAAGCACAACTTTGAAAAACATAGCCTAATCTTGCTAAGATATCTAAAATCTTTCTGTGTCTTAAAAAAAAGAAAGCAAGCTTTTTATACCATGCTATGCCAAATTTTTGAGCTATATCAAAGCGTGCTTTTTCAATAGCACTATCTACTCTTAAATGACTTGGACAAACTTCAACGCAATTTGTGCATAAAAAACATGATTCGAAAGTTTTTTTAAGATTTTTATCAAGTTCTAGTTCTTGATTTTTATAAGCACTAATTAAATCCAAAAAACCACGAGGAGAAGTGCTCTCATCGCGGTTTATCTCGTGTATAGTACAAACTGGTATGCATTTGCCACATTTTACGCAAGCATTAGAAATTTCATTAACATTTAGCATATTAAACCGTTTTAGAAAATACTTTTTTGTCTTCGCTAATGCGTTTTAAATATTTATCAAAACACATAGCAATATTACGTATTAAAAGTACTCCTGTTTCATTAACCTTGATATGGTTTTTATCTATAGTGACAAATTCGCCAAGTTCTTCAAGTTCTTTTAAATCTTGTTTAAAATATTCAAAAAAATCAATCTTAAATTTATTTTCTATATTTTTTATATTAAGTGCAAAATTACTCATAAGTTCCATAATAACAGCTTTTCTTAATTCATCATCATCATCAAGCATAATACCTTTTTCACAAGGTAATCTACCCTCATCAATAGCTTTTTCATAACTTGGCATGTCTTTGAAATTTTGCATATAATGTCTTTGTCCTTCGCCTATACTTGTTAAGCCAATGCCAATTAAATCAGTTCCACCTTTTGTAGTATAGCCTTGGAAATTTCTATGCAAGCTACCATTTTCTAAAGCTTTAAAAAGTTCATCTTGTGGTTTTGCAAAATGATCCATTCCTATCATTTTATAACCATTTTGAGTTAAAAATTTTTCACAGTATTCTAAAATCTGAAGTTTTACATCAGGGCTTGGTAATGTGCTTTCATCAAATTTTCTCATATTTTTTTTAAGCCAAGGCACATGTGCATAGTTAAAAATAGCAAAACGATCAGGATTGATTAGTAATGCTTTTTCTAAAGTTTGCTTAAAACTTTCTAGGCTTTGATAAGGAAGACCATAGATTAAGTCCATATTTACTGAGTTAATTCCCTTTTTTCTTACCATATCTACTGCATTTTTGGTTAATTCAAAAGGTTGAATTCTATGAATTTCCTTTTGAACTTTTTCATCAAAATCTTGCACGCCAAAACTAATACGGTTAAAACCATTTTGAATCAAAACATCAGCTTGTTCTTCATTTAAAAATCTAGGATCAATCTCACAGCTTACTTCACTATCTTGGGTAAAATTTGGAAAAATGCTTTTAATTTTTAAAATCAAACTTTGTAATTGTTTGGCGCAAAAGAATGTAGGTGTACCACCACCAAAATGCATTTGAGCTACTTCTCTTTGGGTGTTGATGATATTTGCTAAAAGATCAAGTTCTTTAAAAAGATAATTTAAATATCTTTCTTTGCTTTCTTCTTTAGCAGTATATATTACATTACAACCACAAAAATAGCAAGCGCTTCTACAAAAAGGCAAATGAAAATACAAAGACAATTGTGCTTTTTGATCTTTTAAAATTTGTATATAATCTTCATATTTAAACTGAGTGTTAAACTCCACTGCAGTAGGATAAGATGTATATCTTGGGCCTGCTTTGGAGTATTTAACAAAGCTTTTATAATCTTTCATTTGGTTTTACCTTTTGCATCATTTCTTTCATGTTAATAAACAAATTAGGATGTTTGGTATGAATATTGCTAATTAGTTGATCTAAATCAATATTTACTTCTTTTACGCCTTTGGCAACTTGATGTTTAATCTCATCCATAGCAACCGTCCAAACATCGTTAAAATCAATAGGAATTTGTTGATAAATAGCCTTTTCTAATTTGAGTTCAAAATTATCTTTTTGCACCTCTTTGGCATTTTGTAAAAACTCAATTAGGGTTTTTACAGAAAACATAGTTTTAACTTCGCCATTTTCATCTACTATAAACCATGGTTCAGGTGCTAATTCATGGCCATTTTTTAAGCTTAATTTTTTTTCTTTTTCGTTTATATGAGTTAGATGAAATATGGTTTGATTGTGTTTTTCTATACCCAAATAATTTGATAATTCATTAATGATATCTTGAGAACTTTTTTTACTTAGACTATCCAATCTTACTCCTTATTTAATAATTTTGCAATTTCTTTTGCATGATAAGTTATGATAAGCTTAGCTCCTGCTCTTTTAAATGCAAGCATAGTTTCAAGTACTATTTTTTCATAATCAATCACGCCTGCTTTTTGACCTGCTTTTAATAAAGCATATTCACCACTTACATTATACACACAAAGTGGAAGTTTGGAATGATTTGCTATATCTTTAACTACATCTAAATACGCAAGTGCTGGTTTAACCATCAAAATATCAGCACCTTGTTTTTCATCTTCTAAGCTCTCGCATAAGGCTTCTTTACCATTAGCAAAATCCATTTGATAGGTTTTTCTATCCCCATAGCTTGGCGCAGAATCAGCCACATCTCTAAAAGGTCCATAATAAGCTGAGGCAAATTTAGTAGAATAAGCCATAATAGGTAAATTCTCAAAACCATTTTCATCTAAAGTTTTTCTTAAAGTTTCAATAATGCCATCCATCATACCGCTTGGTGCTATCATATCAGCACCGTTTTTGGCATGAATTAGAGCTTGTTTGGCTGAAATTTCTAAAGTTAAATCATTATCCACACTTTTGCTTTTTGGATCAATAATACCACAATGACCATGATCAGTATACTCACAAAAACAAAGATCGGTAATCACTACTAAATTAGGAAATTTTGCCTTAATAGCTCTTAGACTTGTAGCAATCAAACCATCATCGCTCAATGCATCACTTCCACAGCTATCTTTTTTAGAACTTTCTAGCACACCAAATAAAATAATAGCTTTAATACCAAGACTAATTAGTTCTTCGCATTCTTTTAAAATTTCATCTAAGCTCATTTGAAACACACCTGGCATAGATGCGATTTCATTTTTAATATTAGTACCATTTACAACAAAAAGGGGGTAGATTAAATCATCTAAATTTAAAGTATTTTCTTTTACTAGACTTCTAATATTCTCATTTAGTCTTAATCTTCTAAAGCGTTTAAACATAAATTTCCTTTTTGTTTGTTAAAATTGCTTAAATTCTAGCATATTTTTTGTAAAAAGGTGAAGAAAATAATGACTATTCAAATTTCTGAAATAGCAAAACTTCCCACTCGTTTTGGAGAATTTAATATACAAAGTTTTAAAGAAAATGACAAAGAACATCTTTGTATTTTTAAAGGAAAATTAGAAAAAGAAGTTAATATTAGAATCCATTCAGAATGTTTAACAGGCGATGTTTTAGGAAGTTTAAAATGTGATTGCGGTGAGCAACTTGACTTTTCATTAAAATATATCCAAGAGCATGGTGGTATGGTGATTTATCTAAGACAGGAAGGAAGAGGTATAGGACTTTTTAATAAAATTAATGCTTATGCCTTGCAAGATAAGGGTTTTAATACTATAGAGGCAAATCATCAATTAGGATTTAAAGCAGATGAGCGTAGTTATGAAATAGTAGATTTTATGCTTAAACATTATCAGATTACTAAGATTAATCTTTTGACTAATAATCCTGAAAAACTTAGCTCTTTAAAAGGGAAAGTAAATTTAAGAATTCCTATTTTAATTGAAGCAAATCGTTTTAATAAAGATTATTTGGAAATTAAACATACGCAAATGGGGCATTTAAATTGAAAATTTATGAAGAGCAATTAAATTTTTTAAAAGATTTTGCAAATAAAGATGATTTTTACCAAAGAATCACGCTTTATAAAGAGTTGTTAAAAAAATTTAATGCTGTGCATAATCTAACTCATCTTGAAAACATAGACGACAATATTATCGATAGTATAAAAATTTTAGACTATTGTGATTTGATTGATAAAAAAAAGGTTGTTGATGTTGGAAGTGGGGCTGGTTTTCCTGCAATATTTTTAGCATGTATTTTGGAAAATAGTAATTTTTTTCTATTTGAACCTAGTATTAAAAAGGCTTCTTTTTTAAGAGTGATTAAAACTGAGCTTAATTTGATAAATATAAATATCATAAAAGAAAAATTACAAAATCATCCACCTTTCAAAGTAGATTTGATCACATCAAGGGCTTTGATGGATATAAAACCTTTGATTGAAATTTCAAATGAATTTTATGATGAAAAAACTTCATTTTTGCTTTATAAAGGTAGCGAGGTTTATGATGAACTACAAGGAATGAAAGATTATAAAATTTTCAACCGCGGTTTTAGAAATTATTGTCTTTTAAAAGTAAAGGAAAAGCTATGTTAATTTTTGGACATCCTTTGATAAATATGCAAAAATTTAGTCATTATGAAAATATTTTTATTAAAACCAATGTGAATTGTTTTGAATATGATGAATCGGTTATTAAAAATGCAAAAGATGAAAAAGTAGATTTTGGTATTTTTGTTAAAAACGAAGAAGAAATTTTACTTTCTAATGCATTGGGTGCAAAATACATTTTAATAAAAGATGAAAATTTGGCAAAAATTGCATCAAAGATGGCCGAGTTTTATATGTTTGATTCTAAAATTTTATTTTTGCTTGATACTTTAAAAAATAACCTGAAAAAAGCTTATGAATTAAATGTAGATGGAGTTTGCTTAAAATCCTTCATCAACTAAACTAAACCCATTAAGGGTTTAGTC